>JBCDEP010000179.1:0-12211 GCA_039179675.1 Cyanobacteria bacterium P01_G01_bin.67
ATAAAAGTATGAAATCTGATATTTATTCCATTATTGAAGGATATAGCCAGGGATATTTTTTAATGGCGGGGGACGATAACCAGTTGGATTGGTATTCTAGTCGTCAGCGTACCCTAATCCCCCTAGACGATCGCTTCCGCTATCCAAAATCTTTACAAAGAATGCTTAACCAAGATCGTTTCTCTGTGGCGATTAACCGTGATTTTAAGTCAGTTTGTGAGGGATGTGCTGATCGCGATAGTACCTGGATTTCTGATGAGCTGTTAGAGATCTATCTGGCTTTACATCAGGCTGGTTGGGCGCATAGTTTTGAAACTTGGCAGGGAGATAAATTAGCGGGAGGAATACTAGGTATTGCTCTTAGAGGTGCATTTATCGGGGAGTCAATGTTTTATCGCATTCCTGAAGGCTCTAAAGTGGCAATGGTGAAATTGGTAGAACACTTGAGAGTTAAACAGTATGTATTCTTTGATGCTCAATTACAAAATCCTCATTTAGAACGATTTGGTTCTTATGTGATTAGTTCAAGACAGTATCAAAAACTGTTGCACCAGGCAATGATGCGAGACTGTTTTTTTATTTAGTTGTTGCAGGATGGTGAAGTTTGATCGCTTTGACGATTATTGGTCAGTTGTGATCAATGAATTGATACTGAGTTAAAGAATTTTACAATAGTTAGGACAATTTTTGGCAGCGAGAAAAAAAGCTATCTATTCAATTAAGGTAAAAGTGTTGAAAGATTACTGTGCAATGGATAGCATTAAAATAATTATACAAAGCTTATTGTCTTCAGAGGAGATTTGTCACAACCTCAACAAAAATTTCTGGTGACATTATTTTTAACTATGATTGTCAAATGAAAATATATTATCTGAGTTGTTGATGAAACTTGCTGGCATATTGTTATATATCTTGAACCGATAATCAATTAGATACGGTTAGTTACTTTTATGCTACTTAACTAAGTTGACAAGATATTTTTTAAATATTTTTTAAGATAATCAATGTGCCCATTTTGTCTGAATTTTCATTATGGGAAAAGTATATCGATTGCTTTGGCAAAAGCTATTTTGGCAAAATGCCTTCCAGTTCATCCTCAGTAGACTGATACAACTCTCTCAACTCATTTAACTTCTCTTCATCGGCATTCCATAAACCCCTTCCATTAGCCTCGATCGCTCGTGCGACAATATTACGGAAGGCTTCAGGATTGGCTTCTCGTAACTTGGCTGCCATTTCTGCATCTAGGGCATAAGTGTCTACAGCTTGGTCATATACCCAGTCGTCTTTAAAATTAGCTGTACCTCCCCAACCAACTAAAGCCGTCATGCGTTGGGAGATTTCGTATGCCCCACCCGAACCTTGATCCGCCATTGCTTCTGCCCATTTTGGGTTAAGGAGTTTGGTGCGGTATTCCATGCGGAGTAAATCTTTTAGCTTGCGGGGATTGGTATCTTTGGAGAAGCTTTCGACAAAGGATGCCATTACTTCTTGTCCGCTTTGTTTTTCCGCAGCTAGTTTTAATCCGCCAGTATTGCCATAATATTCCTGAATGTCGGTTAAGCCGTATTCCACCGAGTCGATTTCTTGGACGATTTGACTGCTGGTTGACAATAATTGCGTGAGTACTTCTGGTCTGGCTTGTCCTTTGTCTTTACGTCCGTAACTAAAGACGTTACGGTTTTTCCAAGTATCTGCAAGTTCGTCACTAGTTTCCCAATTACTATCTACTACTTGATCATTAACTAATGAACCAAAATCGCCAGCAGGGTTAGAAAACATTCTTGCGCTGGCATTGGCTACTCCCTTGGCTTCTAATGCCAAACAATGTTTGCGAATATAGTTATTTTCTTCTGTTTCTTCGGCTTCTGCTGCCCTTCTAAATAAATCGTCTAACAACTCAATAATATTGACAAAGGTATCGCGGAAGATACCAGATAGGTTGGCTAAGACATCGATGCGGGGATGTCCCACTTCTTCTATAGGAATTAATTCATAGCGGACAATGCGCCCTGTACCTTCTTTGACGGGTTCGGCACCTACAAGTTCAAGTAAAATTCCCAAAGACTCGCCCTTAGTTTTAATCGAATCTAATCCCCACAACATTACTGCCACGGTTTCGGGATATGCGCCTTTTTCTTCCAAATTTTGCTGGATAATTTTTTTTGCTATTTCTCGACCTCTTTCATAAGCAGCAGGAGAAGGCATGCGATAAGGATCTAAAGCATGAATATTTCTACCAGTAGGCAATACTCCGCTACCATCCCGCAATAAATCTCCTCCAGGGGCAGGGGGTATGTATTCCCCGTTTAATCCCCGCAATAGGTTGGTCATTTCATCGGTATTCTGTTTCAAAAGATCTTTGATTCTCTCTCCTTCCTCAAATTTGGGCGAAAGCCCTTCGTCCCTACTCTGCGTCTTTGCGTCTTTGCGTGAAACAATTCCATCAATGTCACTTTCCGATAATTCTCCATCAAAATACGCCTCTAAATACGAGCGCAACTGTTCTGGATTTGGCTTTTGTCCTAATACGTGCAAACCAGAAGAAAACAAGCGCTGTTCCAATACCTGTAAGTATTCATATACAGCTACAAAATATTGGTTAATAACGTTTTTGCTAAATAATTTGGCATTTTCGACAGTAAAATCAATACCCTGTTTTAATCCCTCTTCAAACTTACAGTCTTTCTCTAATCCAGCATCGACAATCTTCTGACAAATAATATTTCGCAGAGCATAGTTCTTTTCAGTATCCTCGCGATACTCTCCAATCAACTCCCTCAGCGCGATTAATTCCTTATATAAACCCGCCCGACCATAAGGAGGAACGTTATGGGAAACTAAGACACCATAACCACGACGCTTTGCCAAAATAGATTCTGAGGGATTATTAGCTGCATAAATATAAAGATTGGGAATATCCCCCAATAAAATATCCGACCAAGAATAACCCGTATTACCCAAAGGAGATCCTGGCAACCATTCCACTGTACCGTGCATGCCAAAGTGAACGATCGCATCAGCAGAATATTCATTTTGTAACCACTTATAGAAAGCGGTGTATTGGGGATGTGGGGTTAAATCCTTTTCAAACATCAACCGCATCGGATCTCCAGCAATGCCTAAAGGCGGTTGTACGCCAATCCAGACATTGCCAAATTGAATCCCACCGATTTGAAATTCATCACCAGAGGTTTTAATTCCTGTTCCAGTTAGGGATTTCCACTGTTTTTCGACTCTATTGGTTTGCAAGTAGCCTAGCCATTTTTCTAGAGTACGAACGTTGACTTGGTTTACTGGAGTGATTGATTCGTCGGCTTCTTTTACCTGCTTGATAATATTTTCACCGTCTTCGGGTAACTCTCCCACGTCATAACCTTGTGCTTTTAAAGCCTGGAGAAAGTTTAATAAGCTCTTGGGAACGTTTAATAATGCTGCTGTCCCAGTTGCGCCATATCCAGGTGGAAAGCCATATAAAATAACTGCTAATTTTCTGGCAGGGGTAGGTTTGTGGCGTAATCCAACCCACTTTTTAACTCTGTTAGTCAGGCGATGTAACCTTTCAGGTACGAGATAGATATCTTCGCCGACTAAACCACCTAAAGGAATAGTATCGATCGCCCCATCTAATTCGGGCAAGGAATATAGCACCACACCTTGTAAACCGCCAATTCCCTGGCGTGTCCAGGAATGGATATCTTGAATGAGTAAAGGTGCAGCAACTATATAAGGTATATTCTTGGCAGTGAGTATGCGTTTAGCTACTTCTACCTGTCTCCCCGCTTCCATCGATCCCGCAGGACCTCCAACTAAGGGAAAACCTATGGTAGAAACAATCGCATCTACTTTAACCGCATCGTCTTTCAGAGAGAGAATTTCTTTATGACCCTGTTGTCTTTGTTGTTGTTCGTAGTCGGTAGTCAGCCAGTCGCGCACAATAACATGTCCTTCAACACCGTTGATAAATACGGGGAGGGGAATCAGTCCTTGGGATTCAAAATGTTTAATTATTTGGGGGATGTAGGGTTGTTTAGTAATGACGTGCTTGCGGTATAGCAATATGCCAATGACTGCTTGGGGCGAGGCACCGTTCGTCAGTACATTGTTATAATACCAATTCAAATAATCCTGAGGGGAGGTGAAATATCCTTGGTATTCAGGGTGTAATAGACCCATGTTGGGAGTTTCTATGGGTTCGGGTATTTCGCCGACAGTTAAACCGAGATATTTCTCGGCTAACGTCCAACACATAGAAGCAACATTTTCTGTCCCGCCAGCATTCCAATAGCCATAGATAATTAACCAGTTACGTAAGTCCTGTACTTTTTTGGCAGGAATATATTTAAGTAATTTAGGACCTGTTTTTAAAAAGCTAATATAACCAGCTAGCTTATCTTCTTCTTTGCTATTACCAAACTTACTGAGGATAAATTTAACGGGTTTGGGCATTCCCTTTGGTTGATCGCCAATGACAAATTTGCCCAATTGAGTCAAACTAATCAATTCTATAGCGGACTCAAACACCAGCCTAATGGGAATATCTTGAACTCTCTCTCTCAACCAGATAACTTGGTCGTAGTCAAATACTAAACTAGCAAAAAAGACATCCGCAGACTGTAGCGCAGTTTCTACTTCATCTGGTTTAGCGGTAATATCGCGATCGCTAAAAAAGCTTACTTCCAACCCCTCACATCGCGCCATTGCCATCTCACCAGCATGAAGATAGAGGTTAGCGTTAAAAGATTCAAACCCTGCGATCGCAACAATCCGTTTCATATACTCTTGTGCTTAAAATTTCTTTATATATCCTTACCTATGATTGTAAGGAAATTTTAGAGTAAAGGCGAAGAATGGAATTTGGGATAAATGAGATCGCTAATATAGTCCCAAACTCAATCGATATATTCAGATTCAATGGTAGAGGTGGAAATAGGTGACGAGATATAAATCAATGACTAAAAGCGAATTAAAACAATATCTTTTGGACAACCGTGATGATAAAGAGGCTTTAAATGAACTTAAACCGAGACCAAAACAAAATGTGATTACTATTCCTGCAAATACCAATACAGTGGAACAAGAAGAAATCTTAAAACAAGCCCTTTCTGATATTGAAAGTAATTAACTTTATTTAAAGAGCGATCACAACAATCCGTTTCACATACCCTGATGCTTAAAATTTCTTTATATATACCTATGATTGTAAGTAAATTCACAAAATAAGGCTATGGGAATATCTTGTAGTGGGTTTGAAGCAAAAATTTGTTTTACATTCAACTTAATCAAATGCGATCGAAAAAGTTATGTTCGAGTTAATTAGAGGTATTATCTTTTTATTTACAGGTGTTTTTGCACTTTATTGGTTTATGTCCGATATTAGTGCTTGGCAAAAATTATCAGAAAAATATCGCACAGAAAGCAAGTTACCTAGAACATTTTTAATTACAGAAAATCAACGAATAATATTTAAAAGAGAAAATAAAAATGGTAGTGCGGCTTTTGCTAATTTGGGAATAGGGGTTTCTGACGATGGACTTTATTTTTCTCAACCCAGTATGTCTATCGATCCTCTAAATCGTTTTCCTGCGTTACTAATACCTTGGTCGGATATTGCTTATCGTAAAGTAGCTGCTGCTAATTATTCGGCAGAATACTATACATTTTATTTAGGCAATCCCAGAATAGTTAGATTTTCCCTGAATGGAGAAACCATAAATAAACTCGAACAAGATTATGGAGAACCTATATTTAGAAACAAATTAGGTGAACCTGAATAAGCGATCACTTTCACTAACATCAAACTAAAGCAGAAACTAAAAGCAACGCAAATTATAAAAGTTGTTTAAAAAACGCCTGGGATATTTGTTTGTTTAAAAATCCAACTAGATGTAATCAAAATATAAAATATTATCAGAAAAACGCTAAAAAATAATGCTCTTGGTACAATCACAAAACCTACTGTGCTTAGTAATAATCCAGATAGTAAAAAAATATTATTTTTACTTCTGACTAAATATGTAGTTTCTGTTTGATTAATGATGATTAATAAAGGTAATATCATTTGTATATCATAATATGAATATCTGCCAACGGGAATAAAGAAGTCGCTAATCAAGCAGATCAAAGAGCCAAATAAAAATAAATGCTCGACAGGCTTTTTTGGGAATAAATATTTAGTAATAAATACAGAGACAAATACAAGAAAAGTAATAAATCCAATGACTAAAATATAGCGTTTGTGGGGTAAATATAAAGCATTTAATATATCATAAAAAGAAGTATTGTCTAAATGCTGTTCCAAGGGATTTCTAATGCTTGAATCAAATCCTTCGATGATTTTTGGGTAAACGATATCTTCGCTGGGTAGGGTTTTTGCTTCAGGGGATAAGTATGTATTGAGGTCTATCAATCCAGTCATTCCCAACATAGTCAAAATATATTTTTCCCAAATCAAGTCTCCAGCTACTTTATATGATAAAGATATACTAGATAGCAAACCGAGTAATCCGCCTAATAAGAATGAATATTTTTGACGGAAAATAAAAGGTATAAAAAATAAAATAAAAGAAGGTCTGAGACTAGATGTTACTCCAACAAAAAAGCCACTAATCATATCATTATATTTTGCTATTTCTTTCAAGAAAAACCAAGCTATTGCCAACAAAAAAACATAAATGATATATATTTGACCTGAATTTATATGAAAACGCCAAAATAAGCTATTCGCAAAAAAAGCACTAATAATAAGTATTAACTTAGTTTCGTGCCGAGAATTACTGGTTTTGATAAAGATTAAGATAGTACCGATGAATGCACTCCATTGGACTATTAACCATATGAGTTTTTGCTGTATGTAAGATAGTCCCGCCATGATTGAGTGCAAAACTAAAACAGTGGGAGGAACACTAAGTTTAGATAATAACTCGATGGGATTGTCAAATGGATCGTAAAACTTTGCTGATAGTCCTGGGTGCCATTTGAAGAAATAAGGATCTATTCCCTTAAGCATTAATCTCGCTCCTACAACCCTATTTCTCAAATCTGTTCCTGGGTAAACCAAAGTATGGTGTAGATCGACGATCATACCAACAATTGAAACTATCGTTACTGTTATCAATAGTAAATTTATTATTCTGCTTTTTTTACTTGTTTTGTATTTTTCTGTTTGGTTATACATAGCACAATAATTTTGTTGATGAATTATGCATTTTTTAAATTTAAAATAATCTTTTTTCAGATAAATTTTGCAATATTAAATGTCTAGAAGATAAAAAATAGACCTGAAAGCAAAAAATCATGCTATTGAAAAGCTTGGCAAAAGGATAAGTAAGCAAATCAAAATAAAAGTTTAGTGGCTTTGTATTTATCTGTTTAGCTCTTCCTTTGACTTCTGATTGATGAAAAAATGTATATATAATACGCTCAAAATGATGCTAAAAATCTAAAAACCAGATATAATTTCAATTGCGACAAAATAATCTATTAGTATTAGTACTTGTTAAAAGAAAAAAGTTTAAGAGTTAAATAATTTATGGAGCTATTGATTGATCTTGCTGCCAGGTATTCAAGCTATTTCTAAATATCCTGCGTGGGGTCAATGATTAATTATTAATTACTTACTGTTCTAACTGACCTACACTATTGTTGAAAGTTTTAATACTCTTGATAATTTCGACTGTAGATGTTCTGTGTCTAGACAATAACCCCTGCCAGCTTTTGTAGCCGCGATCGCAATTATAGAACTCAAGATCAGCGACATTAACTCAATAATAGTTAAAGTCCTATGATTTAGATTGACAGTCAGAACGTCAGTATTAAAGTGCCTCGGAGAAGATTTTGGGGTCATGACTAACTTTCCCTCTGCTTTGACTAAACGTTGAATAATGATTTTTTAGAGAATTTGTTGTCAGATACATATTTAGTTATTAGGCGATGATAGATCTCTAAAAACCTCTGATTACGGGCATTTTCGCTAAAATTACTGGTAGCGCGATCGCGTCCCATGTTGCCCATATTGATTGCTAAGTCACGGTTAGACAACAAAGAAATTAATTTTTTGCTCCAGGAGTCAACATCTCCAAAAGGTGACACCAAAAACCCTGTTTTGCGATCGAGTACAATTTCTGGTTGTGCCCCCACCGCCGAGGCAATTACCGCAGTACCACGCATCATGGCTTCAGTGGTAACATTACCAAAAGGCTCTGCCCACTGAGAGGGAACTACTTGTACCCACGCACCGGCAAAGTGCTGTTCCATTTCCTCTTGGGGTAAATAGCCTAACCAAGTGACAGCATTATCAATTCCTAATTTTTGGCTCAAAGCCTGCAAGTGATTTTTTTCTGCACCATCACCGGCAATTACAAGTTTTGACTGGGACACTTGAGCTAGGGTTTTGGCAAAGGCTTTTAATAGTATATCTACCCCTTTTTCTGATACTAATCTACCTGCATATACTACTGTTGGAACTTGGTTTAAGAGAGATAGTTTCTTTTTAAGAGGGACACCGTTATAAACTACTTCAACAGATTCAATTTTCGCTGCTTCTAGTTTTTGCTTCATCCCCTGACTCAAAGCAACCATCACATCAAAGGCATCTCGCCAGTATGACCATAGTTTATGTTGCACCATTAACACCGCCCAAGACTGGGGAGTAAGACAACCATTGCTCATACAGATTGTTCCAGGTTTGCTATGACAATCAATCCCATTGGGTAATGTTTTTGTTCCTAGGGGACAAATCGCCTTATAAACTGCGGTTTGATAAATACAGGGAATGTCTTTGAGTAAAGTCAAAATTGCTGGAGACATTTGCCAAAGAAACATTCTGACGTGGACGACATCGGGCTGAAATTCCTGGAGAATTTGGCGTAATTTAAAATAAGCACTGGGATTGATGGTTTGGGATAATACCTGTAGTAAAGTGTTAGTGCCAAAACAGCTATAGTCGGATAGTAATTCACTGTCTTCTACTGGAGTTGCCGAACTAGAAAACAATCTCACATCGTGACCTAAATCTCGTAGTCCTTGGCGTAAAGAAAGCATCTGTAATTCTGCTCCTCCTGTGGCGGTTCCGATATCATGAATCAAAAGAATTTTCATAGATCAACGAGGAACTAGTTCCTTAGTATCGGCTTGCTTTAGCGATAAACTCTGCTTTTGTCTCTGCTGATGAGCTTGCTCGTAGCGAAGAGTTAAATAATGATTTAAAGCTTTTTCCACTGGTGCTAATAAACCAAACATCACTAGTTTTTTTAAGAATCTATTGCTAGTACCAAAGGTTAATTTATCAACCACAGGAGAAAGGATCGTATCTCTGCGTCGCCAACCCAATGCCTTCTGCTTTTGCTTGAAATAGCTGTCTTCTGCCAAATTCCATTTTTGACGCAGATGAATCAAGCTTCGAGTTTCCCATTCATCGCTCCAGCGGAGCATATAATAGTGTAGGTCGCTCCAATATAGGGGAACAGCAGGGACATAGGTAACTATACTATCTGGCTCAAAATAAACCTTGTAACCCGCTTCGATGACGCCCAAGCAGAAATCAATATGCTCTTTGGTATTGAGCATTTGTTGATCAAAATAGCCCAATTTCTCGAAGATACTAGTACGGACAAGCATACAGTGAAATTCACACAGTTCGGTTTCCTTCCGCTGCATTTGCGATCGCAACTTATCTGTGGCATGACCTTGCTGATACATTTTTTCCCGCATTCGCCTTCTACCCTTGATATCAACGACGATACGAGACTCTCCCCCAGCACAATGAATTTCTTTATGGATTGGTTCGTATTGACACATTAAAGAACCAACAACTGCTGCATCGGTTGTTTCGGCACAGTCTATGAGGGCTTTCAGCCAGCCTGGTTGCACCACAATATCGTTGTCGGCAAAAACCACATATTTTGTATCAACCTTTGCCAAACCCAAATTGCGTGCCTGATTGGGATACAGGTAATAATTAGTTCTGATTAACTCAAAATCATTTTGTCTAGCTTGAGCTTTCAGATATTCTTTAATTGCTTGAGGAGAATTACCGTCTACATAAACTAGCTTGAAAGGTAATTTTGTATTGTGATAAATGCTCTCTAAAGATTCGCGAGTATAGCTAAAACGTTCGCGAGGAACGATAACGATCGTGACAAGAGGATTAGTCATGATATGAATCTTTGGCTGGGATAAACTAGCTAAATTTGATCGAGCTCACAGCTAAAAACCTGATTATTCTCAGCTGCATACTTGGGAATTTGCAGTGTCCAAACTAGGAGCATCATTTTTAAGATTGGAGTAAGCTTCTTTACTATTGGTAAAATCTTCGTGGTAAGAACGATCAACATTGACATTCCAGAGATCGTGTTTCTCCCCCAGAATGTTTTTTGCTGCCAACAAGCCAGTTAACATCGAATGGTCGCTGTTGTTATAACGATGCATGCCGTTACGACCTACAGTTTGTAGATTCTCAAATTTTTGTATGTATTCTTGAATAATCTGCACGTTTTGACGATACTCGTCATCATAGACAGGATAAGCTTTGAACTGACGAATTACTGTACCGTCTTCAATGTTAACTTCTGGGGCTACTAATCCCAGAGCCTTTACTTCACGGCTAGCCAATTCTACTAGTTGTTCGTTTGACAGTTGCCACAAGCGATCACCTTGATTGCAAAAATACTCCATCCCTAAGCAAGTCTTATTGCCGTCGGGAACCATTGCCTTGCTCCAGTTTTTAAAGTTTTGGATTCGTCCTACCTGAAATTCGGGACTGTGAATATAAATCCAGTTATCAGGAAACAATTCAGCTTGGTCTACTACCAAAGAAACAATTAGAAAATCACGATATTTAAGACTATTAGCAGCTTTTAGAACTGCTTCAGGAGGTAACGGATTGAGTTTCTTTAACAATAAAGATACAGGCATACTAGAAATAAAGTTTTCACCTTTGACTTTGCTAATTTTCCCGTTTTGTTTGATGGTAACGCTGTTGACTTTATAGCAATTTCGTTCCACTTCAATCACTTCCGTATTGAGATATACGGGTGAATTTTGATCATCTAGTTTTTGTTGAAAACGCTCCCACATTTGTCCAGGACCATAGACAGGATAGTTAAATTCTTTAATTAGAGTTTTAGTACTATTGCTACCAAACAGAGCATTGGTGATGGCTTTTTTGAGGGACAATCCTTTAATCCGCTGTGCTGCCCAATCTGCTCTAATTTCTGTACAGGGTATACCCCAGACTTTTTCGGTATAAGTTTTAAAAAAAGTTTCAAATAAGCGTTTACCAAAGCGATTAGAAACCCACTGCTCAAAGTTTTCTTCAACAGGATTGGGACTAACTTTGGCTTTAAAATAGCTCCACATGATTAAAACGCTATTAATTAATCCTAAATTAGATAAAGCATTATATGGCTCTAACGGATAGCTAAAAAACTTATTTTTATAATAAATTCTTGATAGGCGAGAGACTTTAATAAACTCATCTCCCATGACCTCTTGCCAAAGTGCTTCTATCTCTCCAACCTTAGTAAAAAACCGATGTCCCCCAATATCAAAACGATAGCCTTTATAGGTTTCTGTTCGCGATATTCCGCCAACGCGATCAGCCTTTTCAAATACCACTGACTGTTTTCCGTGCTTACTCAATTCATAAGCTGCGGTCAGACCAGCAGGCCCCCCTCCAATAACAATTGTTGGGATATCATCCATAATTTTTTGCCTTCAAATTGGTTCATTGTTACTGTTTTGCTTGGTAGTTTTGCAATAAGTTAATTCGCAACTGCTAATATTAATGTTTCATGAAAAAATACGACATTAGCAACAACATCATAGAAAATATTTGCAAGGATACCTAAAATGCTGACTCTTGTAAATTTGGTCAACTCTCTAAATCATTTAATCAATCATTACAGCGTAACTTTACCCCTAGCATTTTTCAGTCAAATAGTTCAAGTACACTTTGTAATGTGAAAGTTAACCATGAAGCATTAATGAAAAAACAATGAGAAAATACTCATTTTGTATTTAAAATAAAATGAAATTAATCATAAATCAAGTTCATTTTATTGCCAAGTAAAACTTTTTTTATTCGAGAATTCACTTGAAACTTATAGCAAGACTAATTCTTATATGTTAATGCGATAACTATTGCTACTTTACTTATATAATGCCAGAGTAAAGCAAAAATAGTAGCATTATGGCACTTCTTTAAAATTAT
>JBCDEP010000152.1:0-15388 GCA_039179675.1 Cyanobacteria bacterium P01_G01_bin.67
ACAAATGAGGTGGGAACTAGCTACAATGCACCGTTTGCTGGTGCAGCGATTCAGCAATATGAGAGTCTTGGTGGCGATCCGCTCTCTGAGAGTGAGTTAGACCAGTTGATTGGTGTTGATGCCAACGGCGTTGGATTCTAATGGTTGAACTGTTAGACAGTGTAATAACTATCTAAAAACTAAAAAGCGATCGCTTTGGCTCTAATACGAGAGTAGCGATCGCTTTTTTTGTGTTTCTGATCTGAGGCTTAATCATTACCGCAAATGACCTGGGATTGTGCCAGGGTAATGGCACCACTACGCATTATTTCAATCTGCTCTTTAGACCAATCAACGGAGCTTTGGCAATGATGAGCGACCAATAAACCCCATAATCCTGTAGGAGATAAAACTGGAACCACCAGATTGGCTTTAACTCTTATTTCCTGGAGAAAATTCCGATGACATTCAGCAATCGGTGCCGTCTCAATATCAGCGATCGCACTTACTCTTCCATTCAGGTAAAGAGCGGCGTATTCACCATTGAAACATTCATCTGGACCTGTTGAGCCTAAAATTGAGTATTTAATTGAACTTAAGGATTCAAAAGTTACCCTACCTTCCCACTGACGATAAAAATAATATAGGACTACGCGATTGACCATAAGCTTTGTTCTCAGGTCGTCAGTTACGCTTTGAACTAATTTATCTTCCGCAAGATTACTAGATAAACGATGTAAGAGTTTCTCTAAACCAGGATCGGTCATAGTTGATGGTCAAATTAATTAGAATTTTGTCGAGATTAAGAATAGGGGAGAAAGGAACAGATAAAGCAACTTGGTTGAATTAAGATGCTCTTTTCAGGCTTGATAATTTTTGGGCTAGCTTAGATATTTGGTTGGTAATTCTGATTGATCATTTAGTAAACAACTTATGTGTAGTTAATATCTTAAATTTTGTTGAGTTATGTATTTGGTTTGCTTAAGAATATTTTTATTAATTTAGCGCTGAAAAATGGTGAGGACAATTGTGAGAGTTTGGTTTTCAGCATAATGTATGAGGACGATAAGATATCGTCTTTTAGGGAATAGTGCGTGGGCTATGGCTGGGTCTCCCAGCCATGTAGAACCACGTAAGACGAGAATTAGGGAATAGGAAAAGTCCTAAGGCTTTTTCGTAATGCTAAATCTACTCTATCGGCTTCATTCAACGCCAATTTCCTACAAGCACATAGGGAGACCAGTAATAAGGAGCTTGATAGTTAGGTTCATCAAAAAGAGCTTGCTGCGCGCGATGGAGAGCGATCGCTTTACTGGTTCCAGGAATGCTCAATTCTTGATAAAATCGTTCCATGAACTTGACTGTAGATTGATCGCTTACTTGCCATAATGTAGCTAAGGTACTGCGTGCCCCAGCTCTAATAGCTAATCCTGCGAGTCCTAAAGCTGCTCTAGCATCTCCTTGGGCGGTTTCACAAGCACTTAACACCAGTAATTCTAAGGGTTTTTGGTTGCCACTATGACGGAGTAATCGGTCTAAATCTTTAGCTTTGAGTAGTGAACCTTGAGTAACGTCAGAATCATAGATTAGAATATATGTTTCTTCGGGATTAGAGCTAAAATTACCGTGAGTTGCCAAGTGAACCACCGAAAAGTCTCCTTGCTCCAAGTTTTTTTGGATATTGGATTGAGTAAATTCGGTATTGAGTAGAATCGAACTAGAAGTATTGTGTTTGATATTGGCTAATTCTGCTGTTACGTCTAATCTTGAAAAAGATTTATTTTCTACTTGAAGTTCTTGACTGATTCCTGCACCCAAAACTTTTAATTCTGTGGTCGTGTTTTGCAAATTGAAAGCCTGAAAGCTGGGAAGTAATACTAGAGCATATGATTTTTGCACTAAATACTCTTGACGCTGAGAATCGTATAGAACTCCCATAGGAATATTACGTAATTCTCCATCTAAAATAAATACTAAGGTTGATATCTGAGTGCTATCTTCTAGATACTCCTCCCAAGGTTCAATTAACCAAGAGTAAACCTTTTGTGATAATGCGATCGCTTCACTAGCATAACCTCTGATGATGGCGGTTTTTAGCTCTCTGAGAGTTTTTTCGATCTCGCTTTTCTGAATATAGTTTGTATGGCGTTGCAGCGGCTGTCCTGGAGATTTAAAAATAACCTCTAAACGATCTTCTAGGATAATTGGATAAATAAAGCCTGCTTGAGAGTCTATTTGCTCTAGATCTTCGTGATGGTGATTAAATTTTACACTAGAAGATATAGAAGTCAAATCGCAATTAAGAAAATTTTCTAATTCGGATAACTGCAAGGTATCAATGGTTTGAATCGCCTTAAATAAATATTCCTGAGTTACATCTAAGATGTTTGAATCAGAGCCAGTTTGGGGAACATCATTTTTCAAGAGCAAATCTACTAATTCTCGATATAAGGGTTCAGTATAATCGCGAAATGAAAACTGTACTTCAGAATTGACAATTAACAAATCACGACGGACTAATTGTAAGTTGTCGATCGCCGCAGCATAACTAGAGATTGCTCCTGCTATGTCTCCCTGTTGTTTCAAGATTCGTCCCAGCTGCCATTGCCAACGATAGCGGATTTCAGGTGCTTGGATTCCCTCTAAAGTTAGTAACGCTTGTTGAGTAAATTGTTGTGCTAGTTGCCATTGTTGTTGAGATTCATACAGTCTACCTAATTCACCGATACTATAGGATTTAGTTTTGGCATCGGTTGCTTGGTGAATGGCAATCTTGATCGCCTGAGCAATTTCAGGAACATCCGCAATCTCGATCTTTGGTTTATCTAAAGATAAGTTTGGTTTTAGTTGCTCGCGGCGTAATGCGCTAACGCACTGAAGATTATGATGCTCTTGAATTTCTCTTAAACAGGTAAGGCTACGAGCAAAATTGAGTCTGGCGTAAATTTCTGTTCTACTGGTGGGAGAGGGGGTCAAAGATCGTTTAATCTGGGGAATTAGAGTCGAGATATCAGACCATTTGCCCAAAGCGATCGCTAAACTAAGATAGTTGAGTCCAGCCTGAAGATTTTTTCCCTGATTAAAAGCCTGTTGATAATGATAGAGGGTTGCTTGAGTATATTGCTCGGCTAACTGTAATTGATTGGTTGCCAAATAGCGATCGCTCAAAGCTTTTTCTGTATTGCCCAATTCCAATAGAGTCTCAGGAGTTGGGACAATAGTTAAACTCTCCTTTAATACCTGGGCAGATTTTTGCAGATTGCCGACAGTACGTAAAGCATTTCCGAGATATTGTAATCCTGTACTTTGAAATTGATTGGGTGTATGGGCTAAATCCTGATACATTTGCTCTAGTTTTTCAGTTGCTTTACTGCTCAATCCTGATGCTTGAAGAGCTTTGATCTGGTTGAGTTGGCACTTGAAAGTATTAGCTGTATCTCCTGCTTGCAAATAATTAGTGGTAGCTAGCTCCCAAGCTGCGATCGCATTACTAAAATTTCCCCTTAACCACTGAAGATGACCTTGACTATTTAAGGCTTTGGCTAAAATCTCGGCGTATGTTGGAGTCGAATTGTCTAAATTTTTGAGTATTTTTAAGCTCTGATCAATTGTGGATTCTGCTTCTTGCCAACGCCCTAAGCGCTGATAGGCTAAAGAAAGATTACTCAAAATTAAAGACTTACTTAATAGATCTTCTTCTTTAGATAAAGCCTGATTCCAAGCTTGTGCCGCCTGACTAAATTGTTCTGCCTCATATAAATCGATACCTTCCTGAATCAAGCGTATTTGAGGGGGATTTTGGGCTGTGGCTTTGGCAGGAATAAAATTAATCGAGATAACTATAGCTAAGGTACAACTTAAGATTGAGATAGTAAGAAACTGAATAATTTTTTTCATACCTACTATCCATAAATTTCTAGTCTACTAAAGGCTCACCAATAATCCAGTCAAGCTCAAATGATTTTAGGGTATCTGTCCAGGCTTGAGCTAAGGTGCTATTTTCTGGATCGGCAAAATAAGATTCTGCCAAATTGGATATTGCATCATACCAAATCCCCTGGCGTTGATAAACTAAATATGCTGGTGATTTAGCAGACTGTAACTGATTAGCAATTTCAGAATCGAGAGGTATGCGTCGAATCCATCCTTGCAAAACTAAATCGGGAACAATGGTCTGATCTGGTTCGCAATCAAGATTTAACCGCCAATGATAGGTGGTGTTAACTGCTAAAGCTTGACTCGCTTCTTTTGGCAATTGAACTTGAATAATTCCTGGTTGTTGACTCGTCTCAATGGGGGCGTGGTAAATTGTCTGTGTTTGAGTTTCATCCAACAGTAAAAACTCCATCAAAGCGATCTCTGAGGCAGCATAAGGAATATAAAACAAAAAAGTTGGGTATTCCTTAGCCGTCAAATCTTGTCCTTGGTTAGCAACAATAGCGGTTAAAGGTTTTGGGGTTGTGGGACAGCTAATTTCAGGACGGGTAGTTCCTGGGGTAGTATTACCAGAAGGCGTACCAGTTTTTGGTGGTTCTGGTCTTTCGGCGATCGCTAGTCCAGGATTAATGGCGATCGCGGTTGTTAAAGTAAGAGCAGTCAAAACTACTTGCATCCCACCTTCTGATAGATTGATGGTCATTAATTTTAGCCCTCTAACTCCCCAAAATTCATAATCAGAATTTCTGACTTGGCGATCACTATTGATACCTACACAACTTAAACGACGTTGTATTAATAATTTCATCCTGACAAACCCTTAACCGAGTTCTCGACTGAGAATGACCGAGAAGTTACTGACTTACGCAGACAGTTTGCCAATTACAACTACAATTATTCATATGTTCTCACTCGAATACATATGCAGATTTTGGTGGCTACTAGATGATGAAATCGAGAAGTAGACTCATATTTTTGTTTATTTTTGTTCTGTTACATTGAATATTATTAGTCTTGGTAGCGATCACCATGCAAAAGACAAGAGATCTTAGAATTTTATAGTTAGTTATGAATATCTGCTCAAGACTATCATATTGTTTAGTGATCGCATTATGTTCTCCTCTCTACGGCAGTAATGTTCGAGCTCAAGTTACTCCAGACGGCACTACAAACACCGTAGTTGATACTAACAAAAATAATTTTAATATTAACCAAGGCGATCGCGCTGGTAATAATTTATTTCATAGTTTCACAGATTTTTCTGTACACAATGGGGGAACTGCATCCTTCAATAATGCAGCGGATATAGTCAATATATTTAGTCGAGTAACTGGCGGAAATATTTCAGACATTAATGGTTTAATTCGTGCCAATGGTAATCCTAATTTATTTCTCATTAACCCCAACGGGATTATCTTTGGTGAAGGTGCGAGATTAGATATTGGTGGTTCATTTTATGCCAGTACCGCCGATAGTATTTTATTTCCCGATAACCTAGAATTTAGTGCGACGGATGCTCAAGCCGAACCTTTATTAACTATTAATGCTCCAATTGGATTGGGGTTTCCAGATAATCCAGGAGATATTAATGTATTGGGAGATAGTTTAGGAACAAGAGCTAATAACGATTTAATCGATACGGAAAATGCTTTAAGAGTTAATTCTAGTTCCACTCTAGGTTTAATTGGTGGCAATCTCAATCTTGAAGGTGCAACCCTCAAAACTCCAGGAGGAAGAATCGAATTAGCAAGTGTAGCGGGTAACGAACGAATTAGTTTCATTCCCATAGATAAAGGCTTCAGTTTGGAATATAAAAGTGTAGAAAACTTTGCTGATATAACCCTGTCTCAAACCGCAGCAGTTGATGCTAGTGGTTTGGTGAGTGGTGATATTCAAATACAGGGAAATAATATTACTCTTACAGAAGGTTCTGAAATTGAAGCTAGTATTTTAAGTAATACACTTACCCAAGAAACTCCAGGAATTATTGAAATTAATGCCATTGATACCATTACACTTGATGGTGAACTAAGTAGAGAAGGCTTTTCTGGTATTGTTACCAGTCAGGTACGTTCAGAAGCAGTTGGAAATGCAGGAGGGATCGCTATTACTACTGGTAATCTTAATCTCACTAAGGGGGGGCGAGTTTTCTCTCTAATAAATGGTGAAGGTAATGGGGGGGAAGTTGTGATTACCGCTAACAATATTAAAATTGATGGTGAGAATATTCCACGCTTTGCTACTGGTATTGCCAGTATACTTAATTCCGAAGCAGCAGGAAATGCAGGAAAGATAACTATTACTACGGATTCTCTATCAATTGCTAATGGTGGAGCAGTTTCCGCTAATACAAGAGGCGAGGGTAATGGAGGGGAAGTTGTGATTACCGCTAACAATATTAAAATTGACGGTAATAATATAGAGCGTTTTACTGGTATTTCTAGTCAAGTCGGTTCTGAAGCATTAGGAAATGGTGGAAACATAATTATAACTACAAGTAATCTTACTCTGACTAATGAAGGGCAAATTGGCGGTACGACATTTGGTCAGGGTAATGCGGGGGATGTAGTGATTACTGCCAACGATATTAAAATTGATGGTGATAGTTCATTTTCTTCCACTGGTATTGGAAGTGTAGTTGTTCCCGAAGCAGTAGGAAATGGTGGAAAGTTAACTATTTATACAGATTCTCTCTCTCTAATTAATGGAGGGTCTATCGATGCCAGTACATTTGGTGAGGGTAATGCAGGAGACTTAACAGTTAATGCTACCGAATCAATTGTCATCAGTGGTGTAAATGAAGGAAGCATTCGTAGTGGATTATATGCTGATGCACTTATCGGTAATGGGAATGGAGGTAATGTAAATGTTTTTACCAACCAACTGACTGTTGATGATGGTGGAACTATTCAAGCTGGAAACTTTGATAATTTGGATTTTATTGACCCAGGTACGGGAGAACCAGGAGATATTAAGATAGAAGCTAATTCTATTAATCTAAGTAATGAAGCCAGAATTGAAGCTGCTAGTCAAGCTGAAACTGGAGATACTGCCAATATAGATCTCCAAATTACCAATGAAATTATCCTACAAAATAATAGTTTTATTTCCGCTCAAGCTTTCAATAATGCCAATGGCGGTAACTTAACTATTGATACTAATTTTATAGTTGCGTACCCTAATGGTGATAATAATATTGTTGCTAGTGCCGAACAAGGGAATGGTGGCAATATTGATATTACTGCCAAGTCTTTATTTGGCATTGAAGAGCGTCCCAATAATCCCAGCACTAACGATATCAATGCCAGTTCGGAATTTGGTTTAGATGGAGTAGTAGAGATAAATACTCTAGGTCTTGAACCAACTCAAGGATTAACAAAGTTACCTAGTGCTTTTGTTGTCTCCCAACCTTTACAAGGATGTCAAGCGAACAGAGACACTGACAATAGTAGTTTTATCAATACTGGGCGTGGCGGTTTACCCCCTAATCCTTATGAATCTCTAGACAATAGCAAAGTGTTTGACGATGTACAGTTACCGAATCGTTGGACAGAAAATTCGGTTGTTAATGCTCCTAGTTCACCAGCACCAACAGAGTCTGTGGTCGAAGCAACTACCTGGGTAGTTAATAACAGCGGGAAGGTTGAGCTAGTTGCCGATACATCTTCTACTATTTATCAATGTGGCGATCAAGTTTCTGGCAATTAGGTCTTCAACAGTTAGCAATGAACAATGAACAATGAACAATGAACAATGAACAATGAACAATGAACAGTTAACTTGTCTTAAACCTAGTTAATCAATTATTCAATGTTCACACCGATACTGTTCAATGAGAATTTTACATCTATTAACTATAAGTCTGCGATCAATCTGGCTTTTCTGAGCAGAAATTTGAGTATGGTTTCTTCTTTAGTAATCACATCGGCTTTGCCTTCCATCCCCAACTGAAGAGTACACTGATTTTTTCCCTGACTTAAGATTTGACTATCTGGTTTGAGTTTTACTTTATAGGTAGAAGCTTGATTTAAACTAGATGTACTATAATCACTATTCTCTAGAGGAATAGCATCTGGGGAAATTTCTTGGACTACTCCTTTGAGAGTGCCATAATCTGGATAAGGACAGGCGGATATTCTTACCTGAGCCTTTTGATTTAGCTCGACGTTACTGATATCATTAGCTGATACTAAGGTTTCGATCGCCAGAGAGGTATCATCAGGAGCAATTCGAGCTATTTCGCTACCTGGACTAACTGTTTGACTAGGGTTACTTAAAGAGAGCTGAAATAAAACACCATTTTCTGGAGCTTTAATCACAGTTTGCTCCATATCTCTGGTGATTTGCTTTAATTCGCTGCGATCTCTGCTTAAGGTCTGTTCTAATTCAATTCTTTGCTGAATCATTGCTTCTTGTTCTCGGTTTAAAGCGGCAATGGTAGCCTCCCCACTAGCGATCTCTTGAGCAATTCTTTGATTGGCGATCGCAATTTCTCCGTTACTGGGATTAAGTGCTGCTTGAACCAGATTTAATCGCGCTTTAGCAGCCTCTATTGCTTCCTGTTGTCGAGCTATACCTCGTTTTTGCTGCTCTACGGTCGCTTTTTGGGCTGCTACCTGCTGTTTCTGTTGCTCTACCTCTAATTCGGCTTCTTCTAATTGGTTTTGAGATAAAGCTCCAGTCACGGAAATTTCTTGATAACGGTTACGTCTGGATGTGGCGGATCTCAGGGCAGCCTGGTTAGATTTTAAGGTTGCTTGAGCTGAATTAAATTCTGCCTGAGCCTGTTGCCATTCTTCGGTGACCAATCTGACATTAGCTTCAGCTTCGGCGGCTTCGGCTTGAGTAGTAATCTGTTGATCTTGATATTCTCTTTGTCTGCGACTCAGTTCCACGGTGGCTACTGCAACTGCTCTTTGAATCCGATCTTGTTCTGCTTGTATTTGACGTCTTAGCGTCCGAATTTGAGCGTTAATTTGTCCTAGCTGTAGTTTTGACTGTTGAATTTGGCTTTGGAGTTGACTGTCTTGGGTTTGTAAACGAGAGCTATCGATAGTTGCAATCACATCTCCCCGTTTGATCCTTTGATTTTCTGCCACATTAATCTCTATCACTGTGCCTTCTGTTTTGGCTTCGACTATTTTCAATTTTCCCGCAGGGCGAACTTTGGCTGGGGCTTTTACTGTAACCTTGTAAGGAGTAAATGCTGCCAGAGCGATCACAATACCTACGGTACCAACCAGAAATAGTCCTCCCAGTCTTGTCCAAGAACTAATTGCAGGCATAAAATCATTTTCATCTACCTCCGTTAAAATATTTCGCCGAGGTTGATGAATTAGTTGACTGGATTGATCCTGAGAAATGATTAGAGTATTTGAGGTATCTTCTGGGGAATTGCTTTCAACCTTACGTTCATTATCATTAATCAACAATGAATCAGCAGTTTTAGCTTTATAGCCGAATGTTTCTAAACTACTGATAACATCTTGGTAATTAGTAATGGTTACTGCTTCTCGTCCTGCCATAGTTTGGATATAACGAAACAAAGCCCAAAATGTTACTTGAATCAGCCAAGGATCTAGCTCCCCAACCAGTTTTTGAGCAATTTTATCTGGTGTATAACCAGAAAGTATGCCCCGTAAACAAACCTGTTCTAAATCACTAAGTAATTCTTGCTTTTGTTGCAACTTAATAGCTTCAATACGATTATAAATCTTTCTTAGACTACGTTTTTTATTAACTTCAATAAAAAGCTGCTGGTAGTTACTTATACTAATTTTCTGATTATTACTCATGAGTTATATCACCAAAAATTGCTGATGCTCTCCCGTCTGATAATTTAGTTCTTGGCGATCGCCTTGAAGTTTTACCTGCCCTTCTTCTAACATCACAATCCAATCTGCTTTACTAATTACAGGAGGACGATGACTAATGATAATTGTGCTTTTACGACGACGATAAGCTAATAATTTTTCTAATACTTCTGCTTCACTAATTGGGTCGAGTGCGCCAGTAGATTCATCTAAAATTAATACTGGTGGATGATTTACTATAGCTCTAGCCAAAGCTAATCTTTGTCTTTGTCCTCCAGAAAGATTAGAACCAAATTCTCCTAAAATAGTTAGATATTTATCGGGAAGTTTACTAATAAATTCATCCGCTCCCGTAATATGACAAGCGGCTACTATTTGTTCAAAAGAAATATCGGGATAGCCTAAACGGAAATTTTCAATAATTGAGCGACTCCAAAAATGAGCTTCTTGGGGAACTAAGACTACCTGCTGACGAAGACACTCTAAAGCTAAATCTTGTTGATTATAAGCACCAAAGCAAATATTACCTGACTGGGGTTGATATAAACCAGCAATTAATTTAGCCAAACTACTTTTACCGCAACCAGATTTACCAATTAGAGCTACAACTTTCCCTCCAGGAATAGTTAAATTAAAATCTTCTAAGAGATCAACTCTTCCTGTATGGTGAAAATTAAGATTGCTACAAATAATATCTGTCTCTCCTTTGATCTCTGCCCAGGGTTTTTGTACTTCTTCATGGCTTTCGGGAGTGGCTTGAATCACTTCGGTCAAACGTCTAGTAGCAGTTTTAGCCCGAGCAAATTCATCAACAAAATCAATAGTAGTATTAATAAAAGAATTAAAGTTGCTATTCATACTGTTAAATGCCAACAGCATGCCAATACTTAAATATTGTTCGATAACTAGGTTACTGCCAAACCACAGTAGGGCAATACTACCGACACTAGAAACAAAATTAGAAAAAATACCATTAACATAACTAATTTGAATAGTCTTAAAAGTAAAGTTAGCCAGACGACTATAGCGATTTTGAAATTCCGACCAAAACTGAGGTGCTGCAGTAGTAGTTTTAACTGTGATTGCCCCTTTAAAAGTCTCTACTAATATGCCCTGATTCTCTGCCGATAAAGCCATAGTCTGGCGAACTTTTTGTTGCAATGTGGGCATAAATATAATAGTAGAAAGAGTCATGATAACCGCTATGACTAAAGCTATCAAACTCAACTTAGGGCTGTAGAAAAACATAATTCCTAAAGAAATTAATGCCACAAAAAACTCACTGGGTATACGCACTACAGCTTGAGCAATTAATTGATTTATTTGTTGAATATCTTCCAGGCGACTAACAATTTCTCCACTGCGACGAGTTTCATAATAAGTGAGGGGTAAGCGTAAAATTTGCCTGCCAAATTCATACACTAAACCTAGCTTAATTCGTTGTGCAAAGTGAGCAATTAAATTAGATTGAACTAATCGCAAACTACTTCTGATTAAATGCATGACAACCACTGCGATCGCCACTCTAGTCAGTAACTGAGTATCTCCTCTCACCAAAACATCATCAGTTAAGATCTGCAATAAAAAGGGAAAAGATAAGGAAAGAAAACCCAGTACACAGTTAATTAATAAAGTCTGTCCTAAAATTCCTTTATAGGGTAAAATCCGTTTGAGAAAATGACTAAAGCCACCAATTTGATCGCGATCGTCATCTTGGTCATCAAATCTTACTGGATCGGGTTCGAGTAATAACATTACTCCATCTGTCCAGCCATCTAAAAAGGATTTTCGATCTAAAAATCTAACTCCTAAACTAGGATCGGCAACTACATATTTTTTACCTTTTTTACCATATAAAACAACCCAATGATAGCCCTTCCAATGAATAATTGCTGGAAGAGGTATGATGCTTTTATCTATTACCACTATCGAAGTTTTGACTGTTTTGGTCTCAAATCCAATAGTTTCTGCACCCTGCTTGAGTCCTAAAAGACTCGTACCTTGATGTCTTGTACCTACTGCCTCACGACAACGAGAAATAGTAAACAGCTTTCCATAATGTTGACAAATAGAAGCAATACTAGCAGCACCGCAATCTTCCTCACTATGTTGTTTAACAAGTTTGTATTTCATCTTTTAAGATAATTATGGATTATTAAGTTCTAGGCATTATTACCAAGATTGTTATTAATAATTTCATTTTTACGAACTGTTAGCTGAGTTAAAGACTGAGAAAAACTGACAAGTTGCTGACTTTGTATTGACTTGTTGTTTGTAGAATCTATTGCTGTAGATATTAGTATGCTGAGATAATTAATCACCGTTTCTGGTTTGAGGTGATTCATACAAGGATGATTTTCTAGTAAGCAAAGTTGATTTTTATATCGATTTTTCTGGCACAGAGTACATTTATGATTTGAAGCTGGAATTTTGACGTGGGATTGTCGGGGAGCCCAAAGTCTTATGGGACTAGCTCCATCTCCATCTTCATCGTTACCAAAAATCCCTAAGGTAAAACAGCCTACCGCAGCAGCAATGTGTAGTGGACCAGTATCAACCGAAATACAAGCTTTGGCTTGACGAAAAGCTCCAGCTAACTCAAGAAGGGAGGTTTTTCCCCTAAGATCGATCGCAGAGGTAGTTTGTAATAAATAATCTTCCTCCCCATTAGAGTGATATAAATTATGTTGAGTTATCGGTGTGCTGCCTATCAATCCAACTTTAAGTCCTTGTTCTTCACACCATTCAACTACTTGTTGCCAGTATTCGATGAACCACATTTTTGCAGGACGTGTCGCTGTAAGATGAATTAAAATATCTGGGACGATAAAATTGGGAGGTTTACTGGGCAACTCCAACTTATAAAAATCAGTTTCTACATAGGCAATACGACAAAAAATTTCACTAATATAATTGCTATTAATTACTGTTTGATATTTTCGGACAAAATCTAGACTGTTCCAATTGCGATCGCTTAGCATTTTTTGTATTGGATTAGAGCTATCAGTAAATCTTTGACTAAAATCCCTGGACAATGCTGTTCCTGCAATATAGCTTGGTCGAATAGCCGTAATCATCACTAAATTAAGTTCGCTAAACTCATCACAATTAATCGCTAGATCGTAAGTTCCATGTAGCTGACGGCGTATGCCAATTTGTTTAACTATTGATTCTAAAAAATCAGTACGGTCTGTATAAAGTGAAAATCTCCAGTCAATATAAGGACAATGAACTTCAAAATCTTTTGTAATTTCACTACCAAAAAAGTCTATTGTACAATTATGGTATTTCTCCTTAAGTCCTCTTAATAAAGGTGTGATAACCACAAAGTTACCAACTTTTCTAGATGAAAAAATGGCAATATGAGGATTGTTTTTTAATGTTTGATTTTGAAAAAGTTTCATTACTAGATACTTTTTTAATTCCTATTTAGTATTCAAATGAATCATTACAAGATAATCTGATATGTCTGCAACGAAGTTAGTAAGACTATCCTGTAAATTTTTTATATTGTTAAAGTTAATAATTTACAAATCTTTTAAGGCTATTTTTACTTGTTCAAAAATACCTTGCCAGTCTCCATATTTTGGCTGTCTAAATAACCGCATACTAGGATACCAAGGACTATCATCACGATCTATTAGCCAGCGACAATCGGCATCGTAAGCTAGTATAGTCCATACTGACAATCCCATTGCACCACAAAGATGAGCTATAGCTGTATCCACTGAAATTACTAAATCAAGTTGGGTAATTAAAGCAGCAGTATCGGCAAAATCTTGAATTTGAGGAGTTAAATCATAAAGTCTATGATGATGTTTATATCGATCTATTTCTCTTGCCCATTTTCCTACCTGTAAACTATACAAAGAAATATTAGGAATGGATAATAAATCAACAAATAAAGATAAGTCACAGTCCCTGTAATAGGGTATATCAGTATCATTACGTTCACGATGACCACTTGACCAGACAATCCCAATTTTTAGCAGATTTTGCGAAAATGTATGAAGAGTGCTAGATGATTTTTGCAGATTTATAGTTGTTGAACCATTAGATTTTGGTAAAGATATATAGGGGGTTTTCCCTGGTATAGTATCGATATTAGTTTGACAAAGGTGAGGTAGGCTAAGTAAAGGAACATAAAGATCAAAAGCTGGTATTTCTGCTTCTAAAGGTATAAGATCTTGAATGCTAGAAATATAGTTAAGTAATCTTAATAAGGGTTTCGGTGCAGCAAAAATTACTTTGCCACCTTTTTTCGCAAGGATATCTGTATAGCGAATATATTGAATAATATCTCCCAAAGCATCTTCGGCATGATATACCAAGATAGTCTTACCATTTAAGTCTGAACCATCCCACATCGGATAATCAGGAAGATATGATTTTTCAAAATTAGGTAGACTTTGTCTACATTCAAACTCTGCAAAACCTTTGGTAAAATCCCCATTTTTGATAAGTGCCAAAGCTCGATTCCAAAGAACTGTTATATTATCTGGGATTACTTCTAGGATTTTACTATATAAGTTTATTGCATCTGTCAATTGCCCTTGTTTAGCAAAATTATAAGCTAATTGATTTGAGAGTTGGATAGAATTAGGTACTAAAGATATAGCATTTTTTAAAATTTTTATTGCTTGTTTAAAGTTTCCTTGTTGCTGATAAATCAAGCTCAATTTATGATAGCAATCAATATCATTTGGATTTTGCTGCATAATTTTTTCATAATAAATTACAGCCAACTCAAAATTATTTTGAGTATGAGATATCATTGCTAGTAATTTCAAAGCTTCTGTAGAATCAGGATATTTTTGTAAAATACTGTTTAGTATTAGTTTGACATTTGAAATATTTCCTAGTTTGTATTCACAAAGTGCTTGATTTAACTCTCTCTCAATTAAGGAAATATTATAGTTGTTTTTTTGGGTGGATGTATTCATAATTAAACAGTTCAAAAATTTTTGTAAGTATTATCGAAGGGATTAAATGTATAGCGCTTGGAAAGATTAGGTGCACCAAATATGTTAAACATTAATGTTGGTTTAGAAAATTGTTCATCTTCAATATTTTTAGGGGGAAGAGACTTGATATTATGAATCGCATCTGACGTGAAACCAATAATATCTCCCGCTTCTAGTATTTTCTTACTAACAGGTTTTATAACAGCATGACCTGCTTTTAAGCCATTATCCAGACGATTCCAAAAATAATTTAGTTCACGACCTGTTGTAGCGTTTCCCAACAAAGCAACAATACTCCATGTGCCATGACAATGTACATTTGATGTTTGCGGAAGCCAAGAAAACACATTAATTTTGAATAGAGAGTTAGGGTCAGAGTACAAAGATCTGGTTGCAGCACATATTTCTGGATCTGGAGAAGGACATAAATCAATAATCCAGGGAGATTGTTGTAAAAAGCGTCTAGTAATAATAGTTGCAATTCTGATTCTTTCTAAATCGTTTGATGTTATGTTTACTAGCCTATTTAGATCGCTAATAAATTTATCAAAGCTATAAGAATGATAAAAAGGAAAATTATTTAATAGACTGCTAAGAGGAAAGTTCATATTACGGCATATTCCATCTTTTTGCACTTCTAGATTGCGTGATGTTAATAATAATTCTGTGGAGGTCATTATTTGTATATCTCCAAAA
>JBCDEP010000277.1:0-2879 GCA_039179675.1 Cyanobacteria bacterium P01_G01_bin.67
AGGATACAGCTAATAACTTAAGTGCGATACAAACCTGTCGTTTTCAGGGTCGCTCTGTAGTAGATTTCTTCGCCTTTGCTCTAAAGGCTAATGTTGGGGTTGGGAAACAACCTTCTTTGATTCCTGACACCTGAATCCTTACAAGTAAACCTACCTGGAAAAGATGGCTCGGATGCCAAATCATACTCCGAAAAACAAGTGAAACAAGCTATACAGAGAGCTAAGAATGAATCATAAGTACCAAATTACTATTGCTTGGAGTCCAGAAGACGAATGTTATTTAGCTTATCTTCCTGAATTTGCTAATGAAGTTATGCAACCTGTTACTCATGGAGAAACTTATCAAGAAGCTCTCCAACTTGGTTTAGAAATAATGGAGGAGCTAATTTTGCATTTACAAGCTGAAGGAAAACCATTACCAGTTGCTAAATTGGTTTTAGCTTAAATCTGATTTGTTCGACATAGATAACATTTTTGCTTCAAGAAACGATCGCACAAATTGAAATTCTCTCTAGAACAAATAGAAAACCTCGGTGAAGCCTTATTGGATTTTCAAGCGATCGCCGATCTAGAATCTTGGCTGAGGAAAGTCCTTTAGGACAATATTAAGTAGAGACTTACTGCCCTCACTGTTCTAACTGTCCTCACTGTTCCACAAGGTACTTAAACAAATCGTCGAGGACTGCATTAGCTGTGATTAGTCCGCTTGAAACCCAATCAGAAGCTGGAATTTCATACACCTTATTCTGTTTAACAGCATCTAATGTCAACCACAAGGGGTCGGTTTTGAGAGAGCTAAGAGAATCTTCGATTTGTGAATCCCAGTAGTCAACAACGAAGAAGATTGCATCACCATCTGCTTTATCCAGAACTTCTCTAGAAATAGAATAATGGATAGAATTAGATCCTAACGCTTTTGTTGACTCAAAATCTAAATCTTGTGAAGGTGGGCGAGATAAACCCACATCCTCCAAAACAGTTCCGATCAATCCAGTCTTGGTATAGAGACTGATTTCAGTAGAATCAATCCGAACGACAGAAACCTCTTGAATTTCATCACTACCCTCTGACACTAAATTACTTGTCTTAGCTCCCATCTTTTGTTTAAACTCCTTCGTCCTTTGGTAGTAATCAGCCATAATCTGCTTGACCTCATCAGATTTACCTAAAGCATCGCCGATAAAAGCAATATGTTTCTTCCAATCTCCACTATGATCGAAATTCATTAAAACAGTAGGTGCAATTTGGGCAAGCTGAGAATAAGGTGAGGCAGGATTTGTTATCCCCAAAATCAGATCGGGCTGAAGTGCCAAAATACGCTCTAAATTTATCGCACTGGAGTCACCAAGATCGACAATATCAGTTTTGAAGTCAGGGTGAGCATATTTAAGAGGACTACCTACAGGTTTTTTGTCCAATGTTATGGTGTTATCCAACATCACATAGTCTAAAACCACAATTCGTTGAGGATTTCTGGGAACACAAGTTTCTCCCATTGCGTGTTGAATTATCCGACAGGCTTCTGTTGATGAAGAATTAGGTTTAGTTGAAGTACTTTCTGTTTTGCCACAGGCTGAGACAGCAAGCACAACAAAGATGCCAATAATTAAAACTTAAATAGCGGTGAATAAAACCCAGGCTGCTTATTTTTCTGGCGTTCATGGTTATGTTTAAATTCAGATTAGTAGAAGCCTTGTTGGATTTTTAGGCGATTACGTGACCCAGAGTCGAGCGAACGTTAATTTGTCAGCTTGGTTGAGTCAGGAATTAGCTAACTTCCTATTATTAGTAAACGACATAGCTTATACATGAATGAGAAGAGAAGGCAGAGGAAGCATTCATCATTTACCAGTTAACATTTATCATTGATCAATTTTCGGTTAGTGTTTCAATGTTCAATGTTCAATGATTAAAACTTTACTGAAACTGTGCCGTTAACTTCAAAAGGCGAGCCAGGGAATAGTTCAGTTGTACCGTCTGCAGCATCAATATAATCGATGTTAAAAATATTTCTGAAGTTAACGGCGGCTCGATAGTTTTCCCGTTCGTAAGAAATTGCTGCATCAACGCGAGTGTAACCATCGATAAAGAATGAATTTTCTAGATCTACTGGTCGTTCGTCAACAAAGAAAATACCCGCACCAAATCCCAATCCTGCCAAACTCCCTTTTTGCAATCTGTATGTCGTCCACAGATTAAAACTATTCTCTGCTACATTGATCAGGCTGTTACCTACGGGAAGCACATTATCTTCTGTCACCTCAGCATCAACAAAGGCGTAACCCGCAACAATATCCCAGCCCGGCAAGATTTCTCCTTGAATATCTACTTCAACCCCCTGGCTGCTTTGTTCTCCTGTTGCAATGGAAAAAAGAGGATCATCAGGATCGTCTGTAAGTACATTAGTTTGAGTTAGATCGAAAAGAGCTAGGTTTGAAGATAACTTATCCTTGATGATTTCACCTTTGATGCCAATCTCAAAACCCTCTCCCTCTGTTGGCTCGAATGCCTCACCGTCAGCACTCACACTAAACTGCGAGGGGAAAAATGATTGGCTAAAGCTGGCGTAAAGAGAAACTGGTTCGATGGGTTGATAGACTATGCCCACGCGAGGAGTAAAAGCACTGTTACTCACGTCAGTGATGTCGCCACCAAAATCAAATGCACTATTAAACGTCAGTTCGGGTTAAGCAGAAGCAGATAGAACATTGTCATCTATAGCTATAGATGGCTTTTGTGGACGATGGCAATAAGCAATCAAGCCTGCTAGTAAATTAACTACAAAATTAGTTGGTGAACGATGACGTGAGTGTTCTATCTGACTAATATGTTTGAGCTGTTCAATGACAGATTCAACTATGGCTCTTTTGCGTAATAAC
>JBCDEP010000270.1:0-3629 GCA_039179675.1 Cyanobacteria bacterium P01_G01_bin.67
CTGAAATAGAGGGGTATAACTTAAAGATCGCTCTAATTCTAATTTATCTACTAACTGCTCGAAGGGTAAGTCTTGGTGGGAGTAAGCAGTTAAAGTATTTTCTCTAATTTGCTCTAGTAATTCGGTAAAACTAGGATTATGGGCTAAATTTGCTCTCAAAGCTAAAGTATTGGCAAATAAACCGATTAAATTCTCGAATTCTGCTCGCTCTCGATTAGCGATGGGCGTGCCAATTACTAAGTCGTCATTACCTGTATAACGATGCAACAGCAAATATAAACCAGACAACACCATCATAAATAGAGTAGCTTGGTGTTGATTCGCAATTTGTTTGAGAGTCTTAGTAGTATGGCGATCAATTTTAAATCTGGTAATTTCTGCTGCTGCTGGCTCGTTGCTACGCCCATAATCTGTGGGGAAAGAGCTTACTGCTGGCGCATCTTGTAATTTTTCTTGCCAATAGTCTAACTGTCTCTCTAATATTTCTCCCTGTAAATATTCCCTCTGCCAAGCTGCATAATCTAGGTATTGAATTTCTGGGATTGGGCGAATACCATTCGCCCCTACCTTGTCTGCTTTCTGATAAAGCTCGACAATTTCTTTAACCAACACACCTAACGACCATCCATCAGCGATAATATGATGTACGCTCAACAGTAATGTATTCTCTTCAGCACTAATTTGTAATAGCTTGACTCGCATTAACGGAGATGTTTCTATAGCAAAAGGCTGTCGTGCGTCTTCTGTTTTTAATTGCTGTATTCTTTCCTCTTTTTCCCCTTCTGATAATTCCCGCAGAGCGATCGCCTGTAAATTAATTGTTGTATCGGGATTAATCTGTAACTGGGGTTTTCCTTCTACTGTCAGAAAGGCAGTCTGTAAGATTTCTTGACGCTTAACTAGGATATTCAGACATTGCTGTAGCTTGGCAATATCCAAATTCCCCGTAACTTTAACTGCCGTAGAGATATTGTAAGCAGGGTTATCTGGCTCTAATTGATGTAAAAACCATTGGCGTTGTTGAGCGAAAGATAATGCTAATTCTCCTTCCCTAGAAACTATGGCGATGTCGGAAGGTTTTTCTGCCCCGTCAAGCGGGATGCCTTCGGCTAGGCTTACGCCAATCGAGATACTATCATTTTGCTGGCTATTTATAACTCGCCCTAAGTCTTTAATGGTGGGATGCTCGAATAAACTGCGTAAAGGCAATTCAATCGTAAAAGCTTCTCTAACTTGGGATATAACTCGCGTTACTAATAGAGAATGCCCACCCAATTCAAAGAAATTGGAGTCGATACTAATACTGTTGCGATTTAAAACTTCTTGCCAAATTCCTAATAAGGTTTCTTCTGTCTTGTTTTGAGGAAGAATTAAGGTTTCGTTGCTGCCATCTTCAACAATATCGGGAAGAGGTAAAGCCTTGCGATCGATCTTTCCATTAGGAGTAAGAGGGAATGACTCAAGCTGGATAATATCGCCAGGAATCATATAGCTTGGTAATCTGTCGGTTAGGTATTGTCTTAAACCATTATGCGAAGCGGTATCCTGCATGCGGCTCAAGCCTTTGCCCGAAGGTGTCCTAAAGGATACACCTGCGGATATACCCTTTAGGGTTAGGGCTACTTTCCCACTTGAAATAATATAAGCAATTAAATTTTCTTGATAAGGAATGACTACTGCATTTTTAACCACAGCGTTTTGAGTTAATACTGCTTCAATTTCCCCTAATTCAATGCGAAAACCACGAATTTTGACTTGATTATCCAATCTACCCAGATATTCTAGATTATCATCTGGCAGTTGCCTGACGCGATCGCCTGTTTTGTATAATCTCGCAAAGTCGAAGGATGCAGAGGGAGAAATGTTTAATGATAAATGTTCAATGTTCAATGAAAAGGGTATAAATCTTTCGGCAGTTAAATCTCCACGATGCAAATATCCTCTGGCTAATCCCGCACCGCCGATATATAGTTCCCCTGGTATACCTTTTGGTACTAAATTTAAATGAGAATCTAAGATATAAAATTGGGTATTGGCTATGGGTTTACCAATAGATACGGTATTAGAATCACCCTGACTATATTTATAAACGGACGACCAAATAGTTGTTTCTGTAGGACCATATAAATTATAGACTTCCTGACAGCATGAATCTATTTCTGCTGCTAAGTTTTCTGGTAATGCTTCCCCACCGCATAGTATTTTTAAATCCGATTTTCCTTGCCAATTATTATCTAATAACATCTGCCATGTAGCGGGAGTTGCTTGCATTATAGTAATGTTATTTTCTATTATAGTTTGACTCAGGCGATCGGCATCTATAGCTATATCTTTGTTTGCTAAAACTACAGTCGCGCTAGTTATTAAAGGCAAGTATATTTCTAAAGCAGCGATGTCGAAAGAAATAGTGGTAACAGCTAATAATTTATCTGCTTCTGTTATTCCTGGTTGTTGTTGCATAGAATACAGAAAGTTAAGTAAGCTATTATGTTGTACTGCTACTCCTTTAGGTTTTCCTGTCGAGCCAGAGGTATAAATAACGTAGGCTAAGTCTTGAGGATTAACTTTTATATTTAAGTTATCTTTATTTTGTCGATCAATATTCTCTCTTTCTCGATCTAGACTGATTATCGACAGCTTATTATCTACTGCAATATTAAAGTCAACATCATCTTTAGTAATTAAAAATGATATATTGGCATGATTAATAATATAGTTAATTCTTTCATTGGGATAAGCAGGATCTAGAGGTACATAAGCAGCACCAGTTTTTAATACTGCTAGTAAGGAAATGATTAAGTCACTATCTCTATTTAATAAAATTCCAACTGTAGAGGCGATTCGCGAATCGCCCCTACAATTAACACCAAGAGATTGTAAATAATGAGCTAATTGATTAACACGATGATTTAATTCGTTATATGTTAATGATTTATCATCAGCTATTAAAGCAATCTTCTCCGCTATTTCCATACTGGGCGCAAGCCTTGCGCCCCTACACGCCATGTTTTCAATTAATTCATGAACTAGATAATCCTGGGGATATTCAACTGCATCAAAATTATTTAATAATTCTGCTGTTTCTACTGTCGTTAAAATATCTATCTCTGTTACTAGCTGTTCGGGATTAGTAGTAACTTTTACTAATAAATTTTCAAAATGATTAGTCAGGCGATCGATAGTTTCGGATTTAAATAAATCGCTGTTATATTCAAAACTACCTATCAAACCAGATTCGGTTTCATACATATCTAAACTGAGATCGAATCTAGCGGTTTGATTGTCAATAGGTAGATAGTTAATACTCAAGTTTGGTAACTCCACTTTATCTGATTTAGTATTGTGGAGAACGAACATTACTTGAAATAATGGATTATGACTTAAGTTTCTGGCTGGCTGTAATTTTTCTACTAAATATTCGTAAGGTAAGTCTTGATGTTCGTATGCTGATAATGCTGTTTCTTTTACCTGCTGTAGTAGTTGTTTAAAAGTAAGCTGAGGATTAAATTTTGTCCTAAATATTAGGTTATTAACAAACAAACCAATTAAATTACTAATCTCTTTCTTATCTCGATTAGCAACAGTCGAACCTACTAAGATATCTGTTTGTTCTGTATAGCGATAAAGTA
>JBCDEP010000080.1:0-26548 GCA_039179675.1 Cyanobacteria bacterium P01_G01_bin.67
AAATAAATTTGAAATCTAAAGAAACCAATGTTTGTTTGTATGTCTTACTAAGATAACAAGATGTATCTCTAGTGTAAATTAATGAATACACTGATTTTAATTGTAAAAAAATGATGTGTTTTTGCAGACTGTATAAACTATTCATAAAGAAAGAGTTTGATTTATGCTGGTTTTAAAATTACGTATTTATACTGTCTTGTAAACACTTATACAAAAAAAAGAAACTACAATATATGTGTAGTTTTTAATCTTAAAAAAGATATTAGATTTTTTTGAAATAATCAATAAACTTTAATCAGAAAAAACAGTATTAGTTATTAGCATTAATGCTGCGCCCTGGAGTACTAAATCATCACCCGTAGTAATTGTGCCAGTAATAGAACTATCTCCTTCGCTTACATAGTTAGAAGCATCGAAAGTATCAAAATCCACCCCATAAATATTTAAGGATTGATTGGTATTAATTGAAGAGTTAAATTGATTTTGTAAGGGATTATAAGTATCAGTTAGAGTATTGTTATTAAAGGCAAATGACTCAGTAGCTCCCCCTAGAGATTGATCTCCTTCCCAAACTAACATCGAAAATTTAGCGATCGGATCGGAGGCTACTTCGATACCGCTTAAGGTGTAGTTGACGGTTTGATTTCGTGAAACTTCCAAGCCATCATAAAGTTCAAGTGTATTAACTTTATCAGCAGGAAGAGCGGAGTCTTCGTAAATAACTACCAAAGACCACCCTGCTAGGACAACACTAAAATTACAATACAGTGCAGAATTATCTACAGCTAAATTACTAAATTGATAATTTGCATTTCCCTGTTGTTTGACTATGTCTGTGACATCTTTAACTCCTTGAAAGAAGTAATAGTCATCATCTCCTAAAGTAGGATCGGAAAGAAAAAATGAAGTAGTAAAAGTTTTATCTGCTGTTAATGGTGAGCCACCAAAGTTAATCTGGTTATCAATACTCTCCCCCGAGCCAGACCAATATAAATAAGCTTGTCTAATAGCTTGAGCATCAGGAACATTAGACAAGGAAGCCGTAGAAGTACTATTTAGGCTACAAGGATCAACATCATCTGGATTGTTTCTAAGAGTGCCTCCTGTAACTGTATAGTTGATTCTTCCCGTAAAGCTTGCAGCATTACTTAAATTACCAGCGATCGCTTTAGAAGCAACTAAGTTAGGGCTAACTATTGCCAAAGCAATAATACTTATGTTTATTGATCGGGTTAAATTTAATTTGCAAGAAACCCTATTAAAAATTCTATATAAATTTGTGACTATAAAAAGATTTATAGGGTGTATTTCAAGTCTAGGTAACTTGGATGTAATTGCCTACAGTACGATTAAGTATTTTTGATTAAAGATAGTTTGAAGTCAATAAGGATAATAGTGAAGCTACGATTAAATTAATGCTTTTAGCTCTGACCTTGACAGTAAAGCTAGTTTTAAAATCAAGTTTGACAAGATAACTAGTAGAGAAGAGCTTAGTTATAACCACCATTAGGCAGTTAAAGCTTTACCTTTGTAAGTCCATTTAAAAGGCTTTGCCATTGTGTCGTTATAGTAGGCAATAAAATCGAGAATTTTGCAAGCTAAGTCTGCCTCACTGTCAAAACTACTTCGCTGGAGAAGTTTACGCATTAAGATACTAAACCAAATCTCAATTTGATTTAACCCGAAGGGTTCAGCTGTCGCTCATGGGGGAAACCCCCAAGACCGCGCTGCTTCACCACGAGCAGTGTTTCGGAGTGTAATGAAATACAATTTTATGCTCCGAGTTGCTAAGAAACTCAGCTCTAGTTTCCATTGACTGGAGACAACCAGACTGACCTTTTTTGCCTAATGTGACAGCAGGAATATTTTCGATAAGTGCAATCCAACGAACCAAAGATTCAGAGACATGAATATTTAGGCAGTCCATAACTAAATGCCATTTTTTGACTCTCTGGTTGGCTTCGATCATCTGTTGTAGATGAGACACAAAATCCAATTCAGTTCTAGTTTGACCAATACTTTCATGAATAATTTTGCCACTGCTGACATCGAAACTAGCAATCAAACTTTGACGAGCGACCCCGCGTCGCCGACAGGCGTTTACCCAGCTCCGTGTTCTGGGCAAGGGAACGCGCGAGTGTTGAGTTCCATGTCGAATATACTCAAATTCTCGTTTCACTAGCTGACCTGGTTTCATTAACTTATCGGCTGATTTTCTTTCTAGTGCTTGAATTCCTGTCATTTCGTCACTACTTATCACTCTTTCTCCTTTCGCTCTCAAGTCTATTGCTTGTCGATATAATCCACAGATGTTCTTGACTTTCTCGTCAAATCTTTCATCGGGGGGGAGTTGAGCCAGTATTCTGACAGATGTGGTTTCAGACTTGCTTCTGACAAAAGTCTTCCTACCTGTCTTCTCGATATACTTTCAACTATTCCTTGCTTCATCATCTCCTGAGCTAACTCTCTTGATGTCCAATGGCTGGTTGGTCTGCCATATTTTTCTGGCGGATCACAAGCAAGAGCAAATAATTTCAATACTTGTTCTGTACTGAATTTTGTTGGTGACCCTGGTCGTTCTGCATCCGATAGTCTTTCTTTTACGGGAACATCTTTTCGTTTTAATTCAATCCATCTTTCTCGCCAAAGCCTTGCCATTTCTCTACTAATACCTAACTCTCTAGCGATAGTTCGATGATTGTTTCCCTCAGACGCTAAAAGCACAATTTTCGCTCTTTTGACAACTTGCTGAGGAGTACTATGACGAGTCACTATTTTTTCTAGTTCTTTTCGTTCTCTCTCGTCTAGTTTTATTGGCTTAGGAGCTAGTCTAGGCATCTACTTTTTTGTTTCAAATCTTGTTTTCAATTAATAGTAGCTTTATTTGCGCCCTTCTCCACTAGATATAAAGATAGAGAAACTATGCTTTAGTAGCAGTTGAACATAGACTTAGAATTGAAGCTAATCTAAAAGCAGCATCCAATTCCGCAATAAGATCTTTGCTGTGTATCTGAGATAATTGAGAAGCTTTAGTTATCAATTTGTACGCAGATCAGATCTCCGAAGATACTTCTGACAATGGATACAGATGCAGAAACAACCACAAAAATCATGCTCAAGACAAAGAATCACCCATAAAGATGCGATCGCTTGCAGGCTACGGTTTGTCATCTATCCGAAACAGTTAACAATTACAATCTATAAACACAGAGACTAGCTTTGTAGATAAATATACGTAAAATAGTGAGAGTTAAACTTTTATAGCAAAGACAGGAGATATCAAGTTGAAAAAAATTGAAGCTATTATCAGACCTTTTAAATTAGACGAAGTAAAAATAGCGCTGGTTAACGCTGGGGTTGTGGGAATGACAGTCTCGGAAGTCAGAGGATTTGGGCGTCAGAAGGGTCAAACTGAACGATATCGAGGTTCAGAATATACTGTAGAATTTTTACAGAAACTAAAGATTGAAATTGTCATTGAAGACGAACAGGTCGATATGGTGGTAGACAAGATCATCGCCGCAGCTCGCACAGGTGAGATTGGTGACGGTAAGATTTTCGTTTACCCTGTAGATCAGGTTATCCGTATTCGTACTGGAGAAAAAAATCTAGAAGCGGTTTAGCCTCAAGTTCTTGCCCTCCTGAATGTCGGTTAAGGTATAAATCGTATAAATTAAGATAATTGACTTTTTATTCCATCTATCTAGCTTGGAACTGAGACTGAATTCAATGAATTCCTGCAAATGACAAGTTTTAGATGTGCTTTACTGTAACTTACAAGTTAGGAGGGGATTTAATTTATATCTCATATTAAACACTGTTGGTAGTCGTTAGCTACCAACTATTGGTCCAGCTCAAAGCTTGTTTTTCCCCATTTGAGCTGACAACACTTGACCTCAGTATCAATCTCTAAAAAGGTTCTGTTGCAAAAAATGGATGCAAATTAGTAGTACAAAATAATTTTGACTAATTACTAGTACCGATAAGCTAAATAAGTTGTTTGGTGAAGCTACGGTTTCCTCCGCATTCCAAGACGTCAAAGCAATCCTTTTAATGGAAATATTATCAAGGAGAGATAATTTCACTCTACGTTCCTTCCCTTGAAATTAGCTGTTGATAATCTTTAAAAGTATCTAAGTCGATTTCTCCTTGAGAAAAATCTATTATGTGAACTAAATTTGGATATTTATTAATTATTTTTTTGGCACCGCGATCGCCTTTGAGTTCCATTAATTCTGAAAATAAACTGCGATCAAATAAGGCAGGTATTCCCAGGGTTTCTTTGTAAGAACTGGCAATCATCAGTTTATCAGTTAAATTATAAGTATTAATTAGTTTCTCAATAACTTCAGGAGAAATAAAAGGTTGGTCGCAGGTAAGAATAATTACTCCATCTATGTTTAAAGACTGCTCTTTAATATATGTAATTCCACAACTAATAGAACTACTAATCCCTTCATTCCATTCAAGATTCTTTACTATTTTTATGGGAAGTTGAGCTATTTCTGGTTCTATTTTATTAGCATTTGCTCCGAGTATTACTATTACTGAATTGCAGGGAGAGGCGATCGCGCATTCAGTAACATAACTAAGTAAAGTTTGTCCTCGATAGGGTAACAATTGCTTCGGTCGACCCATTCGTCTCGATGCACCAGCAGCCAGGATAATAGCAGCAATAGCATTTTTACCTTTCTTATTTTTGTTCAACTGTCAAGACCTTTTCTGATTGTGGGACTTGCTTTTTTTGAACATCGTATCTTCGATGAAGAGGCTGAGAGCAATGTTTTAAGAAACCAGCATTGCGTTTTGTTAAAACTGCTTGAATTTCAGTAATAATCGCGCTAGCAATTTCCGCAGGGGTATCTGCTCCAATATCTAAACCGATAGGACTGTATAATTTTTCTAACTGGGTTTTAGTGGGATTTAATTCCTGTATTATTTTAGTGATTCGATTTTTAGAACCCATCACACCCAAATAAGGAATTTTAGTTGGTAGAAGAAATTTGATAATATCGCAATCGTCAAAATAATTATGCGTCATTACAACAGCAACAGTATTTTCATCTACTGATATTTGTTGGCTAATAATCTCCCGACGAGTGAGAATAATATTATCTGCGATCGCGAATCTTTGATATGTTGCTGTTTGGGCGCGACAATCAACTATAGTAACTTGCCAACCTATCATTCTAGCTAATTCTACTACAGGCAGAGCATCTCGACCCGCGCCAAAAATAATTAGAGAAGTGGGGGGTTTAATAACTTCGATAAAAACTTCTACACTACCCGATGGTAATTGGTATTTATTAACAGTTGATCGCCGAGTATTCCTAGTAGTAATTGTGTCATTTGTGATCGCTTTTTCTAACTCCCGATGTTGAAGATCACTGTAAGTCTTATCGTCGGGATAAATAAGCAAACGAGAGCCAATTTTTAAATCGGTCGCGCCTTCTACAGCAAAAATTGTCGCGGTCGCGCCAATCTTTTTATTTTTTAGACATTGAGTAATTAAATATAGAGGAGAGAGATTATTAAGAGAATCAAGTTTTTCAAGTAATATTTGTACTGCACCATTACAACCCAAGCCAAAACCCCAAACAAGATCTTCTTCTGAAGTAGCATCGTAATTGATTAATAGAGGTTTGCTCTGAATCTGTTTAGTATATTGCCAGATATCGTTTTCTACACAACCTCCACTTAAAGTTCCTACCATTTCGCCTATTTCTGTAATTAACATTTTTGCTCCTTTTTGACGGTAAGTAGAACCAAAAGTATTAACTATAGTTGCTAGAAAAGTAGTTGCTCCTTGTTGTTGGCTTTTCTCAAAAGCATCAGTAATTGCTTGTAATTCATGCATTTTTTATCATTGTTCACAAAATAAGCTTAAATAGTATCTGTTGTTAGTAAAAAAAATGTTACTTTGATTGAGGAATAGTTGAACAAACTGATTCTTTCTGGTGGAGTTGGTCAAACTAAGTTGTTAAATGAGGATAGTCTAATTTCCAATTTTCATTAAACCGTAAATTATAATAAAGACAAGAACATCAAGCGGATATATCAGCAATTGATTAGATTTTATCTTTTAATAAATATTCGGTTTGAGCTAATTATTTTTCAAAAACAAAAAAAAGATAATTAATAAATTTTTCTAACATTGACTGATAAAGAGTAGGGGTTTCTTTGTTCATTAAGTTCAAAATCCATAGACTAATAATTTTATCTCCTAAGAGGAAGGCTCTCGCAGATTGGGAATTCAAAAATTTTTTCTGGGAAGTAATTTCAATTAAATATCGATAAGCTCCAAAAAGTTTAAGCCATTGGAAAACAAGCCCCAGTCTCCACCAACAGGACGAAAATCTTGCGGTTGCTCGTAAACTTGAACATCAATACCTTGTTGACGTAAAGCGATCGCACAAGCCAATCCTCCAAGTCCAGCACCAATAATCGCAACGTTTTGGGCAATAGTAGTCATATTTTTCTAGCCAAAAATGGCAATAATTAGACCGTCAACAATTTATCAGGAGTAACGGGTAAACTGCGAATGCGCTTGCCTGTAGCATGATAAACAGCATTAGCAACCGCAGCAGATACCCCTGTAATCCCAATTTCTCCACAACCACGGACACCCATCGGATTAAAATTTGTATCTGGCTCACCGATAAAATTCACTTCAATACGGGGGATATCTGCATGGGCTGGGTAATGATAAGTCGCTAAGTCGTAAACCACAGGATAGCCGATATTAGGATCGAAATGACATTCTTCCATTAAAGCTTGTCCGATGCCCATAATTACACCACCGCGTATCTGTGAAGCGGCTGTTTTACTATTGAGGACTCGTCCAATATCCATCACCGAAACCCAACGAGTTATGCGAAGACGGGCAATGTCTTCATCCACCGTAACTTCACAAAAATGCGCCCCCCAAGAGTTAAAAGCAAACTGTTTGCTCTCTTCACTAGGAGCAGAGGATGCCGTTGCTTCATAGGCAGTAAGTCCCGACTCGCGGAGTTTGATAAAAGCTTCTGATGCATTTTGGGCTTTCGCAGTTTCCAAAACTTGCTGACAAGCGGCTAAAACCGTAGGAGTAAGGGTAGCAGTCATTTGCGAGCCTCCTGCCATTCCACCATTGGGTAAAACTGAGTCTCCTAATTCCACCTTAACTTTGGCTAATGGCAGCCCTAGAGTTTCAGCAGCAGTCATTGCTATCACAGTATAGGCTCCCGTTCCCATATCGTTGGCTGATGTCAAAACGTGAGCTGTACCATCGGCAAGTAAGCGTACTTTTGCTTCTGCACTACTGCGTAATGCAGGAAATGCCGCAGCTGCCATTCCCCAACCGACTAACATATCGTCCTGCTTTTGCGATCGCGGTTGCATCTGGCGTTGACTCCAGCCAAACTTTTCTGCTCCTGTTTTCAAACATTCAGCAAAATGTTTCGCTGAAAATGGTAGTTTTTTGCGCTGATGTTCTTTGGTTTCATTTCTCAAACGCAATTTTACGGGATCGATATTTAGTTTCCAGGCTAACTCATCCATAGCAGACTCCAAAGCAAACATCCCTGGATTTTCACCAGGGGCACGCATAAAAGTAGGGGTACCTACATTGAGTTCTGCTATCTCTTGTTTGAGTTTGATGTTAGGTGTGGCATACATGACAGGGGTGATGCTAGTACAAGGTTCGGGAAAGACCTCAACTGGGGAAGTGCAAGTTTTAGCTATATGCTCGATCGCCTTTAGTTTGCCGTCTTGGTTTGCTGCCAAGCGGATAGTTTGTTCGGTTTGCGATCGATGTCCAGTGTTAGCAGTCATTTGACGGCGGGAGACAACAACTTTCAGAGGACGCTGAATTTCTCTGGCAGCAGCAACACAGAGAATACCATGAGACCAGGGAAATGCCTTGGAACCAAATGCCCCGCCAATGTAAGGACTGATGATGCGAACCTTCTCAACAGGAATACCCAAAAGTTCGGCATAAGTTCTTTGAGAACCTTGTACCCACTGAGTTGGTTCGTAAATAGTTATCGAATCTTGATCTTCCCAATGAGCTACCAATGCGTGAGGTTCCATTGGGGCATGAATTTCCTGTTCAGTACTATAGGTTGCTTCTACTGTGCCAGCAGCAGCCGATTTAGCTACCGAAAAATCACTTGTCTCGAACTCCCCTGCCAGATATTCCATATCTTCCCCAAACATACCAGTAGCTTTTTGATAGTTAGCTTGTTGGGCATTGACTTGTGGAGTTTCAGTTTTGTATTCAATTTTGAGCTTATAAGCAGCATCCCGCGCTCTTTCAAAGGTATCTGCTACGACTAAGCCAACGATCTGACCTGCATAATGAATAGTATTATCGAATAAAGGTAGTCGAGCTTCGTAAATCTTGGAATTAATGAAGTTATTACTTGGTTTCAAAACCTTTGGTGGGTTTTTGTGGGTAAAAACTGCGATCACTCCGAGACTAGCTTCTGCCTCTTGAGTATCGATACTGTGGATGTGTCCTTTAGCAATAGTTGCAGTTACCAAATAGCCATGAACTAGATTGGGAATTTGGTGTTCTGCTCCGTAAGTTGCTTCTCCTGTGACCTTTGCTAGTCCGTCTTTACGACTAACTGAGGTGCCAATAATCTGATGCATGCTATACTTCCTGCTTCTACTCACTCCTGGCTACTTTTTTAGATTAACTTATCAGGAGTAATGGGCAAACTACGGATACGCTTGCCCGTGGCGTGATACAAGGCATTAGTAATAGCAGCAGCTACCCCCGTAATTCCGATTTCGCCACATCCACGTACACCCATCGGATTGTAATTAAAATCTGGCTCCCCAACAAAAGAGACTTCAATGCGGGGTATATCTGCATGGGCTGGGTAGTGATAAGTCGCTAAGTCATAAACCACAGGATATCCAGTATTGGGGTCGAAGTGACATTCTTCCATTAGGGCTTCCCCGATGCCCATAATTATACCACCGCGTATTTGAGAAGCTGCCGTTTTGCTATTAAGCACTCGCCCGACATTGATTACCGAAACCCAACGAGTTAAGCGAAGACGAGCGATCGCTTCATCCACAGTAACTTCACAGAAATGCGCCCCCCAAGAGTGGAAAGCAAACTTTTCAACTTCTTCCCCAGGAGCAGCAGATCCAGTCGCTTCATAAGCAGCACGTCCCGACTCGCGCAGTTTGGCAAAAGCTTCTGATGCATTTTGGGCTTCAGCGGTTTCCAAAACTTGCTGACAAGCGGCTAAAACCGCAGGAGTAAGAGAAGCAGTCATTTTAGAACCGCCAGCAAGTGCTCCATCTGGCATAATAGAATCGCCTAACTCAACCCGAATATTGGCTATAGGCAGTCCTAAAGTTTCAGCAGCAGTCATTGCTATCACAGTATAAGCTCCCGTTCCCATGTCGTTCCCAGACGTTAAAATGTGAGCAGTTTCATCGGGAAGTAGGCGTACTTTAGCTGAGGCTTCGTCTCGAGGATAACCTGGGAAGCTGGCTGCTGCCATGCCCCAACCGACTAACAGATCGTCTTGCTGCTGAGATCTTGGTTGCATCTGGCGTTGACTCCAGCCAAACTTTTCTGCTCCTGTTTTCAAACATTCGGCAAAATATTTCTCAGAGAATGGTAGTTTGGTGCGCTGATTGTTCTGGGTTTCGTTTTGCAACCGTAATTCTATAGGGTCTACATTTAATTCCCAAGCTAATTCGTCCATAGCAGACTCTAAAGCAAACATCCCTGGTGTTTCGCCCGGCGCACGCATAAAAGTAGGTGTACCGACGTTCAATACTGCCACTTCTTGTTTAAGGTGCATATTTGGGGTGGTGTACATAACGGGGGTGACGTTAGTACAAGGTTCGGGAAAAACCTCAACTGGGGAAGTGCAAGATTTAACTAGATGTTCGATCGCCGTTAATTTGCCTTCTTTATCTGCTGCCAAGCGTATTATTTGTTCTGTTTGCGATCGATGTCCAGTGTTAGCGGTCATTTGGCGGCGCGAAACAACTACTTTGAGCGGACGCTGAATTTCTCTGGCGACGGCAACACAGAGAATACCATAGGGCCAGGGAAAGACCTTGGCACCGAATGCCCCGCCAATATAAGGACTGACAATGCGAACTCGTTCGGCGGGAAGACCCAACAACTCGGCGTAAGTTCCTTGAGTTATGCGTACCCACTGACTTGGTTCGTAAATTGTTACTGAATCTCGATCGTGCCAATGAGCCACCATTGCGTTAGGTTCCATCGGTTCGTGAAGCTCTATTTCGGTAGTATAGGTCGTTTCTAACGTTGCAGCAGCAGATCGACCTGCGGAGAAATCCCCTGTCTCAAACTCGCCTGCCCGATACTCAAAATCTTCTCCGAACACAGCAGCTTTGGCATAAGTTGCTTTTTCGGCATTAATTTGCGGTGGTTCTGTTTGGTATTCTATTGTTACCAGATTGGCAGCCTCCTTGGCTCTTTCAAAGGTATCTGCGACCACTAAGCCAATAATTTGCCCTGCATAATGAATACGCTCGTCCGCTAAGGGTAGTCGCTCTTCGTAAATTTTTGAACTCATCCAGTCATTAGCGGGATTAAAGATTTTCAGGACATTTTTGTGGGTAAAAACTGCCATCACTCCAGGCATAGCTGTTGCTTGTTGAGTGTTGATGTTGCGAATGCGTCCCTTGGCAATGGTGGCAGTTACTAAATAACCATGAACTAGATTGGGAATTTGGTGTTCTGCTCCGTAAGTTGCTTCTCCTGTGACCTTTGCTAGTCCGTCTTGACGACTGACTGAGGTGCCGATAACCTGATTCATGCTATGCCTCCTCCTTTGGCTGAAACTGCCAGAGCGCGACGAATTGCTCGTTTCGATAGTTCTACTTTGAATCCGTTATGAGCCAGGGGTTTAGCGTCTTGAAGAGCGATCGCTGCTGCTTGCTCAAAACTAGATTTATTTGCTGTCTTGCCGAGCAAAAAATCTTCTGCTTCAGTTGCTCGCCAAGGCTTGTGTGCCACTCCACCCAATACCATTCGGGCATTAGTAATTTGTTCTCCCTCAACACCTAAAGCCACCGCCACGGAAACCAAAGCAAAAGCATAGGAAGCGCGATCGCGTAGCTTAAGATATACCCCCGATTGAGCAAAGGATGCGGGAGGCAAAATTACTGCTGTAATCAATTCTCCAGGTTCTAAATTAGTATCCCGTTCTGGTGTATTGCCAGGTAGACGATGAAAATCGACCAAGGGGATTAACCGCTTACCTTCTACTCCTTGAACTTCTACTGTTGCATCTAATGCTGCCAATGCCACGGACATATCTGAGGGATTAACTGCCACACAGCGATCGCTAGCCCCCAAAATAGCATGAGTGCGATTAATCCCGGTTGCTGCTGGACAGCCTGTATCTGGTTGGCGTTTATTACAAGCAAAAGCAGTATCGTAATAGTAGGGACAGCGAGTGCGCTGCATCAAATTTCCCCCCACCGTCGCCATATTACGGATTTGTTGGGAGGCTCCAGCTAGAATTGCCCTAGAAAGCAGGGGATAATTACTTCTTACTTCGCTATTATTGGCTAAGGCTGTATTGGTAACTAGTGTCCCAATTTTCAAGCCTCCTTCGTTGGTTGTGGTAATCTGCTTCATTGCCAAACGAGATACATCAACCAGTTGGGATGGTTCGTCTAGAAACGCTTTCAGGCGATCGACTAGATTAGTGCCACCTGCAATAAATAGAGCATCGCGATCTCTTGTTGCTCGACTAACGGCATCTTCAACAGAGTTAGGGCGAACATAAGCAAAATTTTTCATGAGCTTACTTGTCCTACTTGGTTGTTCTCAATTGACCCAGCAGGGGAGGGCAGAGTTTGTCCTGCTACTTGCTGTATGGCTGCGACAATGCCATTGTATGCGCTGCAACGGCATAAATTTCCACTTAGTCGTTCTTTGATTTCAGTTTCCGATAGAGAAGCCAATTGAGGCGGACTAGTTAGATCGGGGGTGACATAACTTACAGAACCGTTTTCGATTTCATCTAGTAATGCCACGGAGGCACATATTTGCCCTGGGGTACAGTAACCACACTGAAAGCCATCATTATCCAGAAATGCCGTTTGTACTGGATGCAAGTTATCTCCCGTTGCTAATCCTTCGATGGTAGTAATTTTCTTACCTTCTTGCATCACTGCTAAAGCGAGACAAGAATAGACTCTTTTACCGTCAATTAATACCGTACAAGCCCCGCATTGACCGTGGTCACAACCTTTTTTACTACCTGTTAATCCCAGATTTTCCCGTAGCGCATCTAATAGTGTTACTCGTGGTTCAAGATCAAGCGTCTGTAACTCACCATTTATTTCCAGTCTGATCATAGTTTCGCCTTCAACTAGCTCATTTGAGGCAGATTCTTTTCTATTTTGACAGGAATTGAGTAAAGATGGAGTAGAGATTGCTGCTCCCGCTGTAAAGAGGGATTGTCCTAAAAAATTGCGTCGAGATCTTTGTTTTGGTGAGAGTTCTTGTTCTTTGCTTGACATGATATTTTTTACTTAGATATTATGTGTAGCTTTTTAAACTCAGAGCATAGCCTCATGCAAAAATTTTCTTGTTATATTTTTAAAATCTTAAGAGTAAAATATGACACAAAAATGACACAATCTATAGCTTCAATTAACCTAGACTAGTATTTTGCATAAATTTAATCTTTTTAAGATAATGTTGTAAAAAGTGGATAAAAAGGGAAGAAAGCAGAGATTATTATTGACTTAAATTTAGGTGAAAGAACAGTTGAACGCGTCAAAATTAAAATAGTGTTTACGTAGTGCTTAAAATGTCACAGAAAGGGACCCAATAACCGTAAATGGTTCTCCAACATTGTTGCCTCTAACTCTGACGGGAGATGCTCCAGAAATAAAATCAACATCAAATATATTTCTAAAGTTAACAGCTGCACGCCAATTACTAGGTTCGTAAAAAACAGCAGCATTGGTAATAAAGTAACTGTCTAACTGAAAAGAGTTCTCTAAATCACCCTCTCGTTCTCCCACAAAGTTAAAACCTACTCCCAAACCAAGTCCTTGCAGACTGCCTTGTTGAATTTGATAGTTGGTTGACAAACTTGCGCTATTTTCAGGAGCATTGTTCAGGCGATTGCCAACCTCAATAATGTTATCTTCTGTAATTTCGGCATCAATATAGGCATAAGAAGCAATAATATTCCAACCAGGTAAGATATCACCCACTATGTCTAATTCAATACCCTGACTCTTCTGTTCTCCTGTGGCAACAAAAGAGAAGGGGTCGTCTGGGTCTTCTGTGGCGACGTTTTCCTGAGTAATATTAAAATAAGCCAAAGTCAGAGACAGCTTCTTGTTCAACAACTCAGTTTTGACTCCAAATTCAAACCCTTTCCCTGTTTCAGGTTCTAGAGGTTCACTATCAACTGTTAGCTCTGTATTAGGCGCAAATGATTCAGAATAGCTACCGTAGAGAGAAACTTGGGGAATCGGTTGATAGACAAGACCGACACGAGGACTGATATCATCGTTATTCTGGGTGATTTCACCACTGGTTGGGTCAAAATCCGTGGGATTGATCGTCGTAGTTTGATCGACAGTGTCATATCTTAATCCTGCTAACAGGATTAAATTTTCAGTAAATGAGATCTGATCTTGGATAAATATGCCCAGGCGATTTATTTCATTTTCATCATCTTGAAACACAGGTATATCTTCAGGATCGGGTCTAATAAAAGTGCCAAATTCTGGATTGAAGATATCGAATTCGAGTGGGTTTTCAACGTCGAGTCTTGTAGAAAGATTAAAATTATCTTCAGTTCGATTCAAATCAATGCCAAACAAAAGCTGATGGTCAATAGGTCCCGTGGCAAACTCCCCAACTAAATTTGTATTTAAACTAAAACTTTCTGACTCTTCAGGCTGAAATCCAGAGAAACGAGTAATAATGCCAGTCTCGTCATCGATATCAAACGGAAAAGTTATCTCAATTGACGCATCTTGTTTCGTATATCGAAAGCCGTTACGCAGTTTCCAATTATCACTAAAGCGATGCTCTAGGTCATATCCAACATTAATGCTTTCCTCTTCCCCAATATCGTCGGGCTCGCTGCTAATTTGGTCAAATGGGATATCTGCAATTTCTTCCCCTATGGCAGGAATACCAAAGGTTGGCGGTCTTTCTTCATCTAAATATTCCAATTCTATAGTCAAATCAGTGCGATCGCTAATTTTCCAGGTTATGACGGGTGAAATAAAGAATCGCTCGATATCTGTTTCAAAATCCTGAATCTCATCACCACTCTGGTATACTGCATTCAATCGATAAAGCAGGTTTCCATCTAAGGTTAGGGGACCAGAGATATCAATACTAGGACGAAATAAATTGCGATTACCAAACTGAGCCTGGATGTCGTAGTAAGGCTCCGACAGAGGTCGCTTGCTGACTAAATTGATTACTCCGCCTGGTTGAATTTCACCAAGCAGGACAGCCGCAGGTCCTTTGAGTACCTCAATCTGCTCCAGATTTGCCGTTTCAGGAAAAGTACCTCCAGAATTAAATTGTCTAAAGCCATTACGTAGAATTGTTGCGTCATCGAAACCGCGAATGCTAAAGTCCAAATCTCTACCTAAATCTGTCCCGCCGAAAGTAACGCCACTTACATTCCGCAGTGCTTCGTCAAGGCGAATTACCTGCTGATCTTGCAAAACCTCGCGCGGTATTATCTGAATTGATTGAGGAGTATCAAGTATTGGTGTATCGGTTCGTGTCGCAGTAGTAGCATTAGGAACAAAATAATTATCGTCATTTCCCTGACCTGTGGCAATAACATTGATTGAAGTATCGGGTTTTGCTGGTGCTATATTTCCTTCAGGGTTAACGGTCAATACTAAACCTTGATTACTGGGAATTACAGCTGCTGATGGTGAATTGTTCTCTCCTATAATTAGTATCTGGATATTCCCCTCATCTACTTGGGTGGCGGTAATTGCGGCAATTCCTAGTGTGGGGTTAGTTTCTTGAAAGTCATTACCTGTTGCTAGATCTAGAGTCGCATCTGTAAGCTCGATAACTAATCTATTGGCTTCAGGCAAAATCAAGGGTACTAATTTTTGCCCATCAGCAGTTTTGATAATTAGCTGTAAACCAGTTTTGGTCTTGTTCAGTTGAATAGCTGTAACTTTAACATTTGTATCTTGAACTAATAGATCTGCTCTGGCTAGTGGTTGAGGGATTTCTCGAAGTAACTTGGTTTCGGCAACTGCTTTTTGAGAATTAACCAACAAGCTTAGAGTAAATAATAAAATAAAATTTGATTTAATCTGGCGCAATTTCAGCTTTCCTTGATCATAATATATAGTTGCTTAAAATTCTCATTTTTAACCGTAATCAGGAGTGTACGTATTTTCATCCAGACAAATCTACTCCTAGAGGACAAGTTTTAACCCCCAGAGGACAAATTTTAAATTTTATTATTGAGCAATCCCCGCTCGTACAGACTTTGGCGAAATACCAAATTTTTGTTTAAATGCTGCTGCAAAATGACTGGAATTAGCATAGCCTACCGCCGAAGCTACAGATAATACGTTTGTTTTATTCTCTAACAGTAAGTTCCGTGCCTTTTCTAGTCGATATTCACGCAGGTAGGCAAAAGGTGTCGTAGCAAAAAGTTCCTTAAAACCCTGCTTGAGCTTCATGTGATGAATTTCTACTTGCTGGGCTAAATCGAGCAGAGTTGGTGGTTCGGCAATATTGTTAATCAAAATTTCTCTGGCTTGGTATATTTTATCGATTTCACTCTGCTTTAAAGTAATTGATTTTTGTTGAGATATTTCCGTTTCTAATAACTGTGAAAACTGCAAAACCAATAGTTCTAAAGCTTTACTTTCTAAATATATTTGCTGTAACATGCCCTTGTATGGTGTTCTCATAATTTGCCAGAGAACTGTTTGCATTGCTGGCAAAATGTTTCCTACAGGTAAATGAAAACAAGGAGCTTCACCTTGTTCGATCAGAGATTGAAGTTGGCTCGGAACTGCTGCTAAATTGCTTTTAAAGCTAGTTAAAAAATTTATTTTTGTATAAATTGTAATTAAGCAAACTTCTTCATGCGGAAAATATTGCTCAACTTCTCTAATATTTGGTAAATAAAATAAATAGTTTTTTCCTTTGGTTTCGGTATAGTTTTCTGCCACCCCTTCAACTTGTGGACAAATCACGCCATGATGACCAGAAAGATAAAATTTAGAAGCTAAAAAATTAAAATTATCATGCTCAACAGCGCAGTTGATTGGACGACGACAACTGGCATTCGTAATTACCAAAGATAGTCCTGAACTAAGTTCTACTTCTTTAATGATGCTTTGATATGAGCTGTGCTGTAGATTTTCGATGCGATCAAATCCATTAAAGTTATAAATTACTTCTCTGGTTCCTCCCGTATTTAAAGTTCGTTCCAAAAATTGTGATTCTGTAAGTACTTCCATATTTCAATTACAAATAAAAATTAGTTGGTTGCGATCACTCTTTTTCTATTTCCTTGATCCCTTAAGCAAAAATAAATTTTAAAATTAAATGAGAATATATTGCAATAATTTATGATAATGTGTGAAGCTATAAAATCAAACGGATTAGCGATCGCCGTCTTGATGGATTACTAATGACCATCAAAATATAAGGGTAAATTGATTGAACAAAACCACCGCTACTAAAATTAATTTCCCAAAAATGGGGCTGCTTGCCAGCCTATATGTCTCTCAATATATACCCTTAATGTTTTTCTATGAGGCATTGCCAGTATATATGCGACAGCAAGGAAGTTCTTTAGGCGCGATCGCTCTAGTTAACTTGTTAATTTTGCCCGTTGTCTTTAAGTTTCTTTGGTCGCCCCTGATAGATCGCTATGGCTTTACCCGTTGGGGACATTATCGTTTCTGGATTGTCTTGTTTCAATTGATAGTGTCGCTGCTAACAGTGGTTTGTGCCTTTATTGAGATCGAGCAAAACCTCAACCTATTACTCATAATTGGTTTTGTGATGTGTATTTTTTGCACTAGCCAAGATATTGCAGCAGACGCGATGGCGGTTAACTTGCTTTCTCCCTTCGAACGGGGTTTGGGCAATGGGATTCAAGTTAGCGGGCACTATTTAGGAGCAGTAATTGGTAGTGGCGGAATGCTGATTTTGCTGGACAAGATCGGCTGGCAAAGAACTATGTTACTCATTGCTTTAATGATGTTAGTCTCCCTGGTGCCAATCTTACTCCATCAAGAACAAGTGACAGTTAAGCCATCAGGAAAAGCCCCGACTATCTGGCGTGATTTAGCGGACTTTTTTGGTCGTCGAGAATTGCGCCTTTGGCTGGGGATTCTAGCCACTTATACTACGGGTTCGAGTATGGCAATCACCATGTTTCGTCCTTTGTTAGTAGATTTGGGTTTATCCGCGACGCAAATAGGGTTGCTGTTGGGAGTAGTTAGTTATGGAGTGGGGACTTTGGGTGCTTTAGTTGGTGGTTTGACAGTTAATTTTTTAGATCGCAAAAAGTTATTGATTGCTGGTGGATGCCTTCAAGTAGTAGTTATTTCCGCTTTTCTCTTGCCAGTCTGGGGATTTAGTAGCCTCGTGATTTTATATAGCTTGGGTATCTTATTTAATGGTACTTTTGGTTTTGCGGAAACCTCCACCTCCACAATTAAAATGGATTATTGCAATCCCAATAGTGCAGGAAAAGACTTCACTATTCAAACTTCCATTGCTTTTATAAGTAGTGCGATCGCAGGTAGCGTTAGTGGCACTATCACAGAAGCGATTGGCTATTCGGGTTTGTTTATCCTTAGTACAGTTTTGACTTTGCTTAACTTGACTTTAATATCCAGGCTGAAGGTGTTTCGATTGAATTAATACTTTTGACTCATCAAAATAACAATGCCTGCTTTAGTTTAAAATCAGCTGCTGACGATGAACCTGAAGCAATTGAAACTCAACACCTGCAACTTTTTCCAGCATATAAACGAGGTTATCAGGGGATAAATTAGTGCCATCATTACGACAGCTACCAGTAAAGCGAACCACAGCTTGATAATTGTCTGCCGATTCTAAGGATAGAGCAAACAGGCGATCGCATAAGTTAATCTCTTTTTTAGCTCCCGACTTAGTAAATTTCTCCCAGATTATTGCCTGACTCTGACTAATCTCGTCAATCCACTGTTGCCAAGTATTCTGAGTATCTTCTTCAGTTGCTAAGGTAATCAGATATTCCGCGCGATCCATAATTCGACTGGCGTTGAGGGATTTGGGATCGATATCTTCTACTTTATAGAGGGGAATGTTCTCAGGTAGTTGGGCTGCCAGACGAGTACGAAACTCATCAACATCGACATATTCTGTCAATTCAAAATCAACTATTTCCCCGCTGCTGGTGATACCTAAAGAAAGGGCATTGGCGATGGAAATTTTAGGACCTGGGTGATAACCTCCTGTAAAGGAGATTGGTAGCGCAGCTCGACGAATCGCCCGATCAAAGAGACGGACTAAATCCAGGTGACTAATTAAGCTCATTTCCGCTATTTTGCCAAACCAGATGCGGATCTTTTGTTCCTTGTGTTGGTTAGGCTTAAAATGTCCCACAAACTGGGGAATCTCTGGTGGTTTGACCACAATATTATGACCAAAGTCGGTGCCGCAGACTCCACAGTGAGAACAGCCCTCGAAGGCACAGTCGGGAACCGTTGCCGCAGCTAGAGCCTTTTGGAGATCGTCCTTAAGCCACTGTTTATCAATTCCCGTATTGATATGATCCCAAGGTAGAGGTGCATTGGTGGCATCATTTAATGCTTTCTCTTGTTTGTCCTTGAATGGGGATTCTTTTCCTGGTTCCTGATGCGAAGTGGTATCCCTGATTCCTGCATCTTTAAAAACGTTCCATTCGCCATTTTCTACCTGACGGTATTTCCAAGTGAGGTCCGCTTCAGCGATCGCCTGCTCCCAAGCACCATAGGCTTGATCCAGATTCTCCCACCAGGAATCCATTCCTGCACCTAATTCCCAAGCCCGTCTAACCACAGGAGCCAGACGGCGATCTCCTCGACCGACAAAATCCTCCATTGCCGAGATCCGAACATCAGTATAGTTGACCTTGACTCCCCGCACTCGTCGAAATTCTTCTTTAAGTAATTCCTGTTTACGTTTGAATTCACTGGTAGACACAGAGTGCCATTGGAAAGGAGTATGGGGTTTGGGGGTAAAGTTAGAAATGGTGATATTAAAGTTGAGACGCTTATTGCTAATTTGGCTGCATTCACGACGCAACCAGCGCACCGTATCCACAATGCCAATTACATCAACATCAGTTTCCCCTGGTAAGCCAATCATAAAGTAGAGCTTGACTTTACTCCAGCCACGAGCAACGGCGGTTTGAATCCCCCGTAGTAATTCCTCATTGGTCAGTCCTTTATTAACTACATCCCGCATGCGTTGTGTCCCCGCTTCGGGAGCAAAAGTTAGCCCAGATTTACGAATGCCACCGATAATATCGGCAATGTTGTCGTCAAATCGGTCTACTCGCTGACTCGGTAAGGATAAGGAAATATTTTCCTTTTGGAGACGGTTTTTGATCTCCATCCCCACCGCAGGTAAGGCTAAATAGTCAGAACAACTGAGGGATAATAAAGAGAACTCATTGTAGCCCGTTGCCCGCATGCCCTGCTCGATCGCATTGACCACTTTCTCGGGTTCAACATCCGTTGCGGGACGAGTCAACATCCCTGGCTGACAAAAACGACAGCCGCGAGTACAACCCCGACGAATTTCTACCGTCAGGCGATCGTGGACGGTTTCCACAAAAGGTACCAAACCAATTGAGTATGCTGGAATGGGAGTCGCTACCCGACGTAACACCCTTTGCGGTACGTCAAGAGTAATGCGCGATATGGAGCCATCAGCTGCCATTTCATAGAATCTGGGTACATATACCCCTGGAACTTGCGCTAAATCAAGTAATAACTCTGCTTTACTCAATCCTGCGGCTTTCCCTTCACGGATAATTAAGCCTATTTCAGGTAATAATTCCTCCCCATCTCCCAAGGCAATAAAGTCGAAGAAGTCGGCATAGGGTTCGGGGTTGGAAGTGGCGGTTTGTCCCCCAGCAAAAATTAAGGGATAGTCCCCTTGATCTCGTTCTTGCCAAGTTAAAGGAATTTGCGCCAAACTGAGCATTTCTAAAATATTAGTTGCTCCTAGTTCATAGCTAAGACTAAAGCCCAAGATATCAAAGTCTTGCAGTGAGCGTTTTGACTCCAAGGCAAATAGGGGGGTATTTGTGCCGCGCAATTTCGCTGAGAGATCCGCAGCAGGGAGATAAGTGCGATCGCACAACTGTTGCGGTTGGGCATTAATAATGTTGTAGAGAATTATATGACCTAAGTTAGATGCTCCTACCTCATAAACTTCAGGATAAGTCAGCACCCATCGTACCTCGGCTTCCGTCCAAGGTTTATGGATCGCCCCTAGTTCATTACCCAAATATCTTGCGGGCTTGGCGATGGTGGAATCGATGGGGTTATCACTGATCAGAGTCAAAATTTAGGTCTCCTTTATTGGGCAATCATCCTAGATATCTACTATATCTAATCCCCATCAGCATGGAACAACCATTTTGCTTTTAGCTTGCATAATCTAGGTTCTAAATATGACATTGCGATCGCATACTCTACATCTACTTTGCCAGGATAATGTTCTTTGATTAGTGCTTGGCATTTTCTTTTGACCAACGGTCAGAGATTACTCCGCTCTTCAAGCACGGAGTTCCGTCAAGCGGGATGCCTTCGGCTAGCTTCGCAATCGAGATAATCTCTGACTTAGGAATCGCGTTTAAGCAAAATGCTAGCCACGACAATACCCATAATTGCCAGTAAACCCACCGCTAAGCATTTGATAAGAGGGTTAGCTTATCCCGAACTCACGTCAACGAGATCAATAGATCAATATTTATGACATAATCATGATATTTTCCAGAACTAGCTTTAATCTTCTGTATTTTTAGGATAGTAAAATAAGATCGTGTGCGCCTCGAACCAGATCAATTTTAAATCCTGTTCTTTCTAGTTGTGGTTTAGCTCCCGATATAACATTCCAGAATTCTACAGCACCTGTTTTCGGACTAGGTTTTCGATAATTAAAGATAACTACTGCTAAAGATTTGCCGTCGGCATCAAAGGTAACTTGTTCTGGTAATAATCCTTCAAAACCGTATTCGTCAATATTAGTTAGTTGTCCAGATTGGGAATCAAACTGAATTAAAGATAAAGAGCTATAAGACTTACCACGCCATGTAGGGATATAGTCAGGTAGATAAGTGCGACGCAAATTTACTGTAGCAATAAGGGAATCATCGGGACTGATAGCAAATCCTTCAGGACTCAACCCTACCTCTACTCTAGAGGCAATTTCTGGCGATCGCCCAGATTCTGGTTCAAAAAATCTAATGGCGATCGCTTCTCCTAGGGGATTCATTAAGAAATTTAATTGTCGTAGAGGCTGGGTACTCCATTTCAGATCGCAAACTATCAAAAAACGACCGTCAGAGGTAAATCTAGGATGAGTAAGATGATTACCTACATCCAAAGGCTCACCGTTGGGCGTTACTTGAATATCATCATTAGATGTTGTTACTTGATAAAACCCAATTCGACTATTCTTATCTTGAGTCATTGCTAGATATTTACCCGAAGGATGCCAGATCGCTGTACGATTGTCTATACGAGTACCATTGGTTGACATGGGAAAATAAAAGCGTTTGCCTAATTTCCCGTCAGGTTGCAGTTTGACAATAAGTAATTCTCGTCCTGGATCTTCTAAATTAATTGCCAGTAATTTGCCATTAGGACTAATACTAATATGTTCGGGATTTCGTCCCACTGCTACAGACTCGATAGTTTGAGGTTGGTTAGGATTAGTAAGATCGACGACAGTTAAATACTTACCTTCAGGCATATCATCAATAGTATCTAGTTCTTGGATACCATCTTCAGGACGAGACCGCACTTCTACTACATAAGCTTGTTTGCCATCAGGAGAAGTAGCAATAATTTGAGGCCATGACATAACCGAATTAGATACTCTGACAGTAGAAATCTCAGGACGATCAGGATTTAGTGGTAAATCTATTACCGTAAGAGTATCTTCAACCCCAGCCACTCGATCTAGTTTGGCATCTGCATAGGCGGTGGCTACCATATCTGCATCAGAAGCAATTAGTAATTTGTCGCCACTAAATGTTATTGGTTGGGTTAATTGAGAAATTGGTGCGACTTCTACTGGTTCGATTAACTGCAATAGTCCATAGACAATGATTGCCATAACTAAACCTATTACAGCAAATAAAACTTTGTTCAAGACTTTCGATTTGATTATCTTCATCTCTTTTTCAGATTATTTTTATGAATTTTTCAGGACAGAATTGAGTAAGTTTCTATGTGCAGGAAAATCGAAAAAAGTTAAAGAGCTAGCTAGATCGATTTAGTTTCCTCGTATCTAATACCTGAATTATCGGCAAATGTGACAAGATAAAAGTCGCTAGCGTTAGTAAAACCAAACTGTGTTGGGTCGCTAAAAATCTCATCGAACAAAGAATTAGTATCCAACTCAATCAGATTGATATCGGGGTCTAATCTTTTTTAATCTCATTTTTATAAAAAACTGCTAAAAAATTAATATTCTTTGACTAGAAAAGACTGAAGCGGTTAAGAGCATCAGATTGACCAACGTCTCAAGCCAAACTTTAAGACTTAATTTGCTTGGGGTAGTTTGCTTGGGCTATCATCCAATAATCCATAGGTAAGTAGACTCTTGGCAGTGGCAGTTATAGCCTCATCAGGCGATCGCGGTATCCATCCTAATTCTTTTTTAGAAGTTTCGTGACTAACTCTTCTAAGTTGATTGAGTTCGGGGACTATCGTGGCAACAGCAGGATCGAATAATGCCAGTAGTTGAACTAGCCAAGCAGGTGCGCGACGAGTAGAAACTCGATTCGCACTATCTCCTAAATCTCTACGAAGGGTTTCAGCCATCTCATGAAACCACACAAAGCCAGCGCTAGCCATGAATCTTCCCCCCGCAGCTTGGGGTTTTTCCATTGCTAGTAAATGCAAATCTGCAACATCACGAACATCTACGACTTCATATCCCACAGATGGAACCAAGGTAAAACTGCCATTCATCATTCTTTTGACTGCTTCTAAAGAAGTGTTGACCCTAGGCTCAAGTGTCGGACCACATACCAAACCTGGGCATATAGTTGCTAATTCGATTGAGTTTTCTTGGCTAACAAAATCCCAAGCAGCGTGTTCGGCAATTGTTTTACTTTGATTGTAAGGGGTTACTGTTTTATGTTTAAGATCTGTCCAATCTTTCTCATCGTAAACATAACCTTTGGCAATCAAAGGAGAGCCACATACAGCACCTTGTGAAGATGTCATGACAACCCTTTTTACTCCAGCACGACTAGCAGCAGTCAACACACGCAAAGCACCATCGCGAGCAGGTATGATCAGATCGTTTGGCTCTTTAGGTTGCTCTAATGGTAATGGTGAAGCTAAGTGCAGAACATATTCGCAGTCTTTAACCGCAGCATCCCAACCTTCATCCGAATCTAAAGTTGCGATCGCATATTCTACATCGGCGTGATCAGCATAATGGTCATTAATTAGTGCTTGGCATTTCTCTATTTGTGATTTTGAACGCACCGTTCCTCGAACAGCATAACCCTGTTTCAGCAGGGCTAAAATACAATGACCACCAATAAATCCTGATGCTCCTGTAACTAATACAATTGATTTTCTCTGCATAGAAAAACTCTCGAATTAAATCGTTGCGGTTTCAAACTTCTAAATCGAGAGTAGACCAGAACAACAATGTTTGTCCAAGTCATTTTTGATGCTAGATTAATAACTAAAAGTTATTACATGGAATTTCGACAGCTACGCTATTTTGTGACTGTTGCCCAAGAATTACACTTTGGTCGAGCAGCAGAACGTCTAGATATTACTCAACCTGCTCTGAGCAAACAAATTCGCGTCTTAGAAAGAGAATTAGATATTGAATTACTAACTCGGACTAAACGCACTGTTAAGTTGACCAAAGCAGGTGAAGTTTTCGTCGTACAAGCACAGCGACTTTTAAAACAAGCAGAAGAGGCGATTAAATTAGCCCAACGGACAGCAAAAGGAGAATTGGGCAGATTGACTATTGGATTTACTCCGACAGCAACCTATACCGTATTGCCAAAGTTGATCGGGAATTTTAGATCGCGCTATCCTCAAGTAGAGATAGAGATGTCAGAACTTTCGACAGAGGAACAAGTTACCGCTCTCAATCGAGGTGAAATAGATTTAGGATTCTTACATCCGCCGATTGATTCTCGTGGATTGGAGATTTATCCGATTTTTGCAGAGGAATTCTTGGTTGTCTTACCACCACAACATCATTTAATTAGTCAACAATCATTATCATTGCAGGATTTGACAGGAGAATCTTTTATTCTACATTCCCGTCCAGAAGGACCTTTTCTCTATGATGAATTTTTAAAATTATGTCGTCAGGCTGGATTTGAACCCAAAATAGCCCAAGAAGTAGACAGCCATCAAAGCCGAATTTGTCTGGTAGCAGCAGGAATTGGCATTACATTTATTCCCACAGGGTTACAAACATTAGTAGGAGAAGATTTAGTTTGTAAACCAATGGAAAACTTACCAATAAAACTAGAATTTGCCGCAGCTTGGCATGCCCTGGCTACTATGCCAGTGTTACAAGAGTTTTTGATGTTACTTTCTACTAGTTAATTTCTGCTTAATATAATTTTGGACAAAAGAGCAATCTCTCCATACACTTGCTTACAAATATTAATCAAATACTGATAATTAATATAGTGGTTCTCAAAGTCATGAGGGATAGTGTTTTCCCCTTTTTCCTTTGCCCAAACATAACCAAAGATGTACTTCGCAAGTACGAGAAACGCTCTAATTCTCATTAGACGTAATTATTTCCATTAGGAATCGCGTTTAAGCAAGATGCTAGCTACGACAATACCCATAATTGCCAGTAATCCCAGCGGATAAAAGACATAGGTATAGCTGCCAAACCAATCCCGAATTTGCCCCGTAATTAGGGTTCCCAACAGCGCCCCTACACCATAGGCAGTAAAAATAAGTCCGTATGTTTGAGCATAGCGTTCAGGATTAAAAAATCTTAGGGTTGTTATGGGCGCAATCGCCAACCAGCCCCCCAAACAAAACCAAAACAGACAGAAGGCTATTAAATAAGTAGCAACTTGCCCTGACTGGGCATTGATCATCAGTATGCAAGCAATCAAAATTAGGGTATAGGTAGAGATCGCCACATAGCGGGGTTTAAAGCGATCGCTCAACCAGCCAAACAGGGGACGACTGATACCGTTAAATAGAGCAAATAAGGAAACACTAGCTGCTGTCAATTTGGGATCGATGGCAATAATTTCTTCTCCTACTGAACTAGAAATACCAATAGCACTCAACCCCACTAGGGTGCCGATTGCATAACAGATCCAGAGTCCATAAAAAGAACGACTTTTCAGGAGACTTTCGGGGTATTTAGGTTTAGTAGTAGCTTTAGCTTGAACCGATTTTCGTTGGGGATGCCAGTCCTGCGGAGGCAATTTTAAGGCGATCGCAGTTACCCAAATAATTAAGGTAAAGATAATACCTAAAATTCTCAGGGTGGGTTGAACACCATAAATATCAATTAAGCTCTTGGCTAAGGGGGCAGTAATTAGGGGAGAAAGACCAAAGCCAATAATTGTTAATCCTACCGCTAGTCCTTTTTGGTCGGGAAACCATTTTGCCACTACAACCATTGGTACACCATAAGCAATCCCTACACCTGTTCCCGCAATGACTCCATAAGTAAGAGTCATAATCTCAATATTATTAGCAAAACTAGAAAGAATGTACCCCGTACCGACAAATATACCACCGATCACGGTAGTCTTTTGAGTGCCAATTCGAGGAATATAAAACCCAGCGATGGGCATTAAAGCTGCATAAAAGATGAGGACAACAGTATAAGGGAACAGGCTTTGGGTGGCACCAATATTGAATTCACTTTCCAAGGGAGTTCTAAAGATACTCCAGGAGTAGACGCTCCCCAGACAGAGTAAAACTATCATCCCTAAAGGAATTAGCAACCATCTGCCTTGATCTGCTGGTAAGCCAAATATGTTAGTATCATTTGCTTGCGAATCGATCATAAGTAATGTTACTTCAGGTTGAGGTGTTTGAAAGGTAAGCTATCAGCTTCGGCAGTGGTATTTTGCCTTCAAAAATACATAAGTATGAGCTTCGATTTGATAGTAGCGATCGCTTTAGTGTATCGTTGGCAAAAATTATTAAACAATAATTATAAAAAGGGATAGATCGACAATCTTGCAGTATCCATTTTTACTTTTAATAAGAATAATGTTTAAGAAATATTGATATAGCAATTGCTTTTTATCTCTGTTTATGCTGGAGTAAAAAGTAC
>JBCDEP010000255.1:0-4805 GCA_039179675.1 Cyanobacteria bacterium P01_G01_bin.67
ACAAATGAGGTGGGAACTAGCTACAATGCACCGTTTGCTGGTGCAGCGATTCAGCAATATGAGAGTCTTGGTGGCGATCCGCTCTCTGAGAGTGAGTTAGACCAGTTGATTGGTGTTGATGCCAACGGCGTTGGATTCTAACGGTTGAACTGTTAGACAGTGTAATAACTATCTAAAAACTCAAAAGCGATCGCTACTCTTGATGAGCAAAGGCGATCGCTTTTCTGTTGCCTATTAGCTGTTGAGATTACGCTCTAGTAATACTCTATTAACTGTTAAAGTTAGCTTTTACTCAACAAACTGCGAAGGTTATCTGTCTTCTGACTAGATTGATAAACAGGAGAAAACTCGGCTAAAAGTTCACGAAATTTCTTCCCATCAATCGTTTCTTGTTCGACGAGAATATCAACAATACGATCAATAGCTAATCGATTATCGCTAATAATATTTCTTGCCTTATTAAGACAATCAAAAGCAATATTTCTAATGCGGATATCAATCTGAGAAGCAACCTCTTCGGAATATTCATTTTTAGAGCCAGAATCACCACCCAAAAATACAGGCTGGTCTTGACCTTCTAGTGCCAATACTCCCAAATCGGACATGCCGAATTTTGTTACCATTTTTCGCGCCATGGAAGTTACGACTTCAATATCATGCCTCGCTCCATCAGTTACTTCATCTTTACCAAAAACTACTTCTTCTGCTGCCCTCCCCCCTAAGGTAGAGGTAATTTGGGCAAGAATTTTTGCTTTGCTTTCTAAGCCTATTTCCTCATCTGGAGTAAACCAGGTTAAACCACCTGCTCCACCGCGAGGAATAATTGTCACCTTTTCCACAGGGTCATGACCAGGAATCATTGATGCCACAATCGCATGACCAATTTCATGATAAGCAATTAATTTCTTAGCTTTGCTATCTACTAAAGGAACTCCTTCCATCCCTGCCACAATGCGATCTACTGCGTCGTTTATTTCCAGCATCGTAACCGCTTCTTTATGCCTTCTGGCAGTCAGAATTGCCGCCTCGTTGAGAAGATTGGCTAAGTCAGCACCACTAAAACCAGGAGTGCGGCGAGCGATCGTTTCCAAAGATACTTCAGGAGCAATTTTCTTGCCCCGAGCATGAACTTCGAGAATGCCTAATCTTCCCTGAAGATCGGGGTAATCAACAATTACCTGACGATCAAAACGACCAGGACGCATCAGAGCTTTATCTAAAACATCAGGGCGGTTAGTGGCGGCAATGACGATAATGCCACTGTTGCCTTCAAAGCCATCCATTTCAGTCAATAGTTGGTTGAGAGTCTGCTCTCGTTCATCGTTGCCACCACCGATTCCAGCACCTCTTTGACGACCGACGGCATCAATTTCATCAATAAATACCAGACACGGTGCATTTTCCTTGGCTTTTTTAAACAGATCGCGTACTCGAGATGCCCCCACCCCTACAAACATTTCGACAAACTCCGAACCAGAAATACTAAAAAATGGGACTCCAGCCTCACCTGAAATAGCTTTTGCCAACAAGGTTTTTCCTGTTCCTGGAGGTCCCACTAGTAAAACTCCACGAGGAATTTTGGCACCTACAGCAGTAAACTTCTCAGGCTCTTTGAGAAATGTAACAACCTCCTGTAGCTCTTCTTTTGCTTCTTCAATCCCAGCCACATCATCGAATTGGATGCCCGTTTTTGCTTCCATCTGGAACTTGGCTTTGGAACGACCAAAATTTAAAGCTTGACCCGAAGCGTTAGCAGAGCGGCGCAAAATCATAATTAGTCCTGACAACAAGACCAAGATCACCAGAAGATTTAGTAAAATTCCCACGGTTGTCGAATGATCAACAGAAGATTTGATACTAAAATCGACCTGCTTAGCTCTAATTTTGGGAATCAGATCTTGGTTACGCTCAAATAACAATACCTCCCTAGGGGAATCATTTTGTGATTGTCCTTTTAAAACTACGCTAGCTTTGTTAGTAGTTTCGTCAATTTCCACCTTGACTACTTGCTCTTCATCTAACTTTTCTAAAAACTCACTGTAGCTAAGAGTATTGTTTGTTTTTTGCTGTCCTAAGACAGGAGTTGCCAAAAAACAGGTTTGTAAAATCATCCACCCCGCAGCTAATCGACCAATTGCAATAGCTCGATGGCGTTTTTGCTTGCGATGGTTCAGTTTGCTCACAGGAGTTATTGCTAATTCTGCTTGCTTCTGAACTTGATAATTTTCCATAGTTATTGATATCAATAATGTTTACCAGAATACTTATATAAAATTTAAGAATAACTCCAGCCTAACTAAAAAAAAGCAGTTTTAGCCATAATTTAATAGATTAAATTGCTTCTAGGGTGAGTCTTATCGACCTCTCTGAAAGTCATAAATAACTTTTTCTGCAATCCAGTCTGGAGGACGATGGGGATGATGTTTCTGAATACCCAATAGTAGACGATTGGCGGTCTTGGGATCATTAATCAGTCTCAATAGCTGGCGGCGTAATCGAGGACTTACTCGATCAATTAAAAGCTGATGATGGGCTTTGCGAGGCATGCTACCACCTACTTGAAACTGGCGATACTGTGATAAACGCCAGCCAATCAACCCTGCCCCAGATGCTAGTCCCGCAATTAGCAAAATTTTACTGAGATAGTTATGCTTATTCTCTGATTGCTGATTTATTATTGGGGGACTATTGTTCGTCAGCTCTCTGGGAACTTGGGCTAAGGCAATTTCCTCCAAACACCCAAAGACAGTTACAGCACTGATCATTAAGGGAATAATTTTCAACATCACCATGACTACAACACGATATACATATAAACATAGTACATGGATAATTTTACTATTTCCCTAGATCGAGATACGTGATTTTAAACCACCAGATAGCAATATTTGAGTAACATTTGCTGGAGTAGGAAAATTCGTCTGGTTGATACCGCTACGCTGGGGCAATCCTAAACTAATGCTAGAGCAAATCCCTGACATCAGCCACTTCACCGCTAACCGCTGCCGCCACTACCATTGCGGGACTCATTAATAACGTTCGACCTGTAGAGGAACCTTGACGACCTTTGAAATTGCGGTTGGAAGAAGAGGCACTAATCTGATCTCCTTCAAGCTTGTCGGGATTCATTGCCAAACACATCGAGCAACCAGGTTCACGCCATTCAAATCCAGCTTGTTCAAATATTTTATCCAGACCTTCGGCTTCGGCTGCTTGCTTAACTCGTTCTGAACCAGGAACCACAAAAGCTTTGACTGCCGCTGACACATGATGTCCTTTGGCGACTTTTGCCGCTTCTCTCAAATCGCTAATCCTGCCATTGGTACAGCTACCAATAAAGCAAATATCTACTTTAGTACCTTTGAGGGGTTTACCTGGAGTTAGTTTCATATAACTATAGGCTTCTTCGGCGATCGCGCGCTCGCTGTCAGGTAAATCAGCGGCGACAGGAATATTGTCGCTAATTCCTAATCCTTGTCCTGGTGTAATGCCCCAAGTTACGGTGGGTTCAATCTCAGCGGCATCAAATTTAACTACGTCATCATAAATTGCATTGTCATCGCTACGAATACTACTCCACCAAGCAACAGCTTGCTCCCAGGCTTCTCCTTGAGGGGCAAAATCTCTACCTTTGAGATAGGCAAAAGTCGTCTGATCGGGATTGATATAGCCGCACCGCGCGCCACCTTCAATGGACATATTGCAGACAGTCATCCGTTCCTCCATCGTCATCGCTGCAAAAGTAGAGCCTGCAAATTCATAGGCATAACCAACGCCACCTTTGACACCAAGCTTGCGAATAATGTGCAAAATAACATCTTTGGCAAAGACACCGTGGGGCAACTTACCGTTGATTTCAATTTTACGAACTTTTAATTTAGCTAAAGCTAGAGTTTGGGAAGCTAAAACATCCCTCACCTGAGATGTACCAATGCCAAAAGCGATCGCACCGAATGCCCCATGAGTTGAGGTGTGAGAATCCCCACAGGCGACAGTCATTCCCGGTTGAGTGAGACCTTGTTCGGGAGCAATGACATGAACAATTCCTTGATTGCCTGAACCGACATTATAGAATCTAATACCGTAATCCTTGGTGTTCTGATCTAAGGCTTGAATCATTTCTTCCGCTAGAACATCAGCAAAAGGACGAGCCTGGTTTTCCGTCGGCACAATGTGGTCTACGGTAGCAACGGTTCTATCAGGGAACAAGACCTTGAGGTTTCTTTCTCTCAGCATCGCAAAGGCTTGAGGACTAGTTACTTCATGAATGAGATGTAAGCCAATAAATAGTTGGGTTTGACCAGAAGGTAATGTACCGACAGTATGCAAATCCCAAACTTTATCAAATAATGTTCCCTGACTCATATAACTATGCTGCTAATTTCACTAATGAAAAGTACCTGTGACTTATTTTACATTTTTAAAAGTAAAAGATCGTCGATATCAGCTTACTAATTATCAGCAGTGCTTTAGCGGTGCACAAAAACTGTATTGAGCCAGAAGCGATCACCATAGGACAAAGTTTGTTAGAGCATAATCTTATTGCTCAAGTACATAATGAGCATGAGTTTGAAAATAAATTTTTATTTTATCAATTCCAAAATTGAGCGAGAGTTTTGCTTGATGATTCAGAGTACGAGAGATGGGCAAAGAGAACGATCATCTTATATGAAATCCAAAAAAGAATGTTACAAATAAAAGAGAGAGGAAAACAAATAGGGAACAGTAGTGAGTGGTGTAATCAAAATAGAAATTTTAGAAACGGTTGATGAATTAAGACAACTGCTCCAGTCAACTGAGACTCA
>JBCDEP010000208.1:0-9565 GCA_039179675.1 Cyanobacteria bacterium P01_G01_bin.67
CTTGAATTAAGATATCTTCCAAATTAATCTCAGTTCCATATCGATTAAGAATCTCTAGATTGTAATCAAAGCGAATATTTTGGTTGACTGTAACTGTAGTAATACTCATTTTTATTTGTCTGTGATTGTTGATTGAAGGTTGTTGTTAATTTTGAGAAAGCTATTGTGAGTTTCTAGCTAGCAGGTGGTTAGGGATAAATACTAGCTGATTATTAAAAAAGTCTCTCAGATTATCCCTTACTATAATTAAAATCAGGTTTAATTAAATAGCGAACCATTAACCATTAAACTAAGCACAATTGTTTATATCACTTGCTAGACCTGAAGGTGATTCTTGAATTAAGATATCTTCCAAATTAATCTCAGTTCCATATCGATTAAGAATCTCTAGATTGTAATCAAAGCGAATATTTTGGTTGACTGTAACTGTAGTAATAATCATTTTTATTTGTCTGTGATTGTTGATTGAAATAGTATGTGGCGTTTATGAAATAGTTGCAGTTTATCTTTAGCAACTTTTGTTTGATTTGACTTTGTCTAATATCGGGTTTAAGGTTTTATCTGTCATGTAGCCTTTATGATCAGGGCTAAAGCAAATTAATGCTGTTTCATAGCAAGCTCTCGTTATTCTGACTCGCTCATTTGAAGAAAGCTCTGAAATCATTGTTGCAGTTTCTTCTACATGTTTTGTATCAGCACCAACACTACTATGAGCCTGAAGACAACGAGTTGCCTTAATATTAGATGGAAATAAAGCTTCAACATCTCGGATATAATCTTTACTAACACCTAGAGCTAATCGTTCCATCACATATGAATAGCCCACACAATCTATTGGATTTTCATCATAGACACTACGATGAAGATAGTCCACTAAAACTTTGGCGGCAGGAGGAAAAAGTTCTTTCACTGTATCATTAGCGTCATATCCTAAAGATTGAATATCTTTCAAAGCTAGTAGATAATGATCTTTTTCTTCTAATACTTTCTCTTCTGCCCAGCTACTCAGTAAAAAGTTCCCTTTCTGTTGAAATTTTTGAGATGCTTCTTTAATTAACAATGGATAAGTGTAGCTTAGATGATATTGACTAGCTAATCGCCAGACCCATCGGCTGACTGTTAAAGCTGGGGGTCTGACATCAGAATTTACAGCATACTTAGCAGCGGCGATCGCACCATCTAAAAGCTGACGAGTGGTGGCGATGCTCCCTGAACCCGACATTGATTGGTTCAGGTATTGAGTTGCGGGGTTAGGGGATGCTGTTTGGGCAGTATCTTCAAGTAACCAAGCACGTTCGGAGTTCGCAACTATAACTTTGTTAGGAGAGATTCTCGCCCATTCTACTGTCGGAGCCTGATTACGGCTAGCTTCAAATTTGGTCTTATCGATACGAAAAGAGACGCTGGAATTTTGTTCCTGATTCTGAGCAGGATTATTTGGCTGAGTATTCATGAATAATTTAAAAGTTCTAACGTTTAATTTGCGATTGATTAAGAGCGGTTGCTGATTTGAGTGGTTGGGCGATGTTGGCAGACATAACCCTCTCAAGGCAGCAACCTTGATTGCTAATCCTAAAATCTAACTGACGTCAGTTATTATCACTTTCCCAATCTTGTGGGCTGGATGGGCAAATTCCGTACGGGTAATTGCACCCATGCAATAAAGTAACTAAAGAACCTAGTACTAGCTGTGGCAGAAATAATTTTGTTGGCAGACAAAATTATCCTTGCCGAAGACTTATATTTTGATTCAAGATCTTGCTAAATCAAGACCTGAATGGTTAGATTCGCGTCTTATGATTTCAAAGCTAATAGCTATGAACAGTCTTGCTTTCAGCTTCGTGTCTATAATGAGTAGCAAGAGGTTCAGTAAAGTGGAAGTTATGATGGTCTTCCAGCAGCCAAGAGCTATCTGGAGATGCCAAAATAATTTTATGTGGAGCGACTCTGATCCACTTTATATCAGAAGATTTAATTCGTTTCTCGGCTAAGGTATCGCGATCTATGCGAAAAGAAATACTTGCGTTCTGTTCTCGATTGGAGGAATGGAAATTCATGATTAACTTTTAATTCAACGGGTAATTTGCGATCTTATTGATTTGATGAATCTAACTGACTTGAGCTATGTTGGCAGACATAACCTGTCTTAGTTAGTAGCATCTATACTCTCTAACTTTGATTAAACAGAGCTTAGAGACTTATTTCACTTAATTAAATGAAACAATACTTTTCTGGATGTAACTTGTCTTTCCTCGCTCCCAGAATTGGCAGATTCAGAGAGCGACTATAACCTATCTTTCAAAGCCCCCCAGAATTAAGGGGCTAATAAAATACTTCCTGTTACCGTTTCAAGGAATGTAAAATCGGCTCAGTTTGCCAGTCGGCGGCAAGACTTTGAGGTGAGTGATGGAAACAGATGAGAGCAGTAGTGTAACAAGCTTTAGCCACACGGATGCGCTCCTGTGCCGATAGTCTAGTTACGACTTCCACTGTTTCCTGGACATCTCCCGCATCAACCCCTACGCTGCCATACAGCCAGGGACGACTCGTGGGTTCTGTCAGACAGGTTAAACTCGGTGGCAGGATTCCCGTTGCTAACTGAATATACTCCTGCTCAATTCTGGTGGCAATCCGCTCAATGGTATAGGAGTAACCAAGACAACGGAAGGGGTCGGTAGCTGAATCTTGTTGTAGATACTCAAGTAAGCTAGCTGCTTGGGGAGGATAAAATTCTGAGACTACTGCTTGGGCATTATAGCCAAGATATTCTATATCCTGTAAGGTGGTACGATTATATTCCCTTTCCCGCTGTGCTTTGAGTTTTGCCCAACTGCCTAAAATCGGACGCTCGCCCTTGATAAATGCCTGGGAAGCTTCTCTCATTAGTTTGGGAGTAAGACAGGTCAAATGGTAGTGACCCGCAAGTTGCCAAATCCAACGTTCTAGGGTTAATTCTGGTAGTATTCCTTGGGAGTACTGATAATAAGCTGCGGCGATCGCCGCATCTAACAGATTCTGGGTAGAATGAACGCTACCATCAGTGTCTGTCATAGATTGACCATAACGGTCTAAGTCTTTGAGAGTATGGGGCTGATATAACCAAGAGCTATTGGCAGTCGCCACAATTACCGTTTCTGGGGAAATTTGCACCCATTGGGTATCAATTGAATTTGCAAGTCTAGCTAGGGATTCGCTCCCTGGCGGTGGAGTAACAATGCAGATATATTCTTCTGACGGAGGAGACTGACGTGCATTAGGGTTCATGATCAACTTATGAATTTCAACGGGCAACGGGGGTTTGAGTTAACTACAGCTAACTCCAAGTTATGAAGTTCTGTTGGCAGACAAAACTGTAACTTGATTAATAAAATTTACGGAATTTTCCTCGACCCAAATTTGGATTAATTGGAAGAGAACGAATTTCATCGTCACCTTTTCCTGCATACATTTGACCTTGAGCTGAACTTTGAGAGATTCTGGAACGTAAACACTAATTACTTCCAAATCTTGTTCAGGGAAAGGTACTGTCTTGTTGATTCTTGGTTCTCCCGTGAGAAGCCAATCTCTCAACAGATGTTCACTAATAACGCTCATGTTTAGTCCTTTTCTGGCGCAAAGAATTTTAAACTGAAGCTTGAGTGACCCTGGTATATCTGCCTTGGCGATTTGGCTCTTTTCTTTGTGTTCTTGCCTCATCAATTTCTCGCCTCTCTACGAATTGATTAAATAACAAAGTATCAATGTATCTATGTTGCTAATCAATATCGTTGATCATCTTGGCTTTTGCCAGGGAAGATTAGGAAGATAAGTAAAAAGACCTAAATTTGTTGTGAGTACTGCAAACATATTTATATTTATTGTGAATCAAGTGACAGTCGAACGTAAATTACATTAAATGGAAATAGTATTTTTTGTTACGGTTTGCTCTCTGATTCCTTTTGCAATACTTAGTCGGGGACTAAACCTTCCACAGGATTCAAGAACATAAACTATAGCTAAAAAGTTATTAGTTTGGAGCTAATCGCTCTAGAGCTAATTAGGTAAAGACGGGAGGTTATTCTCATGCTTTACTAGCAAATTGATTGAGCAACAAAGTATCAATGTTTCAATGTTGTTAATTACTATCGTTGATCATCTTGGCTTTTGCCAGGGAAAATTAGGAAGATAAGCATAAAAACCTAATTTAGTTAGAAGCTGCTGTTTACCCCAATTACTGGATTTCAGCTTAATTGACAAATTAATGTAAAATGAGTTACATTAAGATTGTAATTGACGTTACATTTTTCTTCTGTTATCATGGAATATAATGGAAGTTAATGAATAACTTAAAAAGTTCAACGCGCAATTAATTTGCGACAGAGCGAGCGTTACTGCACTTGTAACAGGGCTAAACAAGTTTTGTTGGCAGACAAAACTCCTGGTTTAAGGTAATGCTCGCTTTTTTGTACCTCTTTTATCTTGAGATCTTTATGACTGACCTCAGCTCTAGCATTATTCAACCCTGAGCAATAAATTCGTATCGCTTCAGATGAGTGTAAGAGAATTAACTCTCCTTGACAAATATTATTAGTAAAGTAACTAATTATGTTGAAAACAAAGCAGGAGAACATCAAAGCGATAAAGTACTAAAGTATGATCTACACCTTACTTTTACTCACATTTCTCTCTTCCTGCAAGTGAAGTTAAGGAATTTAAGCAACCCAATGTAAACGCTTTAATAAAAAGAAACGCATTTCTACAGGTACTTTGAGACCCAAGACTCTCCTATTTAGTTAACTACAAATAACTTTACATTAGTTAACATTACTTAACATTTTCTAACCCAGCTATCAAGACATGGGTATGTAAGGTTTTAATACAATACAGGATAGGTCAAAAACCAGAATTTCTGAGTATTATTAAGCCTGACTTTATATTTCATTGTGGAATAAGGTTGAAATAGTGGAGTTCAAGCGAAGCACTATCTGTTTTACAGATGTATGTTTTAATAACTTTTAATGTTTAATATATAGAAACTAGTCGAATAACAAAAGTAATAGTAAACAGTTCAATGTCTACTAACGACTAACAACCATCACCGATAAAGCTACGGAAATTAATTAGAATGACTACATAGTCTAAAAAACTGCCTGATAAAATTTAATGATTTCTGTCCAAGCATTGTCAGTAGCAACAGGATCGTAGCGATAGCCATCGTCACGCATAAAGGTATGGTTAGCTTCGTAGAGCAGAGATTTATGCTTAATATCTGCCGCAGCCAATGCCTGTATAATCTTTTGTCTACCTTCGAGAGGAACATGAGGATCGAGAGTACCAAAAATAGTCAAGATTTCTCCTTTAATTTCCTTAACTCTGGAAATAGTGTCTGCCACGCCTCTGCCTAATTTACCGCTATGAATTCCTGTGGGATAACAACAAGCAGCCGCTTTTACTTGGGGATCGAGAGCAGCGCGAAATGCCAAATGTCCGCCAATACAGTAGCCCATAGTGCCTAATTTATCTGCATCAACTCGACTATCAGACTTTAGCCATTCTAAGACTGCCACCGCATCATGGTCATAATCAGCGATCGCCGTTCGTCGAGCATTATCATTACCACGTAATTTGCCCAAATCACTAGGAGCGATCGCCGTATCAATTGGTTCTAACCGATGAAAAATTTCGGGTGCAGCGACCACATAACCATATCCAGCTAGGCGATCTGCCAGTAGAGTTATCGGTCTTCCTAATTGATAAATATCAGAGTAAAACAAAATACCTGGATATTGACCTTCAGGTTCGGGTGCAGCCACATAGACTCGCATTAAGCTATCATCGACAGTCAATCCAATATTAGACTTTTTAATTTGCATCTGTTTCTGGGGGAATAGGGGAGTAGAGGATTAGGGAATGAGGGAGTATGGGAGTCAGGTTAATGTATCTTCTGTATTTCAATGTAAGAACTTTTAATCCCAATTAAATTATCAGAGTAGATTTGTTTTTCTCTCAATAATTTAAAGTAAGGTGAATAATTTCCACTCTAGGAGCTACGAACCAAATCAATTTCATAGCAAATGTCATAATCGTCTAACCTAACCTTCACTAATGAAGTTTTGAGGACGTTGCTCAATCTAGACCTGAATTTTCTCATTGACCCGATTAATGTCCTCTAAATCCTTATACCCCCATACCTCAATTTCACCATCTAATGTTCAACAGCTGCGGTAGCTCAAACATTAATCATGATTAAGAATACAGACCCCGCTTTGTTGAATTAGCTTTGCCACTAAACCCGTCCAGCCAGTTTGATGACTGGCACCCATTCCTGCACCATTATCCCCATGAAAATATTCATAAAAGAGAATCAGATCACGCCAGTGGGGATCTTGAAACTTGTCTGTGGCTCCATACAATGGTCGTTTATAATTCTGATCGTGAAGAAAAATACTGGTGAGCCGATAAGAAATTTCTTGGGAGACTTCCCAGAGATTCATCATATTTCCCGAACCTGTCGGACATTCAACCTTAAAATCATCACCCAGATAGTAATGAAACTTTTGCAGAGATTCAATCAGCAGATAGTTAACTGGCATCCAGATGGGACCTCTCCAATTAGAATTTCCGCCAAATAAACCACTGCCAGATTCTGCTGGTTCATAGCTGACTTGATGTTCGTTACCATCGACTTCAAAGCGATAAGGATGCTCCTCATGAAAGCGAGATAAAGCTCGAATACCGTATTCGCTCAAGAATTCATTCTCATCGAGCAGTTTGGATAGAATACAGCGAATTTTATCTTCTGCCTCAAAACTGTCAAGGGTGACCCCACAGAGTGCTAACATGCGTCTGGCTCCAGCACCTTCTTGTTGCATGCATGCTACATTCTTCTTCAAGTCATTACGATTATTGATAAACCATTCCAAACGCTTTTTAAAACCAGGAAGTTTAGCTAAGGTTTCTGGTTCCAAAATTGTGACCGCAAACAAAGGAATCAAGCCTACCATCGATCGCACTTTTAATCTGATCCGTTCGTGATTAGGCAGATGCAGCACGTCATAGAAAAACCCATCCTCGTCATCCCATAGCTGAGCTTTCTCCTCACCAATATGTCCCATCGCATCGGCAATATAAAGAAAATGTTCAAAGAATTTAGTAGCCATGTCTTCATAGACAGGATTCTCCAAAGCTAATTCTAAAGCAATGGTCAGCATGTTCAGGGAGTACATCGCCATCCAACTGGTACCGTCAGACTGCTCAATAAATCCACCCGTGGGCAAAGGTGCGCTACGGTCAAAGACTCCAATATTATCTAAGCCTAAAAATCCTCCTTCAAAAATATTGCTACCTTCGGCATCCTTCCGATTCACCCACCAGGTAAAGTTAAGCAGCAATTTCTGAAACACTCGCTCTAAAAACTGGCGATCGCCCTTACCCTTTCTTTTTTCTTCAATTTTATATACCCGCCAGGTTGCCCAAGCATGAACGGGAGGATTAACATCCCCAAATGCCCACTCGTAAGCAGGAATTTGTCCGTTAGGATGCATGTACCATTCCCTGGTCATGATATCTAGCTGTTTTTTGGCAAAGTCAGGATCGATTAGAGCAATAGGTAAACAGTGAAAAGCTAAGTCCCAAGCAGCATACCAAGGATATTCCCACTTATCAGGCATTGAGATAATATCTTTATTCTCCAAATGTATCCACTCGTGGTTGCGTCCTTTGCGTCGCGCTGCGGGAGGGGTAGGTTGAGTGGGATCGCCTTCAATCCAGCGTTTGACGTTGAAATAATAATACTGCTTGCTCCACATCATCCCTGCAAAGGCTTGTCTTTGGATGTTGGCTAAGTCTGGATTGAGAGTTGTCTCATTGATTTGAGCATAAAACTCATCTGCTTCGGCGATGCGTGTTTGGAAGATAGTATCAAATTGAATTCCTAATGCTTGAGGGAGATTCGTGCGATCGCTCAAGCGCAGCTTAATAGTTTGGCTACCTCCACCAGGAATAGTTAGCTGATAATAAGGAGAAAATTTAGTTCCTAACTGATGGGGATTAACTGCTGTCTTTTGACCATTAACAACATAATTATTAATGCTGTCTTTGACATGTCGCGCACCGTCATCAAAATTAAAAATTCGCTGATAATTAGTTTCGTTTTCGGTGAATAATAATTCTGGTTGCCCTTCGGGTTGTGCTTCACAATGCAGCCAACGATTATCTCCCTCAGGATGCACCACGGCAATCACAGGATGTGATTGAGGATCGTTACTATCAATTTTCAAGCAGGGTTTGCTGGTATCTTTGTCCCAAGACCAGGTATTCCGAAACCATAAAGTTGGCAGTAAATGGAGTGTTTGTGCCTCAGAACTATAATTAGTCGCGGTAATTTTAATTAGAATATCCTCAGGAGAATTCTTGGCATATTCAACGACAACGTCATAGTAATTGTCGTCATCAAAAACCCCCGTGTCGATTAATTCATATTCAGTATCGCCTCTTCCTCTACGGCGATTCTCTGCTTCCAATTCGGCATAGGGAAATTCCACTTGGGGATATTTATATAACCCTTTCATATAGGAATGAGTCGGTGTACTGTCGAGATAAAAATAATATTCCTTAACATCTTCCCCATGATTACCTTGGGTACCTGTCATCCCATAGATGCGTTCTTTTAAGATGGGATCTTGACCATTCCACATCGCGATCGAAAAACAGAGCTGTTGCTCATCATCAGAAATCCCTAAGATGCCATCTTCCCCCCATCTATATGCCCGCGATCTTGCTTGATCGTGAGAAAAGTGATCCCAGGCTTCTCCCGTAGCACTATAGTCCTCTCTTACTGTCCCCCACTGTCTTTCACTAAGATAAGGACCCCATTTTTTCCAATCACTTTGTTGCAGTCTTGCTGATTCTTTAGTCATGATTATTTGTTAATGGCTAGTAACTTGTATTTTTCGAGCAGTTAAATAGGCTATGAACAGCTTATTAATTTCTTTCATATTGTTATCAATATTCTATAAATCAATAATCAACTGTGTATTTTGTCACATTAATTAGCTACTAGAAATAAAAAATCAACTACTATTTGCCAATCAATAGATAACAAGCAAATCTTGAATTTTATGAATCAATAAATACACCAGCAAATCATCTTCCATATTCAACAATCAAACAAGTAGATTTTTAAATTAAAATTTACTATTATCGACAATGGAATGTGGAATAAACAATATTAGACCAACTACTAAAGGATTATGACTTATCTAATATTGATTACAGGATTTACTTAATATTTAAAATCCACCAAGTATTTTTGATGTTTACATAATCTATTTAAATTAAAATGTGCTGATAGGTTTTCTATTTACCTCAATAATATAGCTACAAAAATTTAGTGAACTACAGTGGGACTAAGTTTAGAACCTAAACAACAAAGTATCAACTTGGTTAACTGACACTAAAAATTTAATGACTTAAAAATATTGTTGATCATAATTTAAATTTTCACCAGGGAAGATTTGGAAGATAATTAAAAAAGCTGAGCCAAATATGTAACATGTAAATGTTTGCTACAGATATTCAAGGAGAA
>JBCDEP010000136.1:0-18130 GCA_039179675.1 Cyanobacteria bacterium P01_G01_bin.67
CATAAAAAATCATCTTAAAAACCTTATTAATTAATCAATTAAAAGACTGGGAGATTTAATAAAATGACTATTAGGCAGCTGAAAAACATCAAGCTAATCTCGATCACGATTCTTCCAACTATTTCCGCCCTAGCTCCAGAATGATTTAAACTAATATTCAAAATAGTAAGAAGAACAGCGATCGGGATTAACTTGGTATTTTTCAGATGCCTAATAGTCATTTTATTAAATCTCCCAGTCTTTAAATTGATTAATTAATAAGGTTTTTAAGATGATTTTTTATGTCAATCTATCTTAAGACTGATGTCGTTACCAGAAAATTGTGTAAGTACCCAAATCAAAAATAAAGTTTTAATCAACAAGATTGATAATTTCAGGCATCATAGGCTCTAAATGCTAAAAAATCGGTAAAATATCCAGGGAGTTAATCCTTGAACTAGATTGAGATTGAAGCAGCCAAATATTCCCAAGCGTTGACAGCGAAAAAGATTTTGGTAATCGCCAACTCAGCTAGATCAAGCTCAATCAAAAGAATTTTTGTTCGCACATCTTGTGTTACAGATATAGTTATTTATTGTTAGGCAATTGTACTTATGGACTATAAAGACGCTGGGGTTGATGTTGAAGCAGGACGTTCTTTTGTCAACCAAATTCGTCAAGATGTAGCCAGCACTAATCGACCTGAAGTTTTGGGCGGACTGGGTGGATTTGGTGGCTATTTTCAGATGCCGCAAGGCTATCAATCCCCAGTTTTAGTGTCAGGAACCGATGGTGTTGGAACTAAGCTCAAAATTGCCCAGGAACTTAATCGTCATGACACTGTGGGCATCGATTTAGTGGCAATGTGCGTCAACGATATTTTGACTTCTGGTGCTGAACCTCTGTTCTTTCTAGATTACTTAGCCACGGGAAAATTAAACTCTCAGCAATTAGCCGAAGTGGTAGCGGGAATTGCTCAGGGATGTCGTCTTAGTGGATGCGCTCTTTTAGGGGGAGAAACGGCAGAGATGCCAGGCTTTTATCAACTTGGAGAGTATGACCTAGCGGGTTTTTGCGTAGGAGTAGTGGAAAAAAGTAAGCTATTGAATGGCTCTAAAGTAGAAATTGGTGACGTAGTCCTTGGCTTGCCTAGTGCAGGAGTCCACAGCAATGGTTTTAGTCTGGTGCGAAAAATTATTAGTTCGGGGAACCATTCCTGGTCAGATACCCCAGAAATCCTAGAAGGCAAGAGTTTAGGCGCAGAATTGCTTACTCCGACTCAAATTTACGTCAAGCTGATTTTGGCATTGCTGGCAACAGAAGCAGAGGTTCATAGCATGGCACATATTACTGGTGGTGGCTTACCAGAAAATCTACCTCGTTGCCTGAATCAAGGACAATCAATTGAAATAGAGCTTGGTAGCTGGAAAATTCCGCCTATTTTTCGTTGGTTAGCTGAAGCGGGTCAAGTAACTCAATCAGCGATGTTTAATACCTTTAATATGGGAATTGGCTTTGCCGCGATTGTGCCTCCCAATCAGGCTCAATTAGTTCTCGACTGGTTTGAAGCCCAAAACTTTCGAGTATTTCAGATTGGTCAGGTGGTTTCAGGAGATGGAAGTCTTAGATTAAAGTCTTGAATTTAACTGGTGTTCTATGGTTTAGCCTAGCTACTAAAGCACTTTAAGTTATTGCCTAGAGCCAAAATTGAGTCATGCCCTAATTACTTAATAATGCAGCGGAATTGCTAACAAAGGTAATAGCAGTAGACTGAGCCAACTCCAGCTATACCAGCGATCGCTGGAGATAGATTCGTCTTCGCGCAATAAACAATCAATTCTTTCATTCAGGCGATCGCCAATTTGGGAGTCATTGAGGCTGACACACCAAGCAGAAGTATTTTCCAGAGGAGCCTTGGCAACCGTTAGCAAAGATTCTGCCAATAATAGAAAGTCAACCGATTCCGCAGCTTTACTATCTGCTCTTAACTCTCTTAAAAGTAACAGCTCTTGCCATAAGACTTCTGTATTAGGTAACCAAAAGCTAAAGGAGCGTATCCAACCGAACCAGAAGAACCAGAAAGTATCGCGATAGAACAAATGAGCTTGTTCATGGGCGATGACTGCTGCTAAATGCTCATCATCTAAAACATCCAATAACCCAGTGCTAATAATCAATCTTGAATGCCAAAAACCGATCTGGGCACTGTAGGGTAAATTAGTATCCAGAACTTTGGCAGTTGTTGAACCAACCGTTTGCTGTCGATAATTTGCTAGCTGGCGGATAGAGCGATTGCCCAAATAAATTAGTCTTAATAAAGAAATTAGGCTAAGTATGATTAAAATACCCGAAATAATGCAGCCTAAACTGCCTGCCCTAACTCCTAACATTTCTCCGTGACAGCCCATATAAAGAATGGTGCTAGCAGTGGTGAACAAAAGTAGAGAAGGGAATAAGAACAAGAATAAAGTTCTCTCCCAACGTTTTGACCACTCGGGTGATGAAGATTTTGGTTGGCAGCGGATGATTGCGGCTAACAGAGCCATCATTAGCATTACTAAAAGATGCACTAGGGTAATTCCTCTCTCTGACGACGAATGCTGTTAAGACGAGATGCGATCGCCTCGATTCGTTCTAGACTAGCAGTATCTAGACTATCGGCGAAAGAAGCAACCACGTCAGGGTTACTTATGGCGAGAAATCCATTCAGCTTTTCGTAGGAATTGAGAGCTTGAGCTTGCTCTCGCGAGATTAGAGGCTGCCAAGAAAAAGCTCGCCCTCTTTTACTACATTTTAACCAGCCTTTTTGAGTTAGTCGCTGTAAAACTGTCGTCACCGAGGTATAAGCTAATTCTCGTTCAGGATCTTGCAAAATTTGCTCGTGAACATTTTTGACTGTTGCTACCTTGAGATTCCAGACAATGCCCAAGATTTCTGATTCTAATGGGCCGAGAGATAGCTTTTTTGGTCGATGTGGGGGTAATGATGCCATTAATCACTTGCTAAACCGCAATACTATTAAATCTTACCTTCTAAGATCAATAACTATCTAACAATGTTAAGTTCAACTTTAAATTGGTTAAATCTACTTAATTAAATTCGGCTTAAGAGTTTTAAATAATTAGGAAAATATTAAGAAATTGCCAATAATGGCGTTGTCTAAGTCTTTACTCTTTGAGTTTAAACTAAATTAAATTTATATACCTAGTTCCAACGATTCCTAAGGCAGTTACCAACATTATTTAACTGTTGTAATTATTAAATATTTATTATAAATCAATCTCTATTGCCCAAGACACGCTTTTGCCATGATTAATTGGTGTGGAAAAAAAACTTTATTTGCCATCTTTTTATGCTCTTTCTGGGGGACAGAGCTGTCAGCTGCTTTGGCGGTACCGAAGTCTATCAGATTTGAGCTAAATACCAATTTTATCGTTGCTCAAAGTTTGGATTATAACGATGGGCTAAGCATCAGACTCCTCGAATGCCAAGAAATTGATCCTGCTTATCAGGAAGTATTTAGTTTTGAGACGGAGAACCTTCTGATTAGCATTTGTCAATTAGGCAATAGTTTTTATTATCATCGCCAATCAAAGTTTGATTCGACTGATAATGTTCTAATTTCAGCACAGGCAGTTTATCGTGGTAGTGTTTTTCAGGCCAGTGACGGTAAAACAACTTACTTTGTGGGTAAGAACGGCGATCGCTATTACTCTTCTGTGATGCAGAACAATGATGAAATTATATTTGAACCACAGTTACAGTCACCAGATCCTGATCTGTCTCAAGATCTTGCAGAGGTGAATTCTAGTTTGCCAGCGAAAACAAGACTAACTCAAACTGATAACGCTAGTCTAGAGTTGGATGATCCAGCGGAGAATGCTGAGCAGGTACTAATCTGCACCCGAGAAAAATCTGCTTTCCACCCTCGTTTAAATGGGTGGCAAAAACTTATTGGGAAATCAACTACCACTGCTAATAAATATGCTGTCAATAATGGTTATGAGTTTGTTTATAACGAGCAGACACCAAACATTGCTTCCATCATCACGGTAGAAGGAATAGTAGTTAATCTGAGTCTCACGAACCAAAGCGAAATGGTTGAACAAGTTTGTATTCAACCAGAATCAGATAATTGAGATTATTACTTAATCCTACTAACGATGAATTGAGATCTTAAAATCTATTCAGGTTATTATGAATAACTAGCAAAGCGCTTACGGCTAGTTAGTTCTCTATCGAATTCTGTAGTTCTACTTCGTACCCAGTTATCCCTTTGGGAATATTAATTGCGGGCCTATTTACCGCAACAGCAAGCATCACCGATGAGTAATCTCCTTTACTAGGATACTGTTCTTGGGCTATTTCAAGACCAAGAGGACTCAATCCAGGTATCATACCAGTGAGACTAGCCAAAATTGAGGCAGCAACTGCACTCCCACACCATGCCAGTCTTCTTCTGCGGCGATGGTTATTGATAGAGTTAAACACGCCTGCGGTAATTTCTGAAACTGATTTTGTGCTAGGTGGAGCTACTGAACGCTGCATGTTGCTTTGCAAAGCCAATAGCTGAGTATAAAGATGCTTAATTTTGGGGTCTTGATCCAGCCATTGCTGAACCTGATTTTTATCAGCAGGAGATAATTCTCCATCAAGATAGGCACTTAGAAGTTCAAAACAATCCTTAGGTAATTCGGTTTCTACTTCTAAGCTATCGGTAAATTGCTCCTGCTCAAAATCGTCGAATTTAGATGTCATTCTGGCATTACCATTGGTTAAAAAAATTTGAATAATAGCTAAGATAGGGCAGTAATCAGAAGAAATTCCATAAGTTACGAAACTAAGCTAGCTCTATTTCTCAAGAAATCCTGCAAGCTCAAAATTTGATTTAATTAAAATTTGGTACTAATTTAACCTTACTCAATAATTTACTCTTCATCAAGATAGTTTTGCAATACTGACTGAAGTTTTAATCTAGCTCTTGCAATTCTAGATTTAACTGTACCCAAGGATACACCAGTCATTTCAGCAATCTCTTCATAAGCTAACCCTTCAATCTCTCTCAAGACAATCGTCGTGCGAAAAGTTTCGGGTAGTTCCGAAATAGCGACTTGCAAATGTTCATAAAATTCTCGCGTCGCCAAATCATCATTGGGGCTAGGAGCATGATCGGGCAACTCCCAGCTCATTTCACCATCTTCAACATGGCGAGGGGCATCCAAAGACAAAGGAGGACTAACCCGCTTACGTTTACGCAGCTCATCATAAAAAAGATTAGTCGCAATTCGACTTAACCAACCGCGAAATTTAGCGGGATCTTGCAGGCGATGAATATTGCGATACACTCGAATCCATACTTCTTGAGCTAAATCTGCTCTTTCTTGCCAATCTGGAGCTAAGTGATAAAAGAGACGATTCAAATGAGACTGGTATCTTCGTAACAATTCAGCAAAGGCTGCCTTATCTGGCTGGGCATCTGCTTGACAAAAAACAATAAGCTCGTAGTTAGAGAGTTTTTCAGGAGACACTAAGCTTTGATTGTTCATCTTGGCTTTAGACCAGGATGCAGAAAGAGATAGATTCATTTACTTTAATTAACCTCAGTATAGACTTTCTGTATATCTTCTTAGACTAAAAAATAATTACAAAGTTCCATCATCATGATTTTGCGCTCTTCTTGCTAACCAAAAATTAAATTGCAGACTTGAGAGCAAACAACTGTGGAGAATTTGCTCTAGTTAGTAACGAGTATTTCAAGAGAAGCTGATATCTTTTTCGTAGTTAGGAGCATAATCTTTTAAAAGATTGCTCAGCTGACTAGCCATATTAGATTCATTTTTATTGCCAATGGCTTGTCTCTCAGGAAAAAATTCAGGACGGTCTAGGTAACGAGCGATCGCCTCTGCTACCTGCTTTTGAATTAAGCTTTGTAATTCTTCTCTAGCTCTTTGGCGTTGGTAGTTAGCACCTTCTTCTGTCGTTGCATATAAAGGAGGCAGTCGATTGAGAGCATATGCCGCAATATCACCGACATCAAGTGAAGAATCGCTAGTTTGTTCGATTTCTGCGACGCGAGTAATCGCTTCGCTCAAAACTAGTTCTTCCATGACGTTAATAAATTGTTTACGAGGAACAGCTACGACTTCTCCCGTAAGCAGAGAACCCATGAGCTTGTCTAAAGCCATGTATTCTTCCACAGATAGTTCTGCTGCGGTATCGCAAATTCTTCCTACCTCAGCTTCCATACTGGGGGTCAGATAGCCATCCTGGATAGCTTGTTCAACGATTGAATTAATTCCCATAATGAAAATTAGATAGTGATAAATAGATTCAACAACATGATTGCACATGGTCGGGAGACCCGACCGTACCTTACATTCAAATTGAGCTAATCTCCCGCACTATCTTAGTCTCTATTCAGGATGATCGGAAAGATATTTGGGAAAAAGCGCCTATTTTACTCAACTGATCAACTGGAACTGATAAAGACATTGACCAGGGTGAGCTTGCTATTAGTTTATGCCTGTAAATCTCCAAGGGACGGGATCTACTGCTACTCCATTGACATATAATCCCCAATGTAGATGAGGACCAGTAGATGCTCCAGTAGAGCCAATACTGCCGATTCGTTCTCCAGCTTCTACAATTGTGTTTTCCTGGACGTCGATGTCTTGAAGATGCATCAAAATACTTAACACTCCTTGTCCGTGATCGATGCCCACCACGTTACCGTGAACATGAAATCCCGCATCTTCTCTACCTACTAGGCGAACCTTACCTGCTGCGGGTGCTACCACAGGAGAACCATATCCACCAGCATAATCAACTCCTTTATGATAATAATCTTGGGCAAAAACATTATTGTAGTAACGGCGGATGCCAAAACCAGTAGATACCCGAGAACTATTGGGTCGCCGAAAAGTTCCCTGCCAGAATTTTTGCGGTGTCACTAGCTGCTTAAAAGCTGATACCTGATTCAATTCAAGTTGGGTAGCTGGACGAGAGGCTTTGCCGCTAAGCCAGATCCTCTGTATAGGAAACGATTTGTTTTTTAGCCAAACACCGATATTGCTAGTTCTGCCATCTCCCTGCACCTGAACCGTCATTTTTCCTGGAACATTAAGCGGCGAAGTGGGGATGAAGGCACGGTGGCGATCGCCTTGTTTGAATACAGGATATTTTTGTTCATTGACAGTGACTGTTGGGGTAGCCGCTGAATCATCTGTACTAACTATGATCGAAATGGTATCACCTAATTCAGGACTTTGAGGGTCAACTTGAACTTCTAAAGCTTTAACGGGATTAGAAAGTGCCACTAAGAGCAGGGTCGCAATTCTGAGGGAAGATGGAAAATGATTACACATACTAGTGTGAAGGCGTTAATCAGCGAGCATCAGTCTAGAGTGTAGGTTAACCTTTGCTAAATTGTCGCAATTGTTGCGAATTATAATTATTGATCGTAGCAAGGTTACAAGTTTTTTGTAGGATATTGATATATGGCACTGTTAAAACGAGGAACTTCGCCGTTCGAGGTTGGTGAAGTTACCATGATCCCTGGTGGGATGTTTATTAATAAAAGACTTTCATAAATGAGCATTTCTAAATCTGTGGTGCAACAATTGCTAGCTGATTGCACGGATTGGCGACCACAAATGTATTTCAAATCTTCTCTGACAGCGTTATCCCACGCCATGGAAGATTTAGTATTAAATGATTCTGACACGCCGTTAGTAATTGCTAGTTTTCAGCGAGAGCGTTTTTATCGTCAGGAGTCCCACCGCTATAAACGTATTGCCAGTAAATCAAATCAAGTATACGTTTTAGCTGCGCCAGAAACCAACTTTAGCAACGATTCAAAAGACTACGAAAAGATTGCTTTTGAAGCAGATGATGCTTTATCCCAAGAATGGCATCTAGTTATTATTGGCGAACAATACTCTAGTTGCCTTATCTGTCGCGAGCGTAATATTGCTGCTCCTGATAACAAATATGGGGTAGTGATGGACACTAATCGTCGCTTTGAGGGAATCTGGACATTTGATCGAGAGGTAACCCAAAAAGCAGGCAAAATCATGCTAGAGCGAATTGCCCTCTACAGACCAGAATTAGCAACTAAAATCAATCAAGCGCATCGGCTTTATTTGACTTCACATTCGGAGGATACTGCTACTTCAGTTCCGATTGAGTCTCCTTTGACTAATCCCGATCCTTTTGTCCAAAGATTAGTTACCTATCTTCAAGCGAGTCAATATAAGTTGTTAAAAGCGAACAAATCTTTAGCTGTTAAACAGCAGAAAGAACAGCTGTTAAATTCCGTGACCGATGCCGTCAGAAGATCCCTCAATACTAAGCAGATTTTGCAGGTAGCCGTCCAAAAATTAGGGGAGGAGGTAGAGGTTTGTCGTTGTATTATCTATCGTTGTCGTGAAAATGATTCTGTGGCTACAGTTGATCGCGAATATACTAGTCCTGGAGTCAAATCCGTTAGAGGTATAAAATGGCAGTTAGCTAATAATCCTCTATTTGCTGAGGCGATCGCCACTACCGAGACCATTAGCGTTGATGATACCGCAGAAGATGAGCGCCTTAACCAGCTGGCTTGGAAGCAAGGGACAGGAGAATTTTTCCATAACTTGATTCATAATTACGGTATTTCCTCTTGGTTATTGGTACCGATCTTTTATCATGGTCGGCTCTTGGGAGTGATGGAACTCCACCATTGTGCTACTGAGTCTATTACCTGGAAACCTGATGATATTGCGCTAGTGGATGCGATCGCCACCCAAGTTGGGGTCGCTCTAATTCAAGCAGAGGCTTACGCTGACTTAGAAGAGCTTAATGAGCAGCTCGAAGCCTTAGATCGCACTCGTTCCAACCTGGTAGCAATTGTTGGTCATGAACTTCGTACACCTCTTTCGACAATTCAAGTGTGTCTAGAAAGTTTAGCCAGTGAACCAGATATGGCTCCTGAATTGAGTCAAATCATGCTAGATACAGCCCTCAACGATGCGGAACGGATGCGTAATTTGGTTCAAGACTTTTTGACTCTGTCTCGTCTCGAAGGCGGTGGTGTGGAGTGGAACATTGAAACCCTATCAATTACCGAGTGTATAGACCTGGCAATTAGTAACGTCAAGGCACATAACATCGAGCGATCAATGCCTCAGATTAATAACTTAACCTCCCCGCAAGATTTACCTCTAGTACAGCTCGATGGGGAGTGGTTAGTCGAAGTGCTGGCGAAACTCTTAGATAACGCCTGCAAGTTTACCCAAGCTGATGGTGAAATTACCATCGCCGTCAATACCAACGGCGGCAAAATTCTAGAAGTCACGGTTGCTGACACGGGACGAGGAATCGAGACAGGGAGTTTGGAAACTGTCTTTGATCGCTTTTATCAGGAAGAAGGTGCTTTGAGACGTAGTGCAGGGGGAACGGGTTTGGGTTTGGCGATCTGCCGCCAGGTCGTTAAGAATTGGGGTGGTGAAATTTGGGCAGAATCTCCTGGAAAAGATCGAGGAAGTATCTTTCATTTTACGATTCCGATCAAGGCAACTAAAAATAAATCTGCTACAACCTCGGCTAACAAAACAAGATCCTCCACCAACTATCAAAAAAGTAATCTTAAGCAACAGAACTAACTCAGTCACCAAAAAAGATTTTGAGTGCTGCTGACTAAGTAAGCTCAACGGGGTTGGCGCTGCTAAAAACTGTTACAGTTTTTGACACACTCTTAATATTGCCACGATCCGAATGATAGGATGCCGTAAATACCTTTAATTGAGGATTTTGATTAAAATGGCAGAAGAAATTAAACTTTCTGGAAAAACGCCCCAGTTTGGCGGCAGTACAGGAGGTCTGCTAACTAAAGCAGAAGTTGAAGAAAAATACGCTATTACCTGGTCTAGTGGTAAAGAGCAAGTATTTGAAATGCCTACTGGCGGCGCAGCAATTATGAATGAAGGGGAAAACCTACTTTATTTAGCTCGTAAAGAACAGTGTCTAGCATTAGGCGCGCAGTTGCGGACTAAATTTAAACCCAAAATTCAAGATTACAAAATCTATCGCATCTTTCCCAGTGGCGAAACTCAATACTTGCATCCTGCTGATGGCGTATTTCCTGAGAAGGTGAATGAGGGTCGTGAATACAACGGTAAAAAAGACCGCAGCATTGGCAAAAATCCTCAGCCAGCCACCGTTAAATTTTCTGGTAAAGCACCTTACGAGGTCTAAGCGCCAGCAGATAAAATTAAGAAGGATGAAGCAAGAACCACGTTCCTGACTTGTCCTTCTTTTTTATGTTTTAGTTAAAGACTTGATTGTATTCTTCAGTACCCAGTACCCAATCTCCAGTCCCTAATCACTAATATGATCTTCCCTAACTTTGACCAGTTTACAGAACTAGCTCAACAAGGTAATTTTATCCCTGTCTATCAAGAACTAGTTGCTGATTTAGAAACTCCTGTATCCGCCTGGTATAAAGTTTGTGCGGGTCAACCCTATAATTTTCTACTGGAGTCCGTTGAAGGGGAAGAAAAACTTGGTCGCTATAGCTTTTTGGGGTGCGATCCCATGTGGGTTTTAGAGGCGAGAGGCAACACAACCACTCAAACTCATCGTGATGGTTCTACAACAACTTTTACAGGTAATCCTTTTGAAATCTGTAATGATTGCCTGACCTCAATCAAGCCAGTTAAACTAGCACAGCTACCATCTGGCATTGGGGGCTTATTCGGAGTCTGGGGTTACGAATTGATTCGTTGGATTGAGCCACGAGTTCCCATTCATGAACTGCAAGAGTCGGATTTACCCGATGGGGTCTGGATGCAGGTTGATAATCTCATTATTTTTGACCAAGTCAAACGTAAAATATGGACGATTTCTTATGCCGATCTGCGGCACAATCAGACTCTAGAACAAGCTTATCAGTTGGCTTGTGATCGCGTTACTAAGCTCATGCTTAAGCTCCAGTTGCCACTGCCGATAGAAGCCAAATCATTGGAATGGAAAGCTCTAGACAAAAGCCATGCCACTGATAATTCAGGATTAGTTTACTGTAGCAATACAGAGAAGCAATTATTTTGTGATAACGTCAATCAAGCCAAGGATTATATTCGTGCAGGAGACATTTTTCAGGTAGTTTTGTCTCAAAGACTTTCTACTGTGTATAAAGGTCATCCTTTTAATCTATACCGTTCTCTTCGTCTAATTAATCCTTCTCCTTACATGAGCTATTATCAGTTTGGGGATTGGCAACTTATCGGTTCATCACCAGAAGTAATGGTAAAAGCTGATGTCCAAGAGGACGGAAAACTACAGGCAACTTTAAGACCAATTGCAGGAACTCGTCCTCGCGGTAATAATGCCGTTGAAGATCAAGCCTACGCCACTGATCTTCTGGCAGACCCCAAGGAAGTTGCGGAGCATATCATGCTAGTAGATCTAGGTCGTAACGACCTCGGTCGGGTTTGTGTAAAAGGTAGCGTTAATGTTAATGAATTAATGTCAATTGAACGCTATTCCCATGTCATGCACATTGTCAGTAACGTAACTGGAATCTTAGAATCTGGTAAAACTGCTTGGGACTTATTAAAAGCTTGTTTCCCTGCGGGGACAGTCAGTGGGGCACCAAAAATTAGGGCGATGGAAATTATTAAAGAGCTGGAGCCAGAAAGAAGAGGTCCCTACTCAGGAGTCTATGGCTATTATGATTTTGAGGGTCAGCTCAATAGCGCCATCACTATTCGCACGATGATTGTTCGTCCCTATCAACAAAGTCAGTGCATGGTTTCAGTTCAAGCTGGAGCAGGAATGGTCGCTGATTCTATACCCGAGTCTGAATATCAAGAAACCCTAAACAAGGCGAGAGGTTTATTAGAGGCGATCAAAAGTATTAATTGAATAAATTTAAGATAATCAACTGACCAGGAATCTGTTGCGTAATATTTTTGATTGAAATCTGACCCAGGGGATAAAAAATGCCGATGCTAACTTGACTAAGGTTTTTGGGTAGAATAAGGCTGAAATAAATCGCTTAAGTTAACTACTGAGTGTTTTTGATTTGAGAAGTAAAAGTTTCTTGATTATGAGCAAATTTTTTACTTAGCTAAAATCTTGAATTTTCGTTTGAATTACAATTCGACAGAAAAATCATAGATTCGTCTCAATTTAATCGTTAGAATAAATTAATCCTGCATTGTCAATTGCAGTGCAGGTAATTCTAACCTGAAATTACAGTCTTATTTTAAGCGACATTAAATTACCGAAGATCAATGGCTGAACTAACTCAAGATTTATCCTTGGCTCAAGCTCGTTCTTTGATCGATAGCTATGCTTTTGATTTGGGACGTGATGATGCTGAAGAACTAATAGATTATTGGCTCGATGCATACCACGCTAGCTGGATTAGATTAGCAACTATTGAAGCCCTTTACTTGGGACGCTACAAAGCTATCTCGATTGAGCATATTTTGAGCGTTTGGCTGCGCCTAGGCACCCCCAATCCACATTTCACTTATGAGTTTGAACGGTTAATTTGCCGCAAATTGCCCAAGCACTTGAGTGATTTGGCAAGTATCAACTCCAGCAGCACTAACAATCCCATAGCAAGCCTTAATCAGACTGAGGTAGAGAATGAAGTTGAAGAAATAGCTGTTGAACCACAAGAAAACAAGCTATCAGTTGCGGTGGCGGAAAATGATACCTTAAATTTAGAAAAGGCTTTTGGCAACCCTAGTCATTACTCAGATTCTAATCTATCTCTCATGTCAGCGATCGGGTTTTCTTATCTGACTTCGTCAGAATTTACTGAGGGAAGTAAGATGATTCATCAGTTTATCCCCTTGCCCGATATGTCTTCCTTTTTTATTAAACTTAAGACATTTGGTGAATCAAAGTAGCAAGAGCAGTGATTTATATTACAATATATTAAGATAAAGCTGCTTTTCGGGAACTTAGAACTTAATGCGCGTAGCAATCGTTGGTGCAGGACTGGCAGGCATGGCAACAGCTATTGATCTAGTTGATGCAGGTGCTGAAGTAGAAATATTTGAATCTCGTCCCTTTGTGGGGGGGAAGGTTGGTAGTTGGCTTGATAAAGATGGCAATCATCTGGAGATGGGTCTCCACGTCTTTTTTGGCTGTTACTATAATTTGTTCGGGTTGATGAAGAAAGTCGGTGCGATTGATAATCTTCGTCTCAAAGAGCATACTCACACTTTTATCAACGAAGGTGGTCGAGTTGGAGAGCTTGATTTTCGCTTCTTGACTGGGGCTCCATTCAACGGTTTAAAAGCTTTTTTTACTACTTCTCAGCTGTCAGCCGTAGATAAAGCTGCTAATTCTTTAGCTCTAGGTACCAGCCCCATAGTTAGAGCATTGCTTGACCCTAAAGGAGCCATGAACACGATCCGAGGATTAGATGCAATTAGCTTTGCTGACTGGTTTCGGAGTCATGGAGGTAATAATGGGAGTCTCAGAAAAATGTGGGACCCGATTGCTTATGCTCTAGGTTTTATCGACACCGAAAACATTTCTGCTCGCTGTATGTTGACCATTTTTCAGTTTTTTGCGACCAAGACTGAAGCCTCGGTTCTCAGAATGTTAGAAGGGTCTCCTAGTGAATATCTGCACAAGCCAATTGTTGAATATCTAGAAGCAAGAGGAGTCAAGATTCATACTCGAAGACGAGTGAGAGAGATTTTATTTGAGGATTCGGCGGATAGTACTAAAGTTACAGGAATTGTCGTAAGTAAAGCTGAATCAGAAGAAATTATCAGAGCTGATGCCTATGTTTGTGCCTGTGATGTTCCAGGAATCAAAAAAGTAATCCCTGGTGCATGGCGCAAGTGGTCTGAATTTGACAATATTTATAAGTTAGAGGCAGTGCCTGTGGCAACGGTGCAGTTGCGCTTTGATGGTTGGGTAACTGAGTTGGATGATGCAGAAAAACGCCAACAACTAGTTCGAGCTGAGGGGATTGATAATCTTCTTTACACTCCTGATGCTGATTTTTCTTGCTTTGCTGATTTAGCCTTGACGAGTCCAGGAGATTATTATAAGCCAGGGGAAGGTTCCTTACTCCAGCTAGTTTTAACTCCAGGAGATCCTTTCATCAAGGAGAAAAATGAAGATATCGCGCAGCATATTTTGTCACAGGTACACAAGCTATTTCCTTCTTCTCGGGAATTAAATATGACTTGGTATAGCGTGGTTAAGCTGGCTGAGTCACTATACCGTGAAGCCCCAGGAATGGATCCCTATCGTCCTCCACAACAAACTCCTGTCAGGAATTTTTTCTTGGCAGGTAGCTACACCCAGCAAGATTATATCGATAGTATGGAAGGTGCTACTCTCTCTGGTAAGCAGGCAGCACAAGCTATATTAGCCAATGCTGATTTACTCAAAACCGCGGCAGTTTAGTTTCCTCAGCGATCGCAACCAATTAGATAATTTTGATCAGTTAATAACTCCTAAGAAAATGACAGATTGGCTAGAACATACCGTACAAATAGAAGTACCTGTGCCAATTGAATTGGCGTGGAGTCTCTGGTCAGATCTTGAACAAATGACGATTTGGATGAAATGGATTGAGTCAGTCAAAATTTTAGAAGATAATCCTGAATTATCTCGTTGGAAATTAGCTAGCGGTGGCTTTAACTTCACTTGGTTATCCCGTATTGTCCAGGTTGTTCCAGAACAAATCATTGAGTGGCAATCAGTTGATGGTTTGCCAAATAAGGGAGCGATTCGATTTTACGATCGCAAAGGTAGCAGCGTGGTCAAAATGTCCTTTGCTTATGCTGTACCTGGCATTATCGGCAGACTGATGGATAGCCTCATCGGTGATATCGTGGAGTCTACTGTGATGGCTGATTTAGAGCGGTTTAAAGAATACGCAATTCAAAAAAGAGACGAAAGTTAGTTAATTGATTGAATAGAGAATTAAATTAATTTTCCAGAAACTAAAAATTTATAAAGTGTTTGTAGATACAGCAAACAGGACTATAGTTGCACACAATTGTTATTAAGTGGGTGTAGTCAATGTCTTGTGACATCCTAATCAGAGTTTATGCAACCAAAAATTATCGTTTGTGGCTTAGGACGCACAGGCTCTAAAATATACAGTCTATTGAAGCAGCAAGGAGCGGAAGTCGTCGCAATTAGCCATACTCCCATCAATGCACCAGCTAGTAAAAGAATTATAGTTGGCGACCCCAGAGACAACGTTACTTTGATTAAAGCAGGAATCAGACAGGCGCAAACTCTGGTGCTGGTTCATGATGATGATGCGCTCAATTTAGCTATTCTTACCCAAGCCAGAGTCCTTAATCCTCAGATTCGGATTATTAACCGCTTACTCAATCATACTTTGGGCGATCGCCTAGATCTTACCTTGCCCGATCACTACACCATGAGCGTTGCTAACTTGTCGGCACCCTTATTTACTTTTGCTGCCTTGGGTAACGAAGCCATCGGACAATTAAAACTATTTGATCGTACTTGGCCCATACAGGAAGAAATTATCGACGCAGCCCACCCTTGGTTGGGTAAAGAGCTGAATGAACTGTGGGACGATCCCCACCGCATGTTAATTTACTATCTTCCTACCACGGGAGAGTTAGATTTAGTTTCAGCGATGAAGCATGGTAGTCGGCTGCAATCAGGCGATCGCTTGATTTTAGGCACCAAACCCAGGGTCTTTGTCAAGCGCCGTTCTTGGCAAAAAAAGCTTTTCAAGGCAATTTTAAATATCCCCTATTATCAGCGTTATGCCCGTCCTGTTGCTCTAGTTAGTCTAGCGTTACTGACGGTCATCTTTTTAGCCACTACCATTTACATTAGCGTCAATCTCCAAACTTCAATTGCAGACGCACTATACTTCTCTGTTGGCATGATTACGGGGGCAGGAGGAAAAGAAGAAGTGGCGGAAGGTGCCTCAGATTATGTCAAAGTATTTACTGCCATCATGATGATTGTTGGTGCAGGGGTGATTGGCATTTGTTATGCCCTCATCAATGACTTTGTTTTAGGTAGTCGTTTTCGGCAAACTATTGATGCTGCCAGAATTCCTCGATATCATCATCATGTAGTATGTGGACTGGGGGGCTTAGGAGCCAAAATTGCTCGCCAACTCCATTCTCAAGGACATGAGGTGGTAGTAATTGAATCCGATCACAATAGCCGATTTCTGCATTCGATCCGCTCTCAGGGGATTCCTGTAATCATTGAAGATGCTAGCTTATCCTCCAGTCTTAAGGCAGTCAATATTAAACGAGCCCTCAGCTTGCTAGCTGTCACTAGCCATGACACAACTAACCTCGAAATTAGTCTAACCGCTAAGGCTCTCAATCCACATCTCAAAACTATTGTGCGGAGTAATGATCCCCAGTTTGCAAATTCAATGCAGGAAGTATTTGAGTTTGATCGAGTGCTTTCTCCTGTGGAATTGGCGACCCATTCTTTTGCTGCGGCAGCTTTGGGGGGGAGAATTTTAGGTAATGGCATGACTCAAGATTTGCTGTGGGTAGCTTTAGCCACGATGATTACTCCCAAGCATCCATTCTGCGACCAAATCGTGCAGGATGCGGCAATCAAAGCCGATTTTGTTCCGCTGTATCTGGAGCGAAACCATAAAACCTTACACAGTTGGCAATTACTAGAAACCTGTTTGCATCCCCAAGATGTACTTTACCTGACTATTCCTGCCAGCGGCTTAGATCAGCTGTGGCGAACTTCTAACTCAGATGATTCAATGCTAGACCGCTTAGAAGACAGTTTTATTGGCTAGTATAGTCGTTCTAATTAATTTCCTGCTCCTCTAAGTTACCGTTTCGGGACAAAGAGCTTGCACTAAAGCAGATGCCCTAAAGGACACAACTTGGAAGGTTAGAGCGATCGCAGGCAGAAAATTCAAGAGTTGGTCACGACTATTCAAGTAAAATGAAAAGTGGGAAACTGAGAAGAGAAAGATCGCTCAATAAAAATGCTTCCTCTTGTTGGTATCCCAAAAACAGTAGCACAGTTCCTCAGGCAATATCGAAACGTATTCTGTAAAGAAGCAGGATGGAAACATATAAGTCGGTATATTAATGGGATATTGATGAGTGCAAACAAAACTCTTCAAGGAATTTATAGCCAACTGGTTCAGGATGGAAAAGAAAAGGTAAGTCGTCGTGCAATGCACGAAGCAGTATTTGAAGCAGGATGGAAGCAGGAAAAATTAATGGAACAGCATAGGAGAGTGATATCTCCTATACATCAAGGGAAAGGAAGAGAAATAATAGCTCTGGATTGGACATTCTCATATCATCCTGATAGTGAAAAAATTTTCGCAGCCAAAGAAGCATATGATTACGTGAATCGATGCGGTCGTTGCTACCAAACAGTAGTCACAGCATCGATATCGAATGGACAAAGAGTAGATGGAATCGCGGTAGAAGTTCAGTATCCCAACTATGATAAAGAAGAGTTAGCCTACTTGGAAATGACGGTAAAAGACAACTACGAGCAGATGAAGCAAGTACGAGAACGCCTGTTGGAATTGCTTCATTATCAAAAAAATCGAGTTGTGTAGCGCAGTCGATACTCCAACAGGCTAGTTGTCCTAAAGGATACCGCTCCGCATATAATGGTGGAAAATCAGAACGATTTAATTCGGCTCCAGAAAACGAGTCAACTATTGGTCAACGACTCTATACTTTAACTCGCGAAGCTTTACAGAATTTGCTTGAACTTAGTCAAAACTTATTTGTTCAAGGAAATTCTACGGAACAAATTCTGGAGGTGATCATGCCTTCATAAGTATTTTTGATCTTAGTTAAATATCTTCTAATTTAGAAACCTTCCAAGTCGTGTAAAGGACTAGTTGCGGCGAACTATGCGCCTTACTTTCGGTCGCGAAGCGGTATCCTTTAGAGCGCATCGCCCGCATGTATGGGGAATAGGGAATAGAAAACTGCATTTACAATGCTAAACTTCGGAGCTTTATGCATAAGGTTTCTATTTAGAATCACATTAACCCTCTTATGTCACTCTCCGAAACTAAGGAATCGTAGAAATAGAATTTAGCCATCAGGGAAATAAAAAGAAAATTGATTCATGACACCAATGAGTTGATGAAAACCAAGTATTAAAGAACGGTTGGGGAAAA
>JBCDEP010000228.1:0-7465 GCA_039179675.1 Cyanobacteria bacterium P01_G01_bin.67
CTAAGGCTATATTCGTCATTTCTAGTTACTATTTACCAAGGAACTCAGCTAACAATTATCAGCTCAAATCTATGTTTACATTTTAGATAAAGTTTTTTAGTAAATAAAACTATCAACTCATTGCTTACTCTCTATCCAATGTGATACAAGATACAGAACCATAAAAAAATCTAAGCTATGAAAAACTAAATTTAAATATCACATTCATGTATAAGACGTAAATAAGAATCTATAAAGTAAATAAATATTATCAATATCATGCAGCACATAGAGGCTGTCTTTCTCAATATAGACTACATGTATAATGCCAACTAAAAATATATTATTGGTAGAAGATAATCCTGATGATCGCGAACTGATGAAGCTAGCTTTTGCTCAAGGAGCAATACCTCATAATTTGATCGTTGTATCAGATGGAATTGAGGCTTTAGATTATTTACAGAGACAAACAGGGAATTATGATGAAGAGTCTATAGGCGATCGCAGCTTAGCAGGGATGCCAGCATTAATTATCCTCGACCTAAATCTCCCCAAAATTAATGGAATCGAAGTTTTACGTCGGATTCGTGCCGAGCCACGAACGAGGCTGTTACCAGTTGTGATAATTAGCTCCTCGAATGAACCACAAGACCTCATTGACAGTTATATTAATGGTTGCAACAGTTATATTAGAAAACCGATACACTTTACACAATTACAAATTTTTGTTAGAGAAATAAGTACGTATTGGTTAACTGTCAATCAGCTGCCACCTGTTTTTGGAGTCTTAAATGAATGAACTTCTGCGAGTCTTAATTATTGAAGATTCAGAAGACGATGCCGAACTACTAGCTATTGCCCTAGAAAGGGGTGGTTATAACGTGATTCATCGCAGAGTTGACACCAAAGCTGGTATGCAAATTGCTCTGAGGGAGTCTCAACCCTGGGATATTGTCCTCGCAGATTATTCCATGCCCCAATTTAGTGCGATCGCGGCATTGGAAGTTCTCAAGGAATGGCAGTTAGATCTTCCTTTTGTAATTGTTTCGGGCAAAATTGGAGAAGATACCGCTGTGGCAGCGATGAAAGCAGGAGCCCATGATTACCTTGTCAAAGGCAAATTATCGCGTCTGGTACCCGCAGTAGAACGAGAGTTGAGAGAAGCAGTTCTTAGAGAAGAATATCGAGCTGCTCAAAAAAGGCTGAGATATCTTGCATATTACGACAAATTAACTGATTTACCAAACAGGACTCTATTTTTAGAGCATTTAAGCCGAGAAATAGCTCAAAATGCTGAACTAAATCGCCCCTTGTCAGGTGGTTCGTTACAATTTGGCTGTTGGTCAGCCCAAAATTGTTTTGCCGTGCTGCTACTGAGCATTGATCGTTTTCGCAACATCAAGCATAGCTTAGGTTATGTCATTAGTGAGCAATTATTAGTAGCGATCGCTCGACGCTTGGAACAAGATGTGGCAAATCTTGACTCGCAGGTAGTGGCAAGAATTGGCGAAGATGAGTTTGCGCTTTTGATTACAGGACTGAGTGATGTCAACGATGTGATGAATCGCGCCGATCGTCTTTATCGTGAGTTGATCAAACCCTTAGAAATAGACAACGCCACTGTTTGCTCCACGGTTAGCATTGGCATTGCATTGAACCAAGAGAATAACCAAGAACCCGAAAAATTACTCCGCTGGGCAGATACTGCCATGCAGTATGCCAAAATGAATTTTGCGCGAACGGCAGTATTGTTTGACGAACGCATGCAAAGTAAGGCAGTTGAAAAGCTGCGATTGGAAAATGATTTGCAACGAGCAATTGATAATCACCAGTTATATCTAAACTACCAGCCGATTGTCTCTCTAGATACGGGAAAAACTAATTGTGTAGAGGCTTTGGTCAGGTGGAAACATGATTCCCTCGGTTCAATTCCCCCAGATAAATTTATTCCCATCTGCGAAGAGACAGGACAGATTATCGCTCTCGGTCAATGGGTACTTTCAGAAGCTTGTTATCAGCTTATGGCATGGCAAAAATACTTTGCTGCGGATTCTCCCCTTACCATGAGTATCAATTTATCGCGAATTCAGATCTATCATCCTGAATTGATCCCCCAGATAGATCGACTTTTAGAATCATTAAATTTACCAGGAAAGAACCTCAAGTTAGAAATTACTGAGAGTACCTTAATGGAAAATACCCAGGCAGTGACCAAAGTTCTTGAACAGCTCAAAGAGCGAGAAATAAAGCTATGTTTGGATGATTTTGGGACTGGTTATTCTTCTCTTAGTTACTTACGTTATTTACCCGTAGATACGGTCAAAATAGACCGTTCTTTTATTGGTCCAGAAATCAACAATACCAACTACGATATAATTAAAGCGATCGTCAATCTGGCTCACAGTCTAGATTTAGATGTAATTGCCGAGGGTATTGAAACCGAAGCCCAGTTAGAGATATTGCGCGGGTTGGGTTGTGAATATGGACAAGGCTATTTCTTTGCTTATCCTCTTAATAGTGGTGATGTTTTAAAAGTAGTAAGGCAATGAATGTTAAAAGTTAAAAGTCAAGAGTCAAGTAGAAATGTAGCATGCTACGTCCATACAAGATTTAAGATTCAAAAGTTAGTTTATGAATAATATTGATAACTGGAGACACAAGTTCATTGACACTAACGGAATCAGATTGCATTACGTTGATCAGGGGACGGGAAAGCTGATGTTGATGCTTCATGGCTTTCCTGAGTTTTGGTATTCTTGGCGATATCAAATTGAGGAATTTGCCCCAGACTATCATACAGTGGCAATAGATCTGCGAGGATATAACGATAGCGACAGACCTGAAGGAATCGAAGCTTATCAAATGTCCGAGTTTATTGCCGATATCAAGGGGGTAATTACAGGCTTAGGCTATGAAGACTGTATCTTAGTTGCTCATGATTGGGGTGGAGCGATCGCCTGGAATTTTGCTTATACCTATCCTGAAATGGTTGAAAAGCTGATTGTCTTAAACATTCCCCATCCTGTTAAATTTGCGGAAGGGTTGCAAACGCCTCAACAGTTGCTGAAAAGCTGGTACATTTTTGCGTTTCAAATTCCTTGGCTACCAGAATGGCTGTTCCAGCTAAACGATTATCAGGCAATTAAAGATGCCTTTTCGGGAATGGCGATCGATAAAACTGCATTTAGCACCGCGGACTTAAATGCCTATCGAGATGCTGCGGCTAAACCAGGGGCACTTACTGCCATGATTAATTATTATCGCGGCATTTTTTCTAAACTATTTGAAGGAGATCAGCAACAGTGGTCGGTTTTAGAGGTACCGACATTGACCATTTGGGGTGAAAACGATACTGCATTGGGAAAAGAATTAACCTATGGTACCGATGCTTATGTCAGGGATTGGCAAATAAAGTACATACCTAGCTGTAGTCATTGGGTGCAGCAAGAGCAACCAGCATTAGTTAATAGATATATTCGAGAATTTATTGCATAAAGTCAGATCCTCAAGTATTGAGGATGGCATTTTAATTGCCAAGAGTAGCAGGTTCTCATACCAAATCAATAAATGTTTGCGACACATCAGAATAATTCAATGATAGGGTGGGCGATGCGAGTTATCTGTTGCATTCTTTTTTCTATTTGGTATTACTAGTGAGCTAAGTCTTGCCAGAGTTATTTGTAATGCCTAAACTACTCGTCATCAATCGATACTGTTACACTCAGACTAAGGGTGGTATGGTTAATCACGATACAGTTAACCCTCTACTTCAAGCTGATAACTGATAGCTACCAACATAACATCAACATATGTCTAGGAAACCACATGTATTGCCAGGAGATAGTTTCCCTCTCGGAGCAACTGTATATCCTAATGGAGTAAACTTTAGCGTCTTTTCCCAAACTGCCTCGGCAATTGAATTATTACTGTTTAATAATGCTCAGACAGCAAAACCAACCTATGTAATTAAGCTCGATTCGCTGCATCATCAAACTTATCATTACTGGCATGTTTTTGTCCCTAATCTCAAAGCAGGACAAATTTATGCCTATCGAGCTTATGGGGAATTTGATCCCGAAATAGGAAATCGTTTCGATAAAACTAAGATACTGCTCGATCCCTACGCGAGAGCAATTGTCGGAGAAGAATTTTACGATCGCCTGGCGGCATCTCGCCCTGGTAATAACTGCGCTCAGGCCTTGAAGGGAGTAGTAGTCGATCCCAGTAGCTATGACTGGCAAGGAGATCAGCATCCCAGAATTCCTTATTCCTGTACCGTAATTTATGAAATGCACGTTGGCGGCTTTACCCGTAATCCCAATTCTGGGGTAGCCCCTGAGAAAAGAGGTACCTACGCTGGCTTGATTGAAAAAATTCCTTACCTCAAGGAATTAGGTATTACCGCTGTCGAGTTGCTACCAGTTCACCAGTTTGATCCCCAAGATGTCCGCCCTGGATTAAAAAACTACTGGGGCTACAGCACGATTGGCTTTTTTGCACCCCACCGTGGTTACAGCTCGCAAAGAGATCCCTTAGGCGCAGTAGATGAGTTTCGGGACATGGTTAAAGCTCTCCACCGAGCGGGTATCGAAGTAATTCTAGACGTAGTGTTTAACCACACCGCAGAGGGTAATGAAAATGGTCCAACCTTATCATTTAGGGGATTGGATAATCAAACCTACTACATCCTGGAAGATAATCTAGCTGAGTATAAAAACTACAGTGGCTGTGGCAATACTTTCAAAGGGAATCATCCCGTTGTGGGTAGGTTAATCGTTGATTCTCTGCGCTACTGGGTTTCTGAGATGCATGTTGATGGCTTTCGCTTTGACTTAGCTTCAGTTTTATCCCGAGATGTTTATGGCGAGCCGATTGAAGATGCAGGGGCCTTAAAAATCCTATCTATTATTGAATCCGATCCCGTGTTGGCGGGAAGTAAGTTAATTGCCGAAGCTTGGGATGCAGCAGGTTTATATCATGTTGGTAAATTTGTCGCCCAGGCAGACTGGTTTTCCGAATGGAACGGTCCTTTTAGAGATGATATCCGTCGTTTTGTCAAAAGCGATCGCGGTGCAGTCAATAATTTAGCTGCTCGCATCTTGGCAAGTCCAGATATTTATGTCCGTTTGGACACTGATATTAACCGCTGCGTCAATTTTGTTACTTGTCATGATGGTTTTACCCTCAATGACTTGGTTTCATACAATCAAAAACACAATGAGGCTAATTTAGAAGACAGTCGAGACGGAGCAAATGATAATTTTAGTTGGAACTGTGGTGAAGAAGGAGCAAGCGAAGATACAGCGGTTAGAGAGCTACGTTGGCGACAAATCAAAAATTTCCTGACTGTATTGTTTATGTCTCAAGGAACCCCTATGTTGCTTATGGGAGACGAAATCAGACATACCCAATTAGGTAATAATAATGCTTATTGCCAAGACAATGAGCTGGGTTGGTTTGACTGGAGTTTAGTCGAGAAAAATAGCGGGCTCTTGCGTTTCGTCAAAAAGTTAATTCACTTTACTCAGGGACTGGCAATCTTTAAGGAGGAACAGTTTCTCCAGGTAAATAAAGTCAGCTCTAAACCCCACATAATCTGGCACGGGCAACGCTTAGGACAACCTGACTGGAGCGAAGACTCCCGCTGTTTAGCCTTTTCTCTATGCCACCCTCGTAGTAACGAACGATTACACGTAATTTTTAATGCCTACTGGGAACCACTCAAATTCGAGTTACCGTCACTTAAGCTATATGATTGTTGGCATCGAATTGTCGATACTTCTTTAGCTGCGCCAGATGATTTTACCGATGCAGCCACTGCCGAGAAAATCTACGACAGTTACTATGAGGTAGGGGCAAGATCATCTGTGGTTTTGTTGGATGAGGGGAGCATCATCCCGATTCCAGACTTTAGATTATAGTCTTGGAACTTCAGCTTAAGGTGTTTGACCCTGATGAAACTCTATTGAGCGACCATTGAGGGCTTGAATTGGTCGAGCATTATTATGAAATATATTCTCAAAAGTTGTAATTTGTTGTGGTGAAACCTCGATTGGTTCTAATAATAGATTCCAGCTTACCCCCTCGCTACAGGGAGGTGTCGTCAAAGAACCTTCATAGCTAAAGTAAGTCTTATTACTCGGTAATAAATCAGCAGCATTGAAAGTCATGGATTTAGTTTGATTTGCTTTATTGCCATCGGGTACAGCTTGCCAAATTTGAGCAATGAGAGGATTCTCAACTCCAGAATTCATCATCACGCCGACAACCGCCAGTTTACCCGCATCGTTCTTATGGACAAAATGAACTTCCATTGCCGATGCCTGGTTATCAATTTTATGTTCACTGGGAGTATGGAAATGGAATTGTAATAGCTCGTATTCTTGATTGTCAATACTAATAGTACTTCCTGGTTCATAATTAACCTGAATCGTGTGACCATTATTAACTACGGTCACGTTACTCAGTTGATAATTAAATTTAATCTCCCCTGATTCTGCTGCTTGGCGACTATCAACGTTGGTAATATTGATTGGTGATTGTTGGTTTCCCAAGGTGCAAGATTCAAATTCAGGAGAGAGCAAGCCCCAGACATAAGCATTGGATTCACCACTGTATTCCCAATGAACCTGATCTGTTTCCGCCACAGAGCGATGGGGAGAAGAAGTTAGAATGGTAATCATGAATATTATTAAGGAAATTGTGCCAAACCGACAGAATTTCCGCCACAAGCTGTTGTTTGTCATTGACCTGCTCCAAACTCAATACCAGGATTTACCTCTAAATACTCCTCGGCATCTATTAATCTACGATTAGAGCCTAATTAATTTAAATTAAGCAGTTATCAAGTCTGCAACCAGAAAGCTACTATCCATAACACTACTAACAAGCGTTAGAACTTCCTTTGTTCCCTGCTCCTAAAAAGACAATGTAAGAGCTAAATTAGCTTAACTCAAACTGATGTCATTAACTATAAATCATTAAAATAATTGCTTTTCATCCGTTAACAATAAGTATGTTTAAATTTCACAACTACGAGCATAGGTATTAAGAGAATGTTCATGAGGTACATCAATTAGATTGACTAAAAAAGAATAGGCAATCACATCATAAGAAGTTGGCTTATTTTCAAAAAGATAAAGGTTATCACTTAAGATAGTTGCTAATACTTCAATATCTTCTGACAAATTATAAATTTCATTAGAATTAAGATTATTCGCGATGCAGTTTTTCTTTCTTGTTGCCAAGACAGGAAATATTGTTTTAAGATACAAGGTAATAAGTCACGAGAAATATTCCTAAATATAGATCAATAGCGTTTATCAAGCCAGTGACTATAAACAATACACTACTTCAATCGCTCTTCCAGCATGATATTAACCCCATGAGCGATCGCTAATTATTTTTGATTTATATGATTATCAAGAATTAGATAAAAATGTAAGTAAGAAATTTAATAATATGTCTTGAATCTAGTATCTTTTAA
>JBCDEP010000187.1:0-11608 GCA_039179675.1 Cyanobacteria bacterium P01_G01_bin.67
AATGAACTTTTAAATTACACTACCTTTTCACCATTTCCGTAACTTTCAACAGTGCCTTCGGCTATTTTTTTACATAAGCCTTTGCCTGTCTTTTATGCTCATTATTTAGTAAGGTAAAAACTGATTAAACTACCCCAGATGAGAAGTGTATTTTATAATCGCTTGATTATGGAAGATATCTCAATTATGTAAAATTTTTGTATGACTTTTAACCATAAAATTACTCTAAAAAAAGATAATTCTGCTCAATTAGCCATGAACTATTTACAAACTTGGGACGATCAACCGTGAGTAAAATTGTTGTCACCGCCATTGGAAGTTTAGGCGATCTGCATCCCAAAATTGCGATCGCCTTGGAATTACGTAATCGCGGTCATCATGTTGTTTTCGCGACACATGAAGTATATCAAGCCAAAATTGAAGCCTTGGGTTTTGAGTTTCATGGAATCCGTCCAGACGCACCTGACGATCCTTCAGAAATAGCCAAAATGACCGACCTAAAAACAGGTTTGGAATACATCATTCGTCATTGGCTGCTGCTAAACCTGCGTCAAACATATACTGACCTAATGGACATTGCCAAAGATGCAGACTTTATTATTGCTGGAGAAATAGTCTATGCTGCTCGACTAGTGGCTGAACAGTTAGGAATTCGGTGGGCATCTTCTGTACTACCACCAATGTCATTCTTCTCTGCTTACGATCCTCCCATTTTCGCATCAGTTCCGTTATTGGCGAAATTACGTCCATTGGGGCTAACTGTCAATCGTGGTGTGATCAATATTGCTAAATTAGTCACTAAATCTTGGACAGAACCGATTCACCAACTTAGAAGAGAATTGGGATTACCCGAACTTGTTGGTAATCCTATAATTGATGACAAATTTTCTCCTTATCTTGTCCTAGCAATGTTCTCGTCAGTATTAGCAAAACCCCAACCTGATTGGACTATAAATACTGTCTTGACTGGATTTATATTTTATGACAACAATCTAGATCGAGTAGAACTCACCCTAGAGCTTCAGCAGTTTTTAAATGCAGGTGAACCGCCGATTGTATTTACGTTAGGTTCGGCTGCTGTGCTAAATCCTGGTACTTTTTATCGAGAAAGTATTAAAGCCGCAACGGAATTAAACCGTAGAGCTGTTTTGCTAATGGATAGAAATATTCTTCCTGAAGATCTGCCAAAAGATATTATTGCTCTAGACTATGCTCCATACTCGAAAATTTTTCCTTATGCCTGTGCGATCGTTCATCAGGGTGGCATCGGCACTACGGCTCAAGCTCTCAAAGCAGATTGCCCGACATTAATTGTGCCTTACATTGGCGACCAACCTGACAATGCTGCACGAGTTCAACGTTTGGGAACTTCACGTACAATTCTTCGCGACCAATATTCAGCATCGCGAGTTGCTCAAGAGTTGAGTAAATTACTTGAAGATTCAAGTTATACCGTCAAAGCAGCAGAAATCGGGCAGATAGTACGGTCAGAAAATGGTGTAAATGTAGCCTGTGATGCAATCGAACAACAGCTTAAAAAGTGACGATCTCCTAATTTTTCCAGATTTGCCAAGATTGAAATGTCTTGACACGAGATTTAATCAATTAATTGTTTTTAATATGAAATCCGATTTCTGAAAGATGCTAGGAATTGAAAGCGCAGAATCAACTAAAACTCTACTACCTTTTAACTCAACATAGCCTTTAAGTATTGTATGTAAAAAGGATTTAACTAATAACATGTAATTATTGACATGTTATTAGTTATATGTAATGCTATATATATGTTGAAATATATTCTTCTGGGATTTCTCAATTATCAACCCATGACGGGTTATGACCTCAAACGTTTGGTCGATGGCTCAACTGCCCATTTTTGGCATGCTTATCACAGTCAGATTTATACGACTTTACGCAAGATGGAGCAGCAAGGGTTAGTAACCTCGGTTATTGATAATAATGATGACAAGCTGGAGCGAAGAGTATATGAAATTGCTGAATTAGGTCAATCTCAGTTGAAGTCATGGCAAGGTCAAAGTCTCAGGGAATTACCCCCCAGTAAAGATAGTTTATTAGTAAGACTATTTTTCTCAGGCTCTAGAGATCGGGATGATGTACTTAGTGAGCTGAGGTTTCAAAGGCAGTTACATCAGCGACAATTGGATCAATATCAAGAGATTGAACCAGAAGTATTTGCGATACCAGCTCTCGCAAATGGCGATCGCCTTGATTTTGAACGTGAGGCACAATTTTGGCGGATGACCCTAGAAAATGGTCTGGCTTATGAAAAAATGTACCTCCAGTGGCTAGATGAAACTATCGCCAGGGTCGAATCTCTTTAGGAAGATTTTGTAGGAGCAAATCGCGATTCGTCCCTACCCAAACAATGATTTATTGATGTCAAAACTGACATGTAATAAATTAAAAAATACTTTTCTACGAGGTGACAATGTCTAAAAAATATAGCAATGAAGACGTACAAGATATCTTGCGGATTGCATCGGTAATTCAACAAGATGGTGATATTGACCAGGAACAATTACAAAATCTAGCGCTAGAAGTAGGTATATCTCCAATAGTGCTGCAACAAGCCGAACAATCATGGTCATTGAGTAAACAAGCAAGTCAAAAACAAGCTCAAAAGAAAAGTAGATTTATTAGGTTCCATCTAATTCCCTATTTAACAGTGAGCATTTTTCTGGTCGTACTAAACCTTATGACAACACCCCAAGATTTCTGGAGTGTCTACCCTATTTTAGGTTGGGGTTTAGGGGTTGCACTTGACGGTACTAGTCTCGTCTCCAAGAAAGAGCAGAATCGAATCAATAGCAGTAACAATCTCCTTTGAAATCCCAAATCTGATAGCTTGTCTGGCGATCGCCTAATCCTTTAATTTTAATCGCCAGATAATTTTTATCTACTATTATTAATCAGCTTGTAATCAGCAAAAAATAATCAATCTCCCAGACAGATCCCCAAGCCTCTAGCGGTTTTGACCAGAGTATCTTCAGGATCTACCGCACGATAATCTTTAATCGCATCAGCGATCGGTATATTGATTACTTGACGATCGTGCCAAGCCACCAGGCGATCGTATTTCTCTTCCGCAATCAAATTTACTGCTGCTACCCCAAAAGCTGAGGCTAAGATACGATCCAAGGGCGAAGAAATACCGCCCCGTTGAGTATGACCCAAAACAGTTACTCTAGTCTCAGCACCACTTTTTTGGGTAATTTGCTCAGCGAGGTATTGACCAATCCCCCCCAAACGACAGTCAGCGAAATGACCTTGTTCTAAAACATCACCTGTTTCCGTACATACCGCTTCAGAAACTACGGCGATCGAATAATCTTGTCCCCTAGCCTGTCTTTTCTGAATATGTTGGCAAATATTTTCAATTTTGTAGGGAATTTCAGGAATCATGATCATATTAGCGCCTCCCGCAATTCCTGCATTGAGAGCAATGTGTCCTGCATCTCGACCCATCACTTCCAGAATCATGACCCGACTATGGCTAGCCGCAGTGAAATGAAGTCGATCAATTGCTTCAGTGGCAATATTTACTGCTGTATCAAATCCAATAGAACGTTCGGTAATTCCGACATCATTATCAATGGTTTTAGGAATTCCGACGAGGTTAATCCCTCCTTGCTGTGCCAGTTTACGCAGAATGGCTAAGCTGCCATCACCGCCAATACCAATCAAAGCATCCAAATCTAATTGCTTATAACCTTCAATAATTTCTGATGAACGATCAATTAAATCACCATTAGACATCGGAAAAGCAAAAGGATCTCCTTTATTGGTTGTCCCCAAAATAGTGCCCCCCATCGTTAAGAGACTATCTACTTTAGTCACATCTAAAGGCATTGCTTCAGGAGGACGAGCCATCAAGCCATGAGTAGCTTTACAGATTCCTAGCACTTCCCAACCATAAACATTAACCGCACAACGAGTAACTGCCCGAATTACTGCATTCAAACCCGCACAATCACCACCACTGGTCAAAATACCAATTCTTTTTCTTTCTGGCATTTGATTAGACTTAAATTTATTTACCTTCTAATTTTTCTGCCAGACGGTTACTTATGCTACAAAATTAATAAAATTTCTAGAAATTTAAGCTATGGCGATCGCTCTTGAGGCTAATCAACCCAAAATTATCTGAAAGTAAAGCAAGTGCGGTTGAGATATTACGGATTATTGATGGTGCGAGAGATTGGAGCAAGCATTTGAAGAATCATCTGAATAGGGATGCGATTCTTAACTCAGATTAATCATATCTAAGATGACGAATTCCGCATCTCATTAATAAAGTGAACCCTATTTTTTCCTGCCTGTTTAGCACGGTACAATTCCATATCAGCAGCCTCAATTAGATCTTCTAACGTATTAATCGACTCCGTCACTGATGCAAGTCCAATAGAAACCGTGATCGATCTATACAGTTCTGGATGGGATGAAGGAGTACAAACTGTAGCAATTCTCTGATGAATGCGTTGAGCAAGATCAAAGGTATTATTAAGATTAGCGGTTACCAAAACAACAAATTCTTCTCCACCATATCGAGCAACCAAATCATAATCTCTGGTGCTATGCTTTAATTCTCTTGCAAAACACCGTAAAGCGATATTTCCAGCTTGATGACCAAATTGATCATTGTAGGCTTTAAAGTTATCAATATCTAACATCATGATACTTAGAGGTAATCGGCTCCGCTTTGCCTCTAAAAACTTTTGCTGTCCTGATTGGCGGAAGAAAGCATAGTTATAGAGTCCTGTAAGAATGTCTCTAAATGCTTGTCTATGTAATTTTGCGACTTCATACTGTTCTGATTTCCTGAAAAAGAAGAGGGTTATCCCAAAGCAGATAATAAAACTACTTTTAGCTATATCTGTAAGTATTGCAATCAGTTCTGATTTCCAGGATGTATTACCCAGAATCAAAACTTCAGTGATTGCAAATAAAACAATTCCTATTAGGAAAAAATAGATGGCTTTCTTCTGAAAATTAAATTCCAAACGATGAAGCAGAGAAAATCCGAATAAGAGAATAAATATAGAAACGAAAACATTACCTAACTGTAAATAATTACCCATTAACGAGTCGATTAGCATTAATTATGGGCGATCGCTGATAGCGTATCGCAAGAATTTTTGCTTCTATAATAGTACAAATCTATTACCATAAATCTAGAATAATTCTAAACAAAAATATTGAATTTATAAGAAATGTCATGATTACATCAATGAAATCCTCCTAGTATTCAGTTTTTACATTGATTCTATGCTGAATAAGTGATTGCTGGGATTAAGCGATCTGAAAATGTTAAATTTGAACTTTTGAAAATTATTATGTAAATGTATGGTTCACACTAATTAGTTTCAATAATTTTAGTGTTTTTGCAGGAATCAACATACATTCGTCATGCTTACAAAGGTGCTGTTAAAAAAAATTTGGCTAATAATCGAACAATTAGAAGAAGAGGTTTTAGATTTAACTGACCTAGAACTGATTCATACAATTGAGTCTTTGATTTTGATCGAAGTTGTCTTGGATCGTACGGAAATTAAAGCTATTTCTGAATATATTCAGCCTCGGGTACCTATAATTCGCGATCTAGTAGAAGTGCAGTCAATTAAGTTTAGGAAAGGTATGAATTGAGTCAAAATAGTTCTGATTTTAAAGATGTAGTGGCTGATCTACTTAAATCTGAGTACGTCATTAGCTCTCTCTACCGTCTAGTCAAGAATTTTGAACGCAGTTTAAATCATGCCACAGCTAAAATCAATCTTTGTTTTATTCGACTTTTTCTCAAAAAGCTTGCGCTCAATTAGATCTCAAACTCTATAGTCATCCTAATTAATTTCCTCCTGATTCATTGGTATTAAGCCGCAAAGATATAAGCCGTATGTAGTCAAAAGAGTCGTTAACTATTTCCCTATCCTTGACCAAAACTATTTTCTCTTTCATGACATCTACCTCCTTAACTGTAAAATGATAATAGCTGAGCAAGCCTGCCAATTAGAATTACCAATCAATAACTGAATCCAAATCTTTAATCAAGCGCCTCAAGTATTTGCATCTCATTTTGCCCATAATCGAAAAACAATGACGCTACAAACATTAAAACCATCAAGCATCAATGATGTTCTTCTCGGAAAATCTCTATCAGAATTAACAGCCTGGGTGCAACAGGAAGGTCAGCCCAGCTACAGGGGAAAACAACTTTATCAGTGGCTCTATCAAAAAGGAGCGCGATCGCTGGAAGATATTTCCGTTTTCCCCAAACAGTGGCGGGAAGAAATGGCGGACTATCCCATTGGACGTTCTACAATTCATTATCACAGCATAGCACCCGATCAAACTCGTAAATACTTACTACGTCTGGCTGATGGCTTGATTATTGAAGCGGTGGGCATTCCGACTGCAAAACGACTGACGGTATGTGTCTCTTCTCAAGTTGGCTGCCCGATGGATTGCGATTTCTGCGCTACAGGCAAAGGTGGCTTTATTCGTAATCTCAAGGCTCACGAAATTATCGATCAAGTATTAACAGTTCAAGCCGATTTTGGGCAACGAGTTAGTAACGTTGTCTTTATGGGTATGGGAGAACCAATGGCAAATATTGGGGAGGTAGTCCCTGCGGTTAAATCCCTTAATCAAGATGTGGGGATTGGTGCGCGATCGCTCACTGTCTCCACGGTGGGTATCCCAGGTAAGATACAGCAGTTAGCTCAACACAAATTACAAATTGTTTTGGCAGTTAGCCTTCATGCTTCCAATCAAGCCTTGCGACAACAGTTAATACCTAGTGCGAGAAAGTATACTCTAGAAAATTTATTGGATGAATGTCGCGACTATGTTCAAGTTACAGGAAGAAGAGTAACCTTTGAATATATTCTTCTGGCAGGAATAAACGATTTACCCGAAAATGCCCGAGAATTAGTACAGTGCCTGAAGGGGTTTCAAACCCATGTTAATTTGATTCCTTATAATCCCATTTCTGAGGTAGATTATCAAAGACCAAGCAGCTATCGAATTAGAGAATTTACCAACATTTTAGAAGAATCTAAAATTGCCGTTAGCGTGCGCTATTCTCGTGGCTTAGAGGCAGATGCCGCCTGTGGACAACTAAGAGCATCAAGAATTCAGATTGAAGCCGATTCTAATACGCAATAACTATTAGTTCCTGGTGCATAAGCTTCAATTACTCTTTCAGTTTTAGCGCATTGTACCAGTAAATAATCACAACCTTGGCATGACGTTCGTCTAATCGAATTATCAATCACATGTCTAGTTGCGCGATCGCCACAGTTGGGGCAATGAATAATCTGTGTATTAGTCATTTTGTTTTATCTGTTTATAAGGTAGATGATTCTTGCGTCGCGAATTTTGCTTACGTAAAAACCAGTAAAAAATTTAATTAACTAATTTCAATTATAATTTCTATTTATGTGAACGTTCTCTTTCTTTATATAGATTTCACACCCTTAAAGCTTGATCCCCAGCTACATAATCTCAACTTCACTAATTTTTGTTAAATTTAGAGATTTAAGATTTAATTTAATACGTGCTTCAGTGTAATTACGTAGAAGTTCCTAATTTTAAAATTACTAATTTAGCTAAAAATAAAATGCCAATAACACTAATTCACTATAAAAATCTAATTGCCGATTAATATTAGGTTTGATCAAAGCATAATACTAGAGTTAGGGTGAAATTAAACAATTTAAAGAGCTACTCTGACCACTACCATATAGTTGGATCGCAAAATCTTGTGGTGCAATTTGATTCTTAGATTATATGTTTGGAATTTCTGAGCTTATTTTTAGCTAAACGTAGTAAAACTCAAGCCGAGCAACCAAGCAAGTATTTAAATTACCCGATTCAATGATTTAATCTTATAGAAAACACTCTGCTTTTTGTAGCGATAACCTATGCAAGTTGAATGGCAAACGGCTAAAACTTACGAAGATATCTTGTATCACAAATGGGGTGGCATTGCCAAAATCACCATCAATCGTCCTCAGAAGCGCAATGCCTTTCGTCCCAAAACTGTATTTGAAATGTACGATGCCTTCGTTGATGCAAGAGAAGACAATAGCGTGGGCGTTGTACTGTTAACAGGTGCGGGTCCTCATACCGACGGCAAATATGCCTTTTGTGCTGGAGGAGATCAAAGTATTAGAGGTAAGGCAGGATATATCGATGATCGCGGCACACCTAGATTAAATGTCTTGGATTTACAACGTTTGATTAGATCCCTACCTAAGGTTACGATCGCTTTAGTCGCGGGTTATGCCATTGGCGGAGGTCATGTCCTCCATGTCTTATGCGATTTAACCATTGCCGCTGATAATGCTATTTTTGGACAAACTGGTCCCAAAGTGGGTAGTTTTGATGGTGGGTTTGGTTCTAGCTATCTGGCTCGCATTGTAGGACAGAAAAAGGCGCGCGAGATTTGGTTTCTCTGTCGGCAATATAACGCCCAAGAAGCAAAAGAGATGGGTTTAGTTAATTGTGTGGTGCCAATCGAACAGTTGGAAGCAGAAGGAATTCAATGGTCACAAGAAATCCTAGCTAAAAGTCCCATTGCCATTAGATGTCTTAAGGCTGCTTTCAACGCGGACTGTGATGGACAGGCAGGAATCCAAGAACTTGCTGGTAATGCAACCATGCTCTATTACATGACAGAAGAAGGTGCCGAGGGCAAACAGGCTTTTCTCGATAAACGGGAGCCAGATTTTCAGCAATATCCCTGGTTACCATGAATTTCAAGTTTCAGCAGCAAAAATAGTGCTGGGGGCAAAATGAATCTTATTGGAATTTGTTGTGGGGCTAATATTTCTCAATCTTAAGGGTAATTAACAGAGCTGACAATAAACTAAGACTCCTAACTTGATAGTATTTTAAGTAAATCGTAATCATTTATTGTCTACTTAAAAATATGTGGCGCCAACTTTTTCTGAGTTGCCTCTGGTTAGCTTTAGTCAGCTATTCGGTGATCTCGTCTACTTCTTTTGCAGGAACTTTTCAATCAGATCTAGATTTAATTATTCGTCTATCTACGGGGCAATGGACAGATATTAATCCCATAGTGATAGCGATCTTTTTTATTATGGGGATTTTTCCCGTTATCTACTCGGCATTTATTCTCTTTGATGTCGAGGGGCAAAAGATATCTCCCTATCCTTTTGCGATCGCTGCATTCGGATTAGGGGCATTTGCGCTCTTACCTTACTTAGCTTGGCGCAAATCCAATACTCCCTGGCAGGGCAATAAAAATGGAATACTGAAGATTCTCGATTCTCCCCTTAGCGCAATTATCGCTTCGATAACGCTGGTAGCATTTTTAATTTGGGGCACAACTCAGGGTAACTGGTCAGATTTTGTGACTCAATGGCAAACTACTCAGTTCGTTCATGTAATGAGTCTCGATTTTTTTGTGTCGAGCTGTTTATTTCCCACTATTTTGGGTGATGATATGCAGCGGAGAGGAGTTGAGTCAGGATTACTGAAGTCGGTAGCTTTTATTCCTCTATTCGGAGCTTTATTATATTGGTGTCTGCGCCCGCAACTACCACAAACAGTTAACAGTCAACAGTTAACAGTCAACAGTTAACAGCGATCACATTTGTAGGGTAGGTACCAATGCTGTTGCCTACCAAAGATAGCAGTAATAAGCTCATGTCAACTCCTTTTGACCTCGCACCAGATTTTCGGTCATTTCCGCTAGTTCTCCTAGTTCAGTTTCATATTTACGGGCTTGTTTTTCGTGGATTAGTTTTTTGGTGATCGCTGCCCTAGCTAAATCTTCTCGTCCCTTTTGGAGAGCCTGTTTGGCTACTCTTGACCAGGTTTGCACTTCGGCGATCTCCTCTTGATACTTGGGCTGTACCTGATTCCAAACCGACTTGATATCGGCTAAGGCTTCGGCAGTAAGTTTCGCGGTACTGCGATTGTCTTTTCCTCGCAGTGCTTGTTGGAGCGGCTCGTATAATTTAGAAATGTCCAAACCGCTAACCGTTGGTAAATAGTTACTAACTTGCTTACTGTGACTATTTCCTGTTTTACACCAATTGGCAAAGTGTTCACAGTTGTTAGCAATTAGGTTATATTCTCTTTCCCCGAGCCTGCTTTCAGCTCGTGCCACAACAACATCTGGAATAAAGCCGAAACCATCGCTATATTCAGCTGTGTATACAGGATTACCACGACTGAAGGTTGCCCAAGAAGTTCGTTCAATCGTTTCACTAGGCTTACGATAGTGGATCACGGTGCCGTCACCACAATCGATTCCATAGTGTTTGTAAAGTCCTGACAACTGTCCAAAATTTCGATATACGTAGATACAATCGCCTTTTGCCATTAGAGATTAATTTATTTAGTATTGCTAGTATTGCTGATACCTAATTCTCTCTGCAAGAGCTTGATTGATTTTTCACTAATATAGTTATCAGTGCTAATTACATCGGGAATCCGAATTAAATCTTCCCGCATCGCCACAATTTCTGTTTTGACTAGATCGTAGCTAGTATAGCCAGCAATAATTGTATGAGCAGCACGGATTACAGCCCGCAGTCGATCGCGATCGCTCAGGGAGGAGGTCAGTACGAGTAGATCATCTCCTCTTTGGCTGTTGATAATACTTGATGCCACACTGAGTGTACCTTCACTCAAACTCACAATGCCCAGACAGGCTTGGGAAGGTAAACCTCGAATAATTTCTAGTTCTTTCTTAAAATCGTACATGTCAATGGGAATTACTCGAAACGAGTTGGGTGGTACGAGCGCTAAAACTTCTTGGATAAAGTAACGATTGGTAATCAGAGTGCCAAAGTTTATTTCTGCTAAGATTTGCGGTATTCGCTCTAATTCGATTAGTTCAATATCCACCGCAAATGAATCTTTTAACTCCTTGCGGATAATCTCTCCTGCTTCAATATCTCTTTCAGGTACTGTGACTACAATGCGCTCGCAACAGCTAAGCCTCCAGTTTATTTCTTCTAAAAATAGCTCTTTAACCTGGTTGATGGTACAGCCTAGTTCTAAAATCCGATCAATACTTTCTTTGATGGTATTGACTGAAATATTCACGGGAGAGTCGGATTCGATAATGTTCTCTCGTTCATGCAGTTTGACATAAATCCCCGAACCCGCAATTGATTCTACAAGCCCATTTTCTTCCAGCTGTTGGTAAACTTTGCTAATGGTATTGCGATGCAAACCCGTAATCATTGCCAGCTGTCTGGTGCTGGGTAAACGGTGTGCTGGAGGATATTGTCCCGATGCGATCGCAAATTGAATTTGAGCAAATAGCTGTTTAGATGCGGGGACGTCACTATCTGACTGGATTTGAAAGTTCAGCATAGAATTAAGCTCACGGTCAGAGTTTTATGTGCGCCATTGTAGGCTTAAAACTAGTTGATTTCTTTAAATAATTAATAATCTTTTGCAAATTTGAGCTTTTAAATCGGGAATTGGCGATCGCTGATGATTTTAATTATTTTTTGGGTTAACTCCTAACATAATTACATTTTCCTAACTAAGTATTTTTATAAGTGTATTTAATCCGACATGATAATCAACAAGATATCAAAGTAAC
>JBCDEP010000063.1:0-31276 GCA_039179675.1 Cyanobacteria bacterium P01_G01_bin.67
AAAATATAATAATTTAGAATGTTTAATTTTTCCTTAAAAAGACATGGCTTTTGTTGCATAGCGCACATTATCCAAATAATTATTTATTTTGAGTTACTCTTAAATAGGAGCGAGTTCAGTTAAATCATTATTTCTGATTATTTATGAAACACGTTGGTTTAACAAATATTACATGTTTTGGTATCTTGGCTTTTTCGCGACACGACATCTTATAAAGTGTTAATTGAAAATGAAAATTGATTTTGACCTGAAAAATTGCTTTCCAGCTGCTTTTTATTGGTTTGATTTGGTTGGCATTTTCGATATCATTTAATATGAATAAAAAATAAAGCATTTATTGTCTTCTGCGTCAAATTGGTTCGATTTGGTAGAAAACAGTGGTTTTACTCATTGAGAGAAAAAGATAATTATTAGCTTTAAAGTCATGAAAATGTTGTCTAAGGTAGTTAATTTAAAACGCCATGTTTCCCATCAAAGTGATGTTCAGAATTCTTTAGATTCAGTATCAGATTCGAAGCTGATAGTAAAACAATCGACAGAAATCAGCTTGGCTCAGACCAATCAAGGAAAATCTGCTCAAGGGGAAATGGTCAAGTGGTCTCCCTCGATGCAATCTTTGTTGGACGAACCACCATCTAATTTGCCACTACAACTAATTCTGGGGGGGGTTATATTTTGTATTTCTTTTGCTCTTTGGGCTTGGTTTGGAGAAATCGATAAAGTCGGCAAAGCTCAAGGAAAATTAGTCCCCGAAGGAGAAACTTACAAAATTGAGTCCATTGAATCTGCCAAAGTAAGTCAAATTGCCGTTGAAGAAGGGCAGGAAGTAGCAGCAGGAGATTTAATCGCCAGATTAGATTCAGAGCAACAGATTAGAGAAGTTGAGCGGCTCACGAATCTTTTAGAGTCTTATCGACAAGAGCTTAATCAAAAACGTTATCTGCTAGAAAAAGTTGAGGTTGAGTCGAAAACTCATCGGTTAATTGCCCAAGCTGAGGTAAGAAGTCAAAGATCGGCGATTGAGTCGGCGATCGCCGAATCCGAAATGACCAGTGAGTTGCTAGAGCAACGCCAGTCTGAATTGCAAGCTTATGCAGCAAGAAAGCAAAAGGTTCAGGATTTATCAGCATTAGAACAGGATAAGCTGAATCAAATGAATTTGGAGTTGGAAGAACATCGGCTACGTCTTGCTAGGCTCAAACCCTTGGCAGAAGAGGGGGCAATATCTCAGGAGGCTATTTTTCAGGCGCAGCAGGCTCATCGTCAGAGTCAGCAGCAATTAACAGACAACAAATTACAAGGAATCAGTGACATTAGCGAGCAGATCTTTCGTTCTGAGCAAGCTTTAAGAGAAATGGAAGCTCGAATTACAGAAAGCCAAGGGGATTTAGTTTCAGGAAAGAAAAAAATTGAACAGCTTGAAGCAGAATTGGAGCATAAGACAGCAGAACGGCGCAGAATTGAACTTGAGGCGCAGCAGAAAGTCGAACAGCTGAAGCTGGAGACTGCGCAAACTCAAACTAAAATAGCTGAAACTCAAAATAAGTTGGCAGCTGCTACTAGTTTGTTAGAAAAGAGGTCTTTAAGAGCACCCGTGGGAGGAGTTGTTTTGTCTTTCAACGTGGTCAATACAGGAAAAGTAGTTCAATCAGGCGAAACTGTAGCCGAGATCGCCCCTCAAAATTCGCCTTTGGTGCTTTCGGCAATCTTACCCGACAGCGAAGCAGGATTTGTGGAAAAAGGTATGCCTGTTCAGGTTAAGTTTGACGCCTATTCCTATCAAGATTATGGCGTGATTCCAGGAAAGGTGATTTCCGTATCATCAGACCGAAAAGCCGATGAAAAATTAGGAGATGGTTACCGCATAAAAATAGAACTTGAACGTAATTATGTAGTAGAAGAAAAGCAAAAAATTTGGTTTAAACCAGGTCAAACGGCTACAGCTGATGTTGTGATTCGGCGTCAACGAATTATTGATGTTCTACTCGATCCGATCAAAAAATTACAACAAGACGGGATCGAACTATAAAACCAAGATTGATTAATTTAAGAGAAAAACAATGTACCAAAATCTTAATTCTGTTAATTCTAAGCTTGACAAAGTGATGACTGATGAACAGTTCAATCAAATTGTTGAAGCGATTATATCAGGCAAATATTCTTGGGCATGTTTATTAATTCTACGTTTCTCGGGATACAACCCCTTGCACTACATTCCCTATCGAACCTATAACCGACTAATGAAAACCAATCGAGAGCAGGATTCTGAGTCTGCCAAAGCAATGGCAGCAGTTCCCCAAAGCCCGTCAGGATTAACCTCGCCGACGCGGAAATCTGCGACTAAACTCAGAGATTTGTGCTGTTTAGAAGAAATTGACCGTCAGTCTCAAAAGGTACAAAAAGTTAAAGGAGGAATGGGTTCATTTTCTCTGCATACGATTCCTAATTTAATCTGGCGGGAATTTAGTGATCGCTAAATTCTTTAACAATTTTTTTTAAATTTATAAAATCAGAGCCTGTTCGAGAAAATAACGACTTCGCGTAATTGAATCAAACTACTATGTGTTGTGTTTAAAACAGCTCAAAGAAAATAGAAAATTACTGTGACCGCGGAAGGCAGTCAACACATATGCGGAGCGCTATCCTTTACAAAGGGCTTGCCCGCATGTATCGCGATGTAACGTTGACTGAGATTTTTGACAGAGAAGCTCAACAACAACTTTTTTAATGGCTTTTTACGGAGCAAGAGCAAGTGGATATTACAGCAATGAAATCTCCTGCGGCGGCAGGGGATTCCGAGAATCGCTTTACAATCTTATCGTGGCTGTTAAAGCAAGGCGTATTTAACTCGGAGCAGATCGAGTTGCTCAAGCAGCTCAGCCAACAATTTGAAATATGTGAGTTTCAATTAGGCGACTCCTTAATGATTGAGTCAGGTTCGTCGGCTCAATCACCCGAACCAACAGTAGAGTCGCAACATTTTTTTTTAATTTGTGAAGGGCGATCTCGTCTATTAGGCTTTGATGTCGATAAGCGTCGAGAAGTTTCGGCAAATTTGATGGCAGAAGGTGCCACCTTTGGTGGGGAAGCTCTCTGGTGTCAGACTTTTTTCCCCTATAAGGTTGTAGCGGCTGGTAAAGTTCAAATTGCCAAAATTCCCCTAAAAAATCTGACGCCATTTTTGCGAAAGTTGCCTGAGCTGGAACGGAGATGGCGTCATATGGCGCAACAGCATCAAAAATTAATCTTTTTAAAAACCCTGACTCAGTTACGCGCTCTGCCGAGTCATCGCATCAAACAATTACTTCCCTATTTGGAAACAACTAAAATTAATGCTGGAAGCAAAGTCGTTACTGACAAATCAACTGCCCGTTTCTGGTTAAGTCAAGGTCTAATTAATGAGGAAAATCTCAAAGTAGGTGATTCCTGGGGAGCTTCAGAATCTGCTAGTCATAGTTGGATAGCTCAGACTGATGTTTTAATCTATCGGCTACCTCAAAAAAATTGGCAAACTTTTTCGGAACTTGCTCCTGAATTAGTGATTGCTTGGTCGAAAAATCCTGATGCTCAATCCAGCCAAGAACCCTTAACAAAAATTCAAAACGTTAGCAGCGTTAATGCTCTGGTCAATCTGAAAACTCCAAGTTCGAGCATTGCCCCGATAGCAAAACCTGATGCTGAGGATTTATCTCAGTCACAGAGCATTGATGATGAAGTTCAGGAAATCGATTACCCCAGACCGATTAAGCGCCGTCTTCGCTGGAAAAATTATCCCTGGATTGAACAACAGAGTTCCTCTGACTGTGGCGCTGCTTGTTTAGCAATGATTAGCCGCTACTGGGGAAAACGCTTAAGCATCAATTTTCTCCGAGAGCTAATTGGTGTTGGACGTTCTGGGGCATCTCTCAAAAGTTTGGCAAGGGCAGCAGAGGGTATTGGCTATCATGCTCGACCAGTTAGAGCGAGTCTAAGTCGAATTTCTGAGCAGCAAAATCCCTGGATTGCCCATTGGCAAGGGGATCATTACGTGGTGGTGTACCGCGTCAAAGGTAGTAAAGTGCTTGTGGCAGATCCTGGTAAAGGAAAATTTGAGATTTCTAGCCTTGAGTTTATTGACAGCTGGACAGGATATGCGCTGCTACTAGAGCCAACGGAAAGTTTACACGAAGCACCATCAGAAAAACGCTCTCTCAGTCGATTCCTCCAGCTCGTACTGCCATATCGCTCCATTGGTCTAACTGTCATAGTCGCCTCGTTATTGATTCAAATTTTGGGTCTAGTATCTCCCCTCTTTACCCAGATCATTCTCGATCAGGTGGTTGTAAATAAGAGTCAGTCTACCCTTAATGTGCTGGTAATTGGGATCTTAATGTTTGGGGCTTTAGGCATTGGTCTATCCTCGATCCGTACCTACCTCCTGAGCTATCTAGCTAATCGTCTTGATTTGACTATGATTGGAGGATTTGTCAATCATGCTTTAAATTTGCCCCTCAAGTTTTTTGAATCCCGTCGTGTCGGGGATATCATTACTCGGGTTCAGGAAAACCAAAAAATTCAGCAGTTCTTAATTCAGAACCTGTTGCTGACTTGGTTGGATTTCTTAACGGGGTTTGTTTATCTAGGGTTGATGCTCTACTACAATTGGCAACTTACCGCTCTGATTTTACTGCTAATTCCACCGATTGTATTGTTAACTTTGGCAGCAACTCCCTTACTCAGAAAAGTTTCACGAGCTAGATTTAATGCTACTGCCGATCAAAATTCTTCTTTGGTGGAAATGATGACGGGTATTTCTACCGTCAAAGCAATTACGGCTGAACAAGACTTACGCTGGCGGTGGGAAGATCTGTTGACTCGTCAGTTAAATGTTCGCTTCAAAGGTCAAAAACTAGCAATTAACCTGGGATTATTGAGTGGACTAATTAATTCTATTGGCGGAACATTATTGCTGTGGTATGGTGCCAGCCTGGTAATTCAGGATCAATTAACAATTGGTCAATATGTTGCTTTTAATATGATGAAGGGCTACATTATCAGTCCTGTAATGGCGCTGGTTGCTTTATGGGATGAGCTACAGGAAGTACTGATTTCGGTTGAACGACTTAACGATGTCTTTGAAACTAAATCAGAAGAATCCCAGCGAGACTTGAAGTTAATCTTGCCTGAATTACAGGGAGATATCTCCCTTGATAATGTTACTTTTCGCTATGAGGCGGATGAAGAAGTAAATATCCTTCAAAATATTTCCCTAGAAGTCAAAGCGGGACAAACCGTCGCCATTGTCGGTCGAAGTGGTTCTGGCAAAAGCACTTTAGTGAAATTGATTCAAGGTTTATATCATCCTCTTAGTGGTCAAGTTCTCGTTGATGGGCATAATTTGAAACACGTTTCTCTTAAATCTTTACGATCGCAAATTGGGGTGGTGCCGCAAGATTGCTTTTTATTTTCGGGGACTATTTTAGAAAATATTACTCTGTACCGCACTGAATACACTTTAGAACAGGTGATCGCCACAGCGAAGCTGGCAGAAGCTCATGCCTTTATCCAGTCTTTACCATTGGGTTACAACACAAAAGTTGGCGAACGGGGGGATAGTCTCTCTGGAGGACAGCGACAGCGAATTGCGATCGCTAGGGCATTTTTGGGAGACCCGCCAGTGTTAATTTTAGATGAGGCAACTAGTTCTTTAGATACGGAGTCTGAACGACGTTTTCAGGAAAATCTCACTCGGATGACTCGTCAACGTACTACTTTTATTATTGCCCATCGCCTGTCCACGGTCAGAAATGCAGATTGTATTATTGTCTTGGATCGAGGGTTAATCGTTGAACAGGGTACTCACGAAGAATTAATCTCACAACAGGGACTTTATTATCAATTAGCCAAACAGCAATTGAGTCTCTAGCTAGTTTTTAAATAGCTAATGATGATCGTGTAGCTGGTCACTTTTGGTAGCCGATTTTGGCATTAGATAACTTACTTGTACTAGGTCTAAACAGCTCTAAATACAAGTACAGACTCCAGGTGAAATTTGCTGGTTCGACATCCTTATTCAGAAGCCTGGCGATCGCTGTGAATCATATAGTTTAATTCACTATTAAGCCATTGCTTGAATATTTGCTCAATAATTTCTTGCCGTAGTTTGGGGGTTAGTTGCGCAGGGAGATAATCCTCAATTTTGAATAAGTGGTAACCTTGTTGCGATTTTATGGGACCAATTACTTCCCCGATTGGTACAGGTGTTTTAAAGATGGCAGCTGCCATATCTGGAGGATAATCCCAGCGATGAACCTTGCCTTCATAGCCACACACATAGCGACGTTGTTCATCGACATCGTAAAGATGAGCCGCTTGATAAAAACTAATTTCTTCTTCTTCTATTTGATAAAAAAGTTCTTGAGCCAGCTTTTCATAAGGAACTACAAGCTGATAGAGTACAAATCGATCAAAATTAAGCCGATTCTGAGCAAAATATGGTTCTACTTGGTCGTCAAATAAAGCTTTAGCCAGTTTATCTGCTAAAAGATGCTGGTTAATTGCTATTTCCCAGCTATCGGGATCTAGGAAATTATCAGCCAACCAGTCTAAAGTGTCAGCCGCTTTTTCTAAACGTAGAGAACAGCGAATTTGATTGGCTTCCGCCTCAATTTCTGACTCTGTAACCTCTATATTTCGGGAGGATGCAGCTTCTGCGACAATTTTTTTTTGCAGAATATCAAAGCAAATCTGTTTGAGCTTAAGCTCGCGTTTAAGATGCTCCTCAATTTCAGCAGTTTCAATTTCTACACTTTTAAATTTGATCATTGGTACATCTGTCAAAATATTCATCTAAAACATTGTGAATTATCTTTATAGGTGAATTATCAAGAATTTGGTTGTGGAGACACATTCAGTAGCTGCTTATACTAGCTAGTTTCCTGTTGACATAGCTTGATGCTAATAACCACTTTCTCAATCAAATGCTCTATATAAATATGATTATTGGTTTGAACGAAATATAAATGCCAAATTGGCAACATCTACAATTTTGTTCAGGTTATCTTATTTACATGGAACGAAAAGAATAACTTTTCTTCCTAGCAAGAGATTACTTAAACCATTAATTCAAAGGGTTCAATACAATGATTATTTCTGACTTACAATATATCGAAACAGTTGACAATTCCGATGTACAAGGTGGATGGAAGTCCAAATATTATCCTAAATACTACAGCTCTGTAGCTGGTGCTACTGCTAGTGCTGAAGCATTTGGTGATAAAACTGAAGCTTTCGCTAACACTTTCACCTTTACTGCTCCTGGAGTAAGTGCTGCTGGCTCTAATTCCTTCTCCAGCTCTTCAGGGTATTCCTACTAAATTGAAATGGGATGAGGATCTCTCAAAACTATTAGCAAATCTCCGAAGTATGCTAAGACGAAAGAGGAATGCTTTTAGATTACTAAAAAACTAATATTTTTAGTCAAGATATCCTCTCCATTTCTATCGACTAGAGTAGCATCAATAAAGTGACTTTTATTGATGCCTAGCTTATTAAGTGTAATACTTTTTAGTCGCTAAAGCACCTCGATTATGAAGTTAATCAAGGTGTTGCTGCTTTTGCAAAAATTTATTTTCTAAGGGGTTACATACAGTGTTCATTCAAGACCTCGAATTTATTGATCGAGTTAAAGACCTATCGGACATTCATGGAGGAGCTTCAGCGGACGTTAGCTATTCTAGCTCTGCTTTTGGTGGTATAGCCTTTGCTGATGCGTTTGCTGAAGGTACTGGTCTACTGACTACTGCCGCTACTGGAACCAAAACTGGCGCTGGCTCATCCAAGTTCTATGAATATAGCTATGGTGCAGCCTACGGTGCAGCATCTGGTGCATCTTATGTTGCTGTTCCAGGTTACATTAAAACTGACATCAAATCAGCCTACGGTTCTAGCATATCTAGTGATATTGGGTAGATAATCGTTCGCAAAAAAAAATGGCAAGACCAAAGTAGGAAGCCATGAATAAAAACTATTTAACTAAAGTGAATTAATTTGGCTGACCACGGGTTTTGCCATCAACAAAATATTTTTGACGAAGCCCCAGCATGTAGTAACTTCAAATTTGATAGTACTTGCTCGGGATTTGTGGTTTATGACAGATAAATCGGCTAAATCGACGACATAGGGAGCGTCGGATTTACGCTATTGATTTACATAGAAGCGATAAGCGATAAGTTTATGCATAGCTTAAAAGCAGTTTAGCGACTTGAGTGTATTTATTTATACTGGAAGCCAGGCTTATTTAAGTGCTTTTATGTGTCGCACTTATGTACTGGGACAAATACAAGAACTCCGTTTCCAATATTTTGTTTTGACCAAAGCTCTCTAGAGTTGTTAAACAGAAATCTGAAGATTGGCTTTTTGAATTGCGGTAGAGACCGTCAAATCTAGATTCAATGGGATTTTATAACTCATCTATACGCTGATATAAAGAATATCACAGGTAAATTGTCTTATTGATCAAAGTTAAACATTTTTTCGTTTTTAGTCTTAAAAGTTAAGTCGATGAATCTAAAACGAGCTAGATCTACTCCTAAATCTATTAGTCTTGAATCTAAATCGGCTAAAGAACACTACGAATTGGGAAATGTACTCAGAGAACAAGGACAAACTAAAGAGGCGATCGCTTGTTATCAATCCGCTATCAGTCTTGAACCTAAATTTGCTAGGGCGCATAATAATCTAGGTAATTTACTCAAGCAGCAAGGGCAGACTACAGAAGCGATCTCTTGTTACCAAACTGCCATCAGCCTTGAACCTGAGTTGGTAACGATGCATCTCAATCTAGGCGATATCTTAAAGGAGCAAGGGCAAACTACAGAAGCGATCGCCTCATATCAAAGAGCGTTAGAGATTGACCCTGACTGTTATGAGGCTAAGTTGGGTAAGGCATTGGCACAGCTGCCGATTATCTACGAAACTGAAGCAGAGATTAAATTAGCTCGTAGCAACTATCAAGATCATCTTCAGAGTTTGGCAGCCGAGTTGAGGGCAGCCTCAAAATCTGAGCGGATCAAGGCTGAAGTAGTTGTCGGGTCACACCTGCCTTTTTATTTAGCTTATCAGGGATTAGGTGATCGTGATTTACAGTCAACCTATGGTTCATTGATGCATCAGCTGATGGCGAGTCGTTACCCTCAATGGACTCAACCTCTGCCTCTACCTGATTTGAACCAAAATCAGAAAATTCGGATTGGTTTTGTCTGCGGTTTTTTTTACCGCCATTCGGTATGGAAAATTCCCCTCCAAGGATGGTTAGAGAATCTGGATCGTAGTGAATTTGAACTGTTTGGCTACTATATAGGCACAATTAGGGACGAAGCAACAGTACAGGCTGCTAAGAATTTTGAGCGATTTGTGGAAGATTCCTTGACAGTCGAGCAATGGGCGGCACAGATTATTCAGGATGATTTACACATCATAATTTTTCCTGAATTTGGCATGAACCCCCTATCCTACAAATTAGGTTGTTTGAGGTTAGCTCCTGTGCAAATTACTTCTTGGGGTCATCCTGATACAAGTGGGTTGCCCACCATTGATTATTACCTGAGTAGTGAGCTGATGGAGCCAGAAAATGCTCAGGAAAACTACACGGAAGAGCTAGTTAAACTACCCAACCTGGGTATGTGCTATCAGCCTGTTTTAATCGAACCCCAAATAATTAGTAAATCAGATCTTGGTATTCACGACAGCGACATTATGTTTTGGTGCTGTCAATCATTATTTAAATATCTTCCACAGCATGATGATATTTTTCCCCGAATTGCTCAGGAATTAGACAATGCCAAGTTTGTCTTTATTGAGCTAACTAGCAAATTCGCTACCAATATATTCCGACAGCGGCTAGCAAATATATTCAAACAGTTTAATTTAGACTATCAAAACTACTGTATATTCTTGCCTCGCTTAAATGGGTCAGCTTTTGTAGGAATTACGGCGATCGCTGATGTTTTTTTAGACAATATCGGTTGGTCTGGCTGTAATACTACTTTGGAAGCTATTCCTCACAGTATACCCATCGTCACCTTACCTGATAATTTCATGCGCGGTCGCCATACTCTAGGATTTCTGAAGATGCTCGGTATGGAGGAGACAATTGCTCAGGACAAAGATGAATATGTTCAAATTGCTGTAGGTTTGGGTCAAGATGCTGATTATCGCCGACATCTTGCCCAACAAATTGCCCACAATCAGCACCAACTCTATGGAGATCTATCACCAGTAAGAGCTTTGGAAGACTTTCTACTTCAGACACTCAACAAGTCTAGAAGAATTGCCGATCCTAAAGTTGGGCAAGCCTTTCAACTAGCTTTAAAGTATCAACGAGCAAATCAGTTAGCAGCAGCGCGCCAAGAATACTTGCGAGTCATCACTGCTTATCCCCAACATGCTGAAGCTTTATCTGGATTAGGAATAATCGCTCAGCAAATGAACCGACTAGAAGATGCTGAGCAGTATCTTAGTGCCTCAGTGGCAGCTCAGCCGACCTTTCTCCAATCTTGGTTTAGCTTGGGTAATTTACGTCAAAGTCAAGGGCAATATCAGGGAGCGGAAGTAGCCTATCGTCAGGCATTGGAACTACGACCTAATTCAGTACCTATCTGCAATAACTTAGGCTATGTTCTCCAACAACAGGACAAGTGGTCAGCAGCAACGTCCTACTACAAGAGAGCTTTGGAAATAGACCCCAAATGTGTCGCCGCCGAAGTCAATTTGGGTAATGCGCTTTATGCTCAGGGTAAACTCTCCCAGGAAAAACAGATTCATTACGCTCAACTCAACTATAAATTAGGTCTGAGTCGTCATCAGGTTCAAGACTGGCAAACAGCCATTACCTATTACCGTCAGGCAATCTTGATGCATCCCGATATGGTTGATGCTCACTATCACTTGGGTTGGACATTGCACAAACAAAGACAGTTAGCTGAAGCCCAAGCTTGTTATCAACAAGTTCTCCAATTAGATCCAGATTGTGGAGCTGTATATTACAATTTAGGGAAAATTGCTCAGGATCTTGGGGACTTAGATCAGGCAACGGTAAATTTCAGACAGGGATTAAAGTTCATTAATGCCCGCTATGGAGAGGTAACTTCTGCACTAGCTAATAACTCATTTGCCAATAACTTTGAGATTCCTAACATTCCTCAAGGTGAGGTAACGATTGGGGATTATCAATTTCCTGCAATTCCGACCTTAGCCAAATCTCAAGGCAAACGCCCTTTCTGGAGCGTAGTAATTCCAGTTGTCAACCGTCCAGAATATTTCCCTGAGTGTCTCGCAAGTGTTCTGGCTCAGTGGACTGAGGGAGAGATGGAAATTATTGTGCTAGATAATGGTAGTGATCCTCCACAATGGCAGATTCCCCATAGTTTAGGTCAAGGAATTATTCGCTATTATCGATTTCCCGAAACGATTCCCTTACAAGAAAACTGGAATACGGCAGTGTCTCTCTGTCGGGGACAGTGGATTCATTTACTGCATCATGATGATTATGTTCTGCCTGGATTTTATGCTCGATTGCAAGCTGGATTAGAAAATTGTCCTGAATCTGTGGGAGCAGCATTTACAGGGTATGAAAACATCAATGAGAAGCGTGAGGTAATTTTTTCTCAACAACATAATTTAGGGAATCATCGCGGTATTGTAGCCGACTGGCTCTTCCGTATTGGAGTGTCCTGTACCCTTAGTCCACCTTCATTGGTAATTCGCCGCGCTGCTTATGAAAAACTTGGTGGCTACAAACTAAATTTACTCTATACTTGCGACTGGGAATTTTACAAGCGAGTAGCAACTTTCTATGATTGGTGGTACGAACCAGGAATTTTGGCTCATTACCGTGAACAAGCTAATAGTATAACCATAGCTGAAAATATGAATGGTTCTTCGGGAGAGGCTCATCGTCATGCGATTGAAATTGCCGCTAGCTACCTCCCTTCTAAACACCAAGCTGAAATCACCGCGAAATCCCTTGCTTTTCACTTCGATTGGTGTCTGCATCAAGCTCATATTCCCCTGTCAGCGGGCAATCTTGAAGGAGCTACCTGTCTCTTGGAAGAAGCGCTGAAAATGGATCAATCCCCCGCAGCAATTAGCAAACTATCACGTTGGTTAAAACAAAAACCAGCCTACAACTTATTAAATCAGCTAGCAGCGGCGGAGCTGGAGTCTGAAGTAAATATTCTAGTAAATCTATCTCGTAGATTGCTTAAGGAGGAACATCGGGCGGTTAGCCCAGAAATCCCTTAGATTACTCTAAAATCAAGTTTGCTCCTAATTTACCCCTAGATTATCTAAAATTAAATCATGAATAAACATAAAGTTATTAGAAAAAGAATTGTCTCCCCTGATGGCAAAGCGATCGCTGAAGCAACTAGCCGTGTTGTGATTTCTGACAATAACCAAACTGAGATTAATCAAAGTGTTTCAGTCAGGGTGACGCAAACATCTAGTTATAGTAGTTCCTCTAGTTCTTCAACCTCAAGTTCTCGTCCTCGTACCAACTAGAAGAAAATAACTTTATGTCTTATGTCTGAAGCAAGCTTGTCTAACACTCTTAAGCTGGCGGCTCAATGCCAACAAGATAATCGTTTGGCAGAAGCGCAGCAAATTTACCAGGAAATTCTCGAACGCGAGTCTTTCAATCTTGATGCTCTCTATGGTTTAGGCTCAATAGCCCAAAAGAGAGGAAATTTTCAGAGTGCTGAGGAGTTATTTGACGATGCTCTCAAGGTTCAGCCAAAATCTCAGAAAATCTGGTTTAGCTTGGGTAATTTGTATTACGCTCAAGGCAAATTGCCAGCCGCAGAGGACTGCTATCTGAGAGTGCTAGAGCTTCAGCCTAATTTGGTCTCCGTCTACAATAATTTAGGTTACGTTCAGCAACTTCAGGGTAAATTTTCCCAAGCGATCGCATCTTATCAAAAGGCTTTGGCATTGCAACCTAATTGTATAGAAGCTGAGCTTAATCTAGCTAGTGTGCTTAATAGTCAAGGTGAACTTGCTCCTGATAAACAAATTTACTATGCAGCGAAAAATAATGAGCTGGGGGTTGCTCGCCAAGTTGCAGAGGATTCTGAAACTGCCGCTGCCTATTTTCAACAGGCGATCGCCTTACAGCCAGACTTAGGGATCTCTCATTACAATTTGGGAGTGGCACTTCAAGCACAAAAGAAGCTAGAAGCCGCCCTCACTTCTTATGAAAAGGCTCTAGAGCTTAAGCCTGAAGCAGCAAATATTCATCATACTATCGCTAACATCCTGCAACAACAGGACAAATACGACCAAGCCAGCGCTCGTTATCAACAAGCAATGGTAGTCAAGCACTCCCTCTTAGAGATTGTTAAGCATTCGCCCTATGACAATATCTACTATTGTTGTACTCAAAAAACAGCGAGTCAGTGGTTTAGATCTATCTTTAACGACCCCACTGTTTACCAATATACTGGGCTGGTAACTCATCCCTATGTCCAGTTAGGACTCAAGTCTGCTTCATTCAGTAATCCCTTGCCCCAAGGGACAATTGCAACTCATTTATATATAGACTACCCAACGTATTTAAGTATCCTCAAACCATCCCATTACAAAACATTTTTTGTTTTAAGAGATCCTAGAGATGCGGTAGTTTCGTGGTATTTTTCTGCTAGATACTCACACGTTTTAACCAGCATCATTCCTGAATTACGTAGGGATTTAGCCAAAATTAACTTCAGTCATGGTTTGAAATATATGATTGACAGGCTAGAGGAGTTTGGCTACTTTGAAGCCCAAAGATCTTGGAGCAGTGTCGCTCAAGATCGAGAAAACATTGCCATTTTCCGTTACGAAGATTTAGTTGATAGCAATAATGCTTTTCTCAGAAAGCTTTTTGATTATTTAGCGATTGAAATACCAGAGACTGACCTGATTGCTTTAGGCGATCGCCATAAATTTGCCACGATTACCAGAGGAAGAACCCAGGGGCAAGAAAACATCAAAAGCCATTATCGAAAAGGAATATCAGGAGACTGGAAAAATTATTTTGACAATTCTACCTTAAATCACTTTCAGCAAGTTACAGGCAATTTAGTCGAAACTTTAGGTTACCTAGAGTGAGTTCGATGATCTAAATAAAAAAATGAGCAGTGCTAGGCGATAAAACAAATATTCTTCTATGAAGCCAAATAACTGAACCGTATATATCTAGAAGATATAAGTATATTTATATATTTACCTTTATCCTAACATTGCTCAAATCTCTCTGACCATAATGATCTAAAGGAAGATTTATAGTGGTCAACACAATTCTTACTTGCTTTCTCAGCTGCCGTTTTATGTATAAATACGGATGATGTAATATTTCTTTATAATAATGATCGTCAATTATCAAGTTCCTGATCTTCTTAATTACTGACGTTACGCAAGACAAGGAAAAATTAATAATTACAATGAACGATACTAACAGATAAGTTAGTCCCTATTCCCTATTCCCTATTCCCTATTCCCAGATTGATTAATGCGTAACATCAGTTAGTTACTGACTTTGTAGAAAATATCAAACAACATTTACAATGCTTAACTTTAGAACTTTCTGCATCGGGTTTTTATTAAGAATGTCCATCTAACTAAGCCTCTACAGACTACTAATTAAAAAATGGCAACCAGCCTATGTGGGCGATCGCCATCTTTTGACATTTAATAATTTAATGCGGATGAAAGGACTTGAACCTTCACGTCCGAAAACGCTAGAACCTAAATCTAGTGCGTCTACCAATTCCGCCACATCCGCAAATTTGCAACGCTTTTAATAATAGCAGATCTTAATCACTAATCCAACATTTTAAATTAAATTACAAGATTTCCGTTGGCGATCAAGATCTGGTTCTTGCCAAGCATAGCTAAAGTGGCTCATCGAATTAATCTCTGGCGTTGCTTTGCGTAAGGCTTCAATCTGAGCTTCCAAGGGTAGATGTTGACGGTATTCTGTGCCCCAGGCGCCAGCCAAAGCGGGAGTTACAGTAGTTGTGTCTGGTGCAATTGCCAGAACTTCCTTGACCTGTTCGGTTACACAGTCAGTCTGATCTTGGCATATCGCATAAGCCATAGGATGCCACTCAAGATCTGTGGGAAATTGATCCCAAGCCTGGAGACGGGAGTCAAACCCAATTCCTCCGACCAAACGATTGGCGTCGGGAAAAAATACTGCTCCTGCTGGAAGTCTCTGTTCTTGGACGGGTTGAGCGGCAAAAGAGAGAAAATCAATGATGCCCTGTGCCGCATGAGCCACGGTAAAAAACCACAAATCTTGCTTTAGACGGCGTTGGCGAGATGAGATGGTGGCTTTCTCCTCAATATTGCCTTCACGACCTTGCCATTTGGGCAGACTTTCTGTGGGATATTGCCGATCCACGTTTTCGAGATCCTGATTAGTCAAATTACCTGTATCAAGATACTTTTTGATTAACGCTAATCCTTTTTGATTACTTGCCCGCTGATACAAAGCATTGAGAGATGATTTGCCATAAATCCAAAGATCCTTGACGTTATGAACAGAGGACTGTTTGCCAAGACCACGAGGATAACGGATATAGTCAAACAAGATGCCGTCTGGTCGGCGTTGGAGAATTTCCTGCACAAGATTGTAATAATCATGCTGTGCCTGACGAGAATAGGGATCGATAAAAGCCTGGGCGCGATCGTGAACATAAGTCAAACTATCTTGACCAGTCCCGTTACGAGCTAATGCATCCTGGCGATCGGGTCTTTGTGCATAAGTGTAGCCAAAATTCATCGTAAATAGCCAAGCATAGACTTTCAAGCCACGCTGGTGAGCCTTATTGATCGTCTGTTGCAGTAGATCTACATTTTCTCCTGCAGTTGAGCGCGCGACGGATGTCCAAGGTGTAGGATTATCGTTTGGCGGTAAGAGAACTTGACTGTCATAAAAGACTTCTAAATGTACTTTGTTATAGCCCAAATTGACAATCCGATCTAGGACGTAATCAATTGAGCCTGGTTTGATATCACAAGGGTAAAGACGTAGCCAAATAGCCTGTTCTTCTGGCCAAGTCTGACTGCGACAAAGCTGAAGCATTTCCCTATGTCGTTGAACGACTGCATCATATTCTGCTAGAGCTTGCTTGTTGCTTAAAGATGTTTTGAGGAGCTTTTCTTTGGCGGCTGCTTCTTGGGGAATAAACTGACAATAGGGTCCTGCCGCAGCTGTTACTGGCTGTAATGATGCTAGCAAACCAGAACAACCGATGATAGTAGTAGTAGCGATCGCTCTTAGAATCTGGCAAGCTGGTTGAGAACTTGCTTGACCTGTCCTGACGGATGTAACTTTAGTCGATTCACTAATTAATTGAGAAGTAGACCTCAACTGTAATTTGCCCCGTAATAAAAAATGTTTAACAAATTTTGGCATCCTGTCTATTTCCGCCTGTCGCTTAATTAGTATGAGCCATGAGCTAGTTTTGACCAACGGTCAATATTCTAACAAGTTCCCTTAAATAGTTTTATCTACAGAGACTTAAATATTGCTGAGTAACTAACGTTAAGTAGAACAATAAGAAATCCATATGCTAATGAGCTATTAAAGTAGATCAATTACCCCATTTCCTGTTTCCTGTTTCCCCTTAACCTACCCTAATAGATTAATTTGTTTCTTAGGAGTAAGTAATTAGACTATATGGATTTTTTTGTTTCTGGTCGTCTTTGTTTATTTGGTGAACATAGTGATTGGGCAGGAGAATATCGACAGTTTAATTCCCAAATTGAACCAGGTTACGCTGTCGTGGTTGGTACTAATCAGGGAGTTTATGCTCATGTAGATACGAATCCCTGTCTAGTGTTTAAGTCGCTACATTGTTCGCAAATCCTAGAACTGCCAATGGATGCTTCACTGCTACTTGAGGTGGCACAGACAAATAATTTCTTTAGTTATGCAGCGGGGGTTGCTTATCAAGCGTTGACTCGCTATCAGGTTGGGGGTCTGGTAATAGATAACTATCGTATGGATCTGCCCTTACAAAAAGGATTGTCTTCTAGCGCAGCCGTCTGTGTGCTGATTGCCCGTGCCTTTAATCAACTTTACCATTTAGGTTTAAGCGTTACCGCAGAAATGGAGTTAGCCTACTGGGGAGAAAGAACTACTTCCAGTCAGTGTGGCAGGCTAGATCAAGCCTGTGCCTATGGCAAACAACCTGTTTTAATGAGTTTTGATGGCGATCGCTGCACTACCGAAACCTTGAGCGTCGGACATGATTTATCTTTAATTATTGTCGATCTGGCTGGCTCTAAAGACACAAAGTACATCCTGGCACAGCTCAATCAATGCTATCCCTTTGCTCAAAACTATATCGCTACTCAAGTGCAATATTATTTAGGTACCATTAACGCTCAACTAGTCCAACAGGCTGTGGTTGCAATAAAAACAGGCGCTGCGGCAACAATTGGCTCGCTGATGAGTCAGGCTCAAACCTATTTTGATCGCCATCTGATTCCTGCTTGTCCTGAACAATTAAATGCCCCTCGATTGCATCAACTACTTAATCATCAACCCTTGCAGCCCTATATTTATGGTGGAAAGGGCGTTGGTTCACAAGGAGATGGTACCGCTCAATTGGTTGCCCGAGATCGAGCAAGTCAGTCTGAGGCGATCGCCCTGATTCAACAGGATTTTCCCCAGATGAACTGTTATGAATTAAATATTCCCCAGCAATTCAGCAAGATTTAATCAAAAGGTAGTAAGATTGCTGCGATCCAATCAAGCAATAAAGTAATCTAATAGGTAATGGGATTTAAAGCTATGTTCTGGCTCTACTTTGCGATCACCAATGAAGCAACACAAGTTGAAAGAAACGGCTTAATCACTGAATTTAATCATTTGGCAGAAGGATTACTGTTGGAAACAGCGATACTTTTCAAAATAGTAATTGAAGGGATTGCTATTTTTATTCTTGCTCTGGCAATTGTGAAGGCAGTCCAAGAATTAGTTTTTCGTAACACGAGAATGGATCGTGAAGAGAAACTTGCTCAAGTTAGGTTAGATTTGGGAGTAGCTTTAGCCTTATCCTTAGAATTTCTACTCGCCTCAGACATCGCCGCTACTGCTGTTTCTCCTAGCTGGAATGCTTTGGGCAAGTTAGCTGCTATTTCAGCAATTAGAACTTTTCTCAACTTTTTCTTAGACCGAGAAGTGAAAGATTTAGCCAAAGAAAGACTAGAAAAACTCAAAGATAGAGCAATCTGAGCCATATCTGACCTCTATTAGATTAGCTTTTGATAGTTTAAATAGATAATTAGTGGAAAAGACTGGATGATGCCAAGAGAAAGGGAGATTAAAACTAAGTAGAGGCATTCTAAACTTGAGAATGCCTCAGCCGAAAATAACTAAATTGCTTAGTAAAGCTCTTCTTCTTGGTGAGTAGTAATTGTGCAATCAGAAGTAGGATATGCAACACAAGTAAGAACATATCCAGCCTCAATCTGATCGTCATCAAGAAAAGATTGATCTGATTGGTCTACAGTACCAGCGTCAATTTTACCAGCACAAGTAGAACAAGCTCCCGCACGACAAGAGTAGGGTAGATCTAGACCTTGTTCTTCAGCAACGTCTAAAATGTACTCATCATCTGGAACTTCAATGGTTTGTTCGCCTTCAGGCATTTTAAGAGTAACGTTATAAGTAGCCATGTATGTTTTCCTTTTTTATTAGGTGATATATTGATTTGCTCTTAGGGATGAGGAGCATAATGTCCATCGCAATTGAGAACAGAATATTCTTATCTCTAAGTTTCATTTTTGATACTAAAGGAAAAGCACTAATTATTGATGGCGCATTAGTAATGAGATTTTTAATCTATCTTAAAATAAGTTTTTCTTATGTATAGACTAGAGGCAATATTCCACTGAGATGAAAATTGCTTAGCTGCCCGAAACAGCTCCAGAATAAGATAAATTAAAGAGCGTGTTGATAAACTAAGCTATAGGATTTTCCTTAAAAATAACTATTAATTATAGTTATACCTATGATTGATGATTTGTTCTTACGAGTAGATTAAAAATCTTCTTTTCAGATGATGACAAACAGAGTTTCTCCCCTCAAAGTTGGCATAGTTGGCACGGGATATGCTGCCAAAAAAAGAGCAGAAGCGATCCAGTCTGATGCTAGGGCTGAGTTAATCGTGGCTACGGGAAATACTCCTGAAAAATTGCGTGAATTTTGTACAACCTTTGAGCTAGAGGCAGTTGATTCCTGGAGCAGGTTAGTCAATTTACCCCAGCTGGATTTAATTTTTATTTGTACGATTAATCAGGGTTGTGGAGCGATCGCCAAAGCCGCCATCTTAGCTGGCAAGCATGTAGTTATTGAATATCCTCTAGCCCTGGAAGCTCAACTGGCAGCAGAAGTAATTGAGCTGGCAGCAACCAAGCAGAAGTTACTTCATGTAGAGCATATCGAAATTATTGGCGGCTTACATCAGGCGGTTAAGCAGCATTTACCCTCAATTGGCAAGGTGTTTCACGCGGCATACAGTACGATCGCTCCTCAGCATCCCGTATCCCAAAGCTGGAAATATCATCGAGCTATGTTTGGTTTTCCTTTAGCCGCAGCACTATCTAGGGTTCATCGTCTTACCGACTTATTTGGAAAAGTCCAAAATGTTACTTGCGATAACCGTTATTGGCATGCTGCTGATTCTGATTATTTTACCGCTTGTTTTTGTAATGCTCAGCTCAATTTCCGTAACGGAGTTACTGCTAGAATTACCTACGGTAAAGGAGATATTTTCTGGTCAAGCGATCGCATTTTTGAGATTTATGGGGAACAAGGCAAAATCCAGTTTCAAGGTCAAAAAGGAACCTTAATCTTAGAAGGAACTGAACAAGAAATTCCCGTTACTCCCCGTCGTGGTTTATTTGCTCAAGATACAAAGATGGTTTTAAATCATTTATTTGAGCAGCAGCCTCTCTATATTCAGCCTCAAGCCAGCCTTTATGCGTTGCAAGTAGCTAACGCAGCACGAGAATCTGCTCTGACGGGCAAAATTGTTGATCTGGATCAAATCCGTGATTAATATTTTGTTACTTATGTCTCCCTATTCTCTATTTTTTCCCATCCTCCGAAACACAGCAACCATAAAACCACCGCTAGCCAATGAATAATAACTGGTATCCACAATGAAGCTGTTTGCCAATATGTTATGGTGCAGACCAACCCTAATGCTGCTGCCAAAATCAAGAATACTGGATTAAAAAAAACAACTCTAGCTTGGGGAAAAAAAGTCACAGCGTTAAGGGGATGATAGATGATAAATAAACCTAAACTGAATCCTGCCCAGCCAATATAGGACTCAAGGGAAATACTGTTTGCAGGATAAGGTAATAGTAAACCGCGAAAAATTAATTCTTCCAAAATTGCGGGAGCAATCAGTGAAGTGAGCATCACTCTAACAATAATGCTCTGTGACTGGGGCGCCCAGCGTAAAAACCCCGAGCGCCAGCCCAAAGTCATAGTAAATAAGACATAAAGACTAATGACCCAAATTAAATCTTGACCCCTGGCAAAACTGGGATAAGTAGAGATCGCCTGAGTCAAGCGCTCCCTTAATATTAAGAAAATTGAATTCATTCTGATTAATAGTAGCAATCATTATCCATGTCGCTTTTAATTAGTTAGTCTAATAAAAAAGTATCAATTATCCATTTTTATGTTGACTTTTTGGTCAACAAATGAGAAGATAATCATAACATCATGATGGTGGTTAGATTAGCTAGAACTAACTAAATTACTGATTAATTGAGGCATTCATGGCAACTCGCGCAAATACTTCCAGTACTAATAGCAATTCCGATAAAGATAAGGCTCTCAACTTAGTTTTAAAACAAATCGAGCGCAACTTTGGTAAAGGTGCAATCATGCGCTTGGGGGATGCTGCTCAAATGAGGGTAGAAACTATTCCTAGTGGGGCATTAACTCTGGATGTAGCATTGGGTGGTGGATTGCCCAAAGGAAGAATTATTGAAATCTATGGACCAGAAAGTTCGGGGAAAACGACTCTAGCCCTGCATGCGATCGCCGAAACTCAAAAAACAGGCGGGGTAGCGGCTTTTGTTGATGCCGAACACGCTCTAGATCCGACCTATTCTCAGGCATTGGGGGTAGACATCGAAAACCTCTTAGTGGCACAGCCAGACAATGGAGAATCAGGTTTAGAAATTGTCGATCAGCTAGTACGCTCAGCAGCAGTAGACTTGGTAGTAGTAGACTCCGTAGCCGCTTTAACTCCCCGTGCCGAAATCGAAGGAGAAATGGGGGACAATCAAGTTGGTTTACAGGCTCGTCTGATGAGCAAAGCCCTCAGAAAAATTGCGGGAAATATTGGTAAATCTGGCGCAACGGTAATTTTCCTCAACCAGCTAAGACAAAAAATTGGCATTAGCTACGGCAATCCAGAAGTAACTACAGGGGGGAATGCTCTCAAGTTTTATTGTTCTGTCCGTTTGGACATTCGTCGTATCCAAACTTTAAAAAAAGGCAACGAGGGTATGTACGGCATCCGCGCCAAGGTCAAAGTTGCTAAAAATAAGGTGGCGCCACCGTTCAGAATTGCGGAATTCGATATCATTTTCGGTAAGGGAATTTCCACCATTGGCTGTCTATTGGATTTAGCGGAAGAATCAGATATTGTCGTCCGCAAAGGAGCGTGGTATAGCTACAAAGGAGATAACGTTGGTCAAGGGCGAGACAACACCATTAATTATTTGCAGGAAAATCCCGAAGTAGCGGCTGAAATAGAAGCTAAAGTAAGGGCTAGTTTAAAACCTGAAGAAAATGGTAATGGTGCAGCAGCGACAGCTGAAGCTATAGAGCTTGAGACTGATGCTGAAGAATAATTAGGGAGTCCTAATAAATAATTTGTTAATACTAAATCTACAGCTATGTAGTAGGGCGCTCGCCCTATTAAGAGCGATCGTTTTTTGGTATTGAACAAAAGTGACATGAACATCATCAGACAAATAGAATTTGATATTGATCCAAAAGTTCAGCAAAAAATTATTGAGCTACGAAATATTTGCTTGACCCAAAGCCAGACTCGTTCATACTTTAAGCAACTACCCCATTTTAGATATTTGGTTTTCACAGAAGATCAGTTAGTTGGTCATATGGGAGTGGATCACCGAGCAATCAAAGTAGGAGATTGTGTTGTGACCATTTTTGGTGTAATCGACTTGTGTGTTCGACCAAGTTATCGAAGACAGGGAATTGCTACGCAGTGTTTGACCCTGTTAACCGAATTAGCTCAAGAAAAATTAATCGACTTTCTATTTTTAGTTTCTCAGCATGATTCAGTTTACTTAAACAACGGTTTTCAAGCAGTTTCTCAAGAATGCTCATGGTTGGGCATTGAAGAACATCAAAATTGTGGAGTTCTAACAGAAACAATCAAAGAGAGTTTTATGGTTAAGCAAACTGGAGATAAGTTGTGGGTGAATGCACCAATCGATTTACTAGGATATATGTTTTAGTGCTTGGCTTTCCCAGAGGAATACGGGCGAAGTTCATCTAATCTATTTTGCTTCATCTTTAGCTTGGTCAACACGGAATAAAAACACCATTAACGCCACTACACCTATTTGCAGAGCAAAATTAGGGAAATTGGTAGATAAATCTTGACCCGCAGCCAATTTTGCCAAAAATACAAAGGCTCCGATTAAGCCAGATGCTCCAAAAGCGACGTAAAAAAACTTTCTCAAGCCTCTGTAGGGAGCTTTAGATTCTGCCTTGAGTCGAGCATACTTTTCGGGAGTAAGGTTGTTTTTTCTGGCTCTAGCTAGTTCTTCAGGAGATAAATCCACCATTATTATCTGTTGTTTAAGTGTTAAAAATTATTAAATATTTGCAGTCAGCTCTTATATTACCTAAAAAAAAGAGGTAACTGTTTGCTAGTTACCTCCGCTTTTGATAGTTTTAGCCTGGAACAATATTAGTTAGACATTACCCAGACCAACAAATATTTATTACTGGACAACAACTTTGCCTACCATACCTGCACCACGATGAGGCTCACAGTAGTAGGAATATTCACCAGCTTCGTTAAATGTGCTTTCATAGCCATCTCCAGGAGAAAACACGAGATTTTTGTGAGATTTGTCAGCAGCATTTTCAAAAACCACGTTGTGAGGTGACATTTTGTTGTTTTCCCACTTCACAGTATCTCCCGGTTTAATAGTTACAGTTTCGGGTTGAAACTTGAGCATTCCATTGTCGCTACCCATTTTCACAGAAACAGTCTCGGCTGCTGCGGGATTAACACCAAGGAAGAAAGTGGACACGATTAATACTAGTGCGGACAATAACAAACTTATTTTTTTTGCCATTTTATTGAACTCTCTATGATCAAATATGAATTTATTTAGTGAGCGCTGTCCCAAATCTGAATTCAAAACCTGAGACAAAATTCAATCGCCCAAATTTAGAATTTAGAATTATGAGAGGACTTGATTCATTTCTATATACATTATTGCAGAAGTTCGACAAGTTGTAGAAGTTCTACAGCTTGTCTTTTGACAGTTTGCTGTGAATCACCGAATATTAGCAGTTGACTACAATCACTAACTGGTTGAAGTTGAGTAATTTTGAGAGGAGAAACCATGTTTGCCAGATTTATATCAACTTTGTTAGTATTTGCTGCTGCTGCAATGCTGACATTCGCTACTCCTGCTGCTGCTGGAGATGCTGCTAGCGGAGCCAAAATTTTTAGTGCCAACTGTGCGGCTTGTCATGCTGGTGGCAATAACGTCGTTAATGGTGCTAAAACCTTGAAAAAAGATGCTTTAGATAAGTATGAAATGAATTCACTCGAAGCTATTACCTATCAAGTCAACAATGGTAAAAATGCCATGCCCGCATTTAAAGGTCGTTTGACTGATGCTCAGATTGATGATGTGGCAACTTATGTTCTGTCCCAAGCTGAGAAAGGCTGGTAGATTCTATTACTAGTTTAATTAAATTTAATTAAATTTTAAGAAATTAATCTTAGGCTCCCCTGTCTTTCTAACCAGAGATTGGGGATTTTTTGGGGATGTGAAACAATAGAAAATATTAAAGATTATTAAGTATGGGTGAACTGTCATGGATCAAGGAAAAATTGTGGCTGTAATCACAGGGATAATCTCGATCTTAATTGCGATCGCCTATCTGGTGATCGTGCAGCTGATTGATTTTCGGGGAGAGATGATTCCAGCACCTGTCGAGCAATTATCGGTTATTAGTAGTCAGTTATCAGCGACTCTCAATTGACCCCAATTTTGATGACCATAATTTTCTGATTTAGTTTTGCTGGAGAATTATCAAGTTAGGCGAAATGGGGAAATTTAACTGCGTATTTACACCATCAATCCCGATCAACTTACCATTTAATCTCTGAGGAAACACTATGGTGACAGGGGAATAAGCAGCTTATGTTAGATAAGTTAATTTAGTAGCTCAACTCTTCATGCTCAGGGATGCCAGTCATCAGCAGGTGATTCAAAAGTTTTCATTCATTGAGAGCTTGAATTCATCACGTCATAAGAGCCCCAGTTCTGAATCTCCAGTAAATCGGGTTGATCGACAGCAAACGGTCTCCGATCTAGCTCTAGCAGTTAAGACTAAATCAGAAAATGAGGCTTCAGCTATAGTTAATACAGCCTCCACTATTAATGCAGACTGGTATCAAGGAGATTCTAGTAGCTACAGCTTAAACTGGGCAGAAGTCATCAATTCCGCCGCAGATAACTCTGTCAATCATAATCAACCTCAAAACCATAACTATTTAGGCAAGATTTTATTTGCTTTAGCAACGAGCTACTCCTTGTTTGCTCTCTGGTGGCTTTTTGGACATCAGGCAAGCAAAGCTTTAACGGAGTTAATGGGTGGAAAGCAGGTAATTTTAACTCAGTCAGAGGTACAGTTTATTGATTATATGGAGCGATCGCTCAGTAGGATAGATCGTCAACTAGAAGCCAAGCGAGAAGCTGCTAGTGATGTGGTTTACGTGCCAGTCTACACACCTACCCCTGCAACTCCTCAAATTCCTCAGCTAGCTGGAGGGCATATTTCTTCAATGCCTACATCCAGTAAGACGTCTTCTGCTAGTATCTCTCCGTCGTCTCAAGCCTTGAAAATTCCTTCGCCACCACCCTTGCCCGCTCCTGTACCCCTAGATGAGAATGAAGACCAAACTAATCAGCTGGCAACGGCAAAACCAAAAATTAAACATACTCTGATTGGCATCTTAGAATTGGGTGCAGACAATTCAGCAGCGCTGGTTCAGGTTAAGGGACAAACCAGACGCATTTGGTTAGGGGAAGCAATCAATTCAGAGGGGTGGATTTTAGAATCCGTAGGCAATCAACGGGCAACCATCAGCCATCATGGTCAAACTCGCTCTATCGCCGTGGGCGAAACGTTCTAAGATATGAAATAGTGCCAAGTATCTGAGAAACAAGATGGGTTTATTTGATGATATCAATCAGTTTTTAGAGGAGCGACTCGACGAATTTTTACGAGCCAATCCGCATTTAGAATTACAGGCACTGGAAGAGCAGTTGCGGCAACAGGAACAAGACACGAGCAAACTGATTGCCAAACTTCAGCTAGAAGAAAAAAGCCTACAGGATCGGATCTTGGCGATCGCTAATGATATTCAAACTTGGCACAGTAGAATTGGCAAGGCGGAGCAAGCACAGCGAAAAGATTTGGCAGATGCGGCTAGAGAACGAGAAGCTGAATTATTAAGACAGGGAAATCAGCTTTGGGGACACATGGAAGGAGTTAAGCAGCGTATCATCAAAGCCCAGGAACTTCTTCAACAGATTAAGCAAAAACGCCAAGAACTCAAAAATTCAGTCCAAGCACAAGCTCAGGCTCCTAATGCTAATTCTAGTGATACGGTTGGTTGGGATCGTGGCGGCAATTCTCGACAGTATAATCGTAGTACAGATCCTTTAGAAGCAGAATTTCAACGCTGGGAAGTAGATGAAGAGCTAGAACAGCTTAAGAAGAATCTGAATCAGTGAACAGAGCAAGTGACTAATAAGTGTTGAGTTTAAACAATATTTGCTGAGCGCAAAAGTAATTCTGTAGCTTCATCCGCTGCTAAAGGTAAGCTGATAAAGTAGCCCTGCATATAGTTACAGTGCATGGTTTCTAGTAAATTCTTTAATTGTTCTGATTCAACACCTTCGGCGACAATTTGCAGATTCAACCCTGTTCCCAAAGTCGTAATCGCCTTAATGATCGCTAAATTACTAGAATCAACACTAAGATCGTTGACAAAGGAGCGATCAATTTTGATAGTGCTAAAGGGAAAGTCTTTGAGATAGCTGAGGGAAGAATATCCCGTACCGAAATCATCCATCGAGAGCGAAATCCCCATTTCATGAAGTTGGAACAGGATTTGTTTGGCTAAGCTCGTATTACGCATAGTGGCTGTCTCAGTTATTTCTAACTCTAAGCTACTGGGACTCAATGCTGAACTGGCTAAGACTTGGGTGACAGTTTGCACTAAATCGTTGTTATAGAATTGACGAGCTGAGAGATTTACGGAAACGATTATGTCGGACAACCCCATATCTTGCCAAGCTCTAGTTTGTTGGCAAGCGGTTTTTAATGCCCAGGCTCCGATCTCGACAATTAAGCCATTTTCTTCGGCAATGGGTATAAATGAATCGGGGGTAATTATGCCCCAATCGGGATGTTGCCACCGCAGTAAAGCTTCCATTTTGACAATTTTGTTGGTCGAAACTTCGATAATCGGCTGATAGTAGAGGATGAACTCCTGTTTAGCTAAGGCATGATGGAGATGGTTTTCTAAACTAAGTAGTTCTTCAGCCTGAGAATTCAACCTTCTCGTGTAGTGATGATAATCGTTGCGACCTTTTTCTTTGACCCAATAAAGCGCGACATCAGCATTTTTTAAGAGAGTTTCGGCATCTTTGCCGTCTTCAGGAAACACTGCAATGCCAATACTGCTCGTAATGTGGAGATAATGTTGGTCTAAATTAAACCCTGGCTTGAGAGCTTCTAGAATTCTTTTAGCGATCGCCGTTGCATCTTCCCTGCTATTAATTTCTGGCAATAAGAGGGTGAATTCATCTCCTCCCCAACGAGCAATGATGTCTTTTTCTCGGATACATTTTTTGAGTCGCTCTACCACGTTTTTGAGTAGTAAATCTCCCACTGCATGACCTAATGTATCGTTAATGGTTTTAAAACGATCTAAATCCAAAAACATCACCGCCAAAGATCTACCAGCTTGTTCAACCTGGCTTAAGGAATGAGCCAGTTCACGATCAAACAGAGTTCTATTAGGTAGATTCGTCAAGGAATCATGAAAAGCTTGATGCTGAATAATTACCTGTGCCTTTTTATGTTCGGTAACGTCACGAAAGCTCCAAACTTGACCCATTTTTGATTCTTGGAGTTGTTGTACCTGAGAATAACATTCTAAAATTTTGCCATTTTTCAGTTTGAGAGAATTGTAGCTATCTGCATCAAATTGAGCGTATCTTTCCTTAAGACTATTTGCATAGGGTTCAGAAAGTTCTGCTAAAACTTGAGTCAATATCTGGTCACGACTCAGTTTGGTTTTGGGCGGTAGTTCCCAAATATCAATAAATTTTTGATTATAGTTAACTACCTCCCCGCTTTCATCTAGGACTAAAATTCCATCGGCGGTAGCTTCTAAAGTAGCCTCTAGCAAAGAAATTGCACTTTCTAGTTGGTGATTTACCTCCAGTAAAATTTGGTTTTGTTGAGCTAATTGCTGTTCCTGCTGGAAGCGCTTGAGAGCTTCTTTAACCGTTAAAATGAGGTCAGTTTCGTCCCAGGGTTTTGCTACATAACGATATAAAGCTGCAGCATTGACCAAATTACCCACAGCATCTGCATTGGCTTGCCCTGTAAGTAAGATTTTTAAAGTTTGAGGATAGAGGGTATGGAGTTCGATCAACAGCTGATCTCCCGTCATCCCTGGCATAATTTGGTCGGAGATAACTACTGGAATTAAAATTCCCTCGTCGATTAATTCCCGACACAGAGCGATCGCCTCTGCACCACTATCAACAAGTTCAATATCATATTTTTGACCTAAAGAACGCTTCAGCTGTTCCCCTAAGCTACTAAGAATTACAGGCTCATCATCAACGCATATAATTGCTGCTCTGGCAGGATCGAGATTATTATTTGCCATAATTTCTGCGTTGTCAGCAGAATTTGCAATTTGATTATTGCCCATACGTGAGTTACATACCGAATAATACGTTTAAATTAATCTTTGCTAGGTTTAATAGCTAACGGAAAATAATAGCAAAATGATAGTAATTACCAATTTATACATTTCTACTGTATTCATAAATTTACGAAATGACGACCTTGATTTCCACTAATTTTAAAACGCAATTAAATACACGATTTAAAGTGATTTAAATCCAAACTATATATAACTCTAAATTTAAAGTTGTTTAGCGATAGATGTAAGATTATTAAATGTAATAATTAGCAGACCAAAAATAATCTTAAGACTTAAAATATAACCATAATTATGTCTACTAGCAGATTACTCAATTGGTAATAAGTAATACGTCAAATATGTCGAGTATAAAAATAAATCGATGTTGCCGTTAGCAATTAGCTAGGACAAACTAGATGTATTGTTTGGCTAGCTGTTAACTTATGCAGAATCATCAAGAGCAAAACCCAGGACAACCACAAAATTTAATAGATGTAACTACAGAAAGAACAAAGGTAGTTGCTACTATTATTCAAAAAATTCTGCATTCGCGAGATATCGAGCATATTTTTACCTTAACTACCCAAGAAATTCGTCGAGTCTTAGAATGCGATCGCTTAATTATCTATCAGTTTAATTATGATTGGAGTGGTCAAGTCGTTGCTGAATCTGTAGGCGCAGGTTGGGATTCCTTGCTAGTTGCCCAAAATAACTATGAAGTGTTAGAAAATGGTCATATGCAAACAGATCGCTGTTTGCTGCGAGATTGGTCACAAGGAGAAGCAGGAGATGTAGTTCAGCACGATAGTTTTCTTCAAGAAACTCAAGGAGGTAAATATACACGGGGGCAAAAGTTCACTGCGGTAAACGATATTTACAGCAAAGGTTTTCCTGACTGCTATGTCAAAGCTTTAGAAGCTTACCAAGCTAAAGCATATGTACTAGTACCAATTTTTCAGGAGCAGAAACTTTGGGGTTTATTGGGTGCGTATCAAAATGCCTCAACTCGCATCTGGTCAGATTCTGAAGTTGAATTAATGATCCAGATTGCGACTCAATTGGCGGTTGCACTACAACAGGCAGAATATATCAATCAACTCAAGATCCAGAAGAGAGATTTAGAGATAACCGTCAAGGAATTAAAATTAGCTCAAAAACAATTAATTCAACAAGAAAAATTAGCCGCCCTTGGACAGCTCGTGGCGGGAGTAGCCCATGAAATTAATACTCCTCTGGGGGCGATTCAAGCCTCCGCAGGTAATAATACGAAAGCATTAGTGGCGGCGATCGCCGAATTGCCCAAACTTTCGGAATTGTTGAATCCAGTTGAAAAAGCGACTTTCTTCCAGTTGATTGAGCAGGCGATGGGAAGCAAACCCATATTTTCTTCTAGCGAAAAGCGTCCCCTGAAGCGGAAAATTGCAGGTCAACTAAAAGAACATCAGCTGGAGAATACGCGTAATGTTGCTGACTTATTAATTGATATTGGTATCACCGAACAAATTAATGCTTATCTGTGTTTATTAAAGCATTCCCAGGTTGACTGGATTTTAGATTTGGCATATAACCTCACTCGATTACTGGGTAATAATCGCACCATTATTACCTCTGTTGAAAAAGCGTCCAAGGTGGTATTTGCCCTCAAAAACTATGCTCGATTTGATGCTACTGGGGAAAAACAGCTAGCTCAGGTACAAGAAGGGTTAGAAACAGTCTTGGAAATCTATCATAATCAGTTAAAGCAAAATATTGAGGTGATTCGAGATTATGAAACCATTCCCGAACTACTTTGTTTTCCTGATGAGTTGATTCAGGTGTGGACAAATCTGATTCATAATGGCATCCAAGCGATGAAGTCAGGGGGAACGTTGACTCTTACTACTTCCATCGCTAATGAGGTAATTAAAGTGACAATCACTGATTCTGGTACTGGCATTCCACCTCAGCTTCAAGACAAGATTTTTGAGGCTTTCTTCACAACTAAGCCCACGGGAGAAGGTAGCGGTTTAGGATTGCACATTAGCAAAAAAATTATTGACAAACACCAAGGAACGATTAAGGTAGATAGTCAACCAGGACAAACCACGTTTACCGTTTTACTGCCGCTAAATCAGCCAACCGTAACTAGCTAACAGCCTTGGCTTAATTAGTAATTAATTCTCTAAAAAAAATCCGAAAAATCAAACTTATGTCTGAATCTGCAATTTTGTGTGTTGATGATGAGGTTGTGATCTTAGATAGCCTCAAAGAACAGCTTAAGCGTAAATTTGGCGATCGCTTTATTTATGAGGTGGCAGAAAGTGCCGCAGAAGCTTGGGAAGTAATTGAGGAGTTGCAAGATGAAGAAGTTAAGATAATTGCGATCGTCTCTGATTGGCTTATGCCTGGGGTTAAAGGAGATGAGTTTTTGATTCAAATTCATCAGCGTTTTCCTAACTTAGTTACCGTCATGCTTACGGGTCAGGCAGATGAAACTGCGATTGAACGAGCTAGAAAAGAAGCAAATCTTCACGCCTGTTTATATAAGCCTTGGACAGAGGAGGAACTTACCAAGATTATTACCACTGCAATCAACTAAGATTCAGTACATCAATTAACAATACTTGGAGAATTTGAGTGAGTTCTCTGTTTAGGTTGGGGGACACTTTGCTCTTCCCAACCAATTTAGTCTTGCTCAAAGATATAAAGCTATAGTCGTTCTAATTAATTTCCTGCTTCTTCTAAGTACATGCGGGCATATGCCCTAAAGGACTAGTTGCGGCGTTTATCCTAAAGGATACCGCTTCGCATATACCCGTAACATTGAGTGCGATTCTAGATGCGGAATTTATTTCCGCATCTAGAATCGCACTGTTGGGTAAACTATGCGCCTTACTTTCGGTCGCAAAGCGGTATCCTTATGCAAAGCGGTGCCCTTTAGGGTTAGGAAGCCCTTTGTCGTTTCGGGGGAATAGGGAACAGGGAATAGGGAACAGGGAATAGGG
>JBCDEP010000166.1:0-13808 GCA_039179675.1 Cyanobacteria bacterium P01_G01_bin.67
GTTTGAATAGTCCGTAAAAAAGGAGACGCTAAAATATGGTTGATATTTTCTGATTTTAGCCTCTGTCCTAATTCTGTGGCTTGAATCAAACCATCCTCTGATAGAGGAGGATCGTAACGTCTTGCAGCTGTATTAAACCATTCAGGATTGACAAAATCAAGACGGTTTCCATGTCTAGCTATCCAAACTGTTTGGGGCATTGTGGTAAATCTAGATTGAGAGTATGAGGCACATCTTATTGTCGATCAATATCAAGCAAAAGTTTAGTCTGAGTATCAAATACTAAATTTTTGGTGTAGCTGATACCTCGATAAGTGTAATAGTGGATTGGTCTAATGAGAATCAGCTTATTTGAATCCTGAGCATCGCTAAGACGATACTTACAAGAGATAATATGTTGAGATTGATCAGTTTCTGTTGCTGCTATTTGAGATTTATAGCGAATACCACGATAAGTTAGGTTCATTGCGTTTTCTCGGTAATTTTTTTCTTAAATAATCTTTTGATTATTGATTACCGTAAGATACGTATGTCTCCTAAAAAAATTGCAATCACTTATTAAAACAATGACTGCAACTTAATAATTTCTAGTATTTTGCTGATTTTAAGGCGTTGCTGATTTGAGGGACAAAACAGATAATGATACTGTTCGCAGCTTTTAGTCTTTAGCTTTTAGCTTTTTAAGGGAGAGAGCAAATTGAAATTCTTGCATTCTATAATCCGATTCAGCAACGCCAACAGAGCAAATAATTAGATCAGCAAACCTTATAACGTTTACCCAGAAAATTGCTCGTAATTACTTACACCCTAGAGATTCGCGAGTATCAACCCCAGTCTGAGGATTCACTCCCGTGGCGTTTTCACAGAGTTGTTTAACTTGCCATTTTTCTAACACAGCAAAGGTAAAATCAGCTCCTTTAATCTTGGCATCTTTAAAAGTGGAAAATGATAAAATAGATTCTTGAAAGTTGGCATTGGTTAGATCCGCGCCGTCAAAGTTGGTCAAATAACCAAAACCATAGCTAAAATCAGCTCCTGAAAGATTGGCATGAGCCAGATTGGAAGCATTAAATACGGCTCCTCTAATATCCGCGTTGCTAAAATTGGCATCTTCAAGGTCTACTTTGGCAAAGTCTACACTCTGCAACACTTTATCTGAAAAATCCTTGTTTTTAAAATCTAATTCGCTGAAAGTAGAAGGAGTCACGGCAGAAGAACTCCCAGCAATAGCGGGTACTGGAAAAATTAAGAGAATTAATAGCAACAAAAATGCGCTCAGTCGGAGAAAATATTTCATGGATTAAATTTAATCTTAAGCAAATCTAACAAAAAAGCATACAGTTTCTCATTGTAAATCGTCTGCTGCCGTTCGGGCGAATAATCACCAGCCACATTACTAAAATAATCATGGAACACAATTCAATTGATTTTTCGAGTTTGCTGCAACAGTTATTAGCGGGACAATCGCTTTCTCAGACTCAAGCTGGGCAGCTAATGGCAGGATGGTTGCGTTCGGAAATTCCCGATGTCTTGTCTGGAGCAATTCTGGCAGCGATTCAGGCAAAAGGAGTTTCTGCCACAGAATTAGCGGGCATGGCGCAGGTGCTTAAGTCTCAATCTCTCCAACAACAAGAGATAACCCATAATGAACCTGTCATCGATACCTGTGGCACTGGGGGTGATGGTGCCTCAACCTTCAATATTTCTACTGCTGTGGCTTTTGTCGCTGCTGCTGCTGGGGTTAAAGTCGCCAAGCATGGTAATCGCTCGGCTTCTAGCAAGGTTGGCTCCGCAGATGTCCTAGAATATTTAGGGATTGACCTCAACGCTGCCCCAGAAAAAGTAAGAGCCGCAGTTGAGGAAGTGGGCATTACCTTTTTGTTTGCCCGTGGTTGGCACCCTGCGATGAAAAGTGTGGCACCCCTACGCAGCACCCTCAAAATCAGAACTGTCTTCAATTTGCTGGGTCCTTTAGTTAATCCTTTATTTCCCACAGGTCAAGTAATTGGAGTCTATGATTCACAATTTCTACACAGTATGGCTGAGGCTTTGAAGATGCTAGGAATTGCCAATGCAATGGTCGTTCATGGTAGAGAGAAATTAGATGAAGCTGGTTTAGGAGACGCGACTGATTTAACAATGGTAAAAAAGGGTCAGGTTTTGCCTGGCACTATTAATCCTCAAACATTGGGCCTAAAATCAGCACCCCTGAGTGAGCTTAAGGGGGGAGGTATTGAAGAAAACTCCACTATCTTACGCAACGTGCTACAAGGAAAAGGAACAGCGGCACAACAAGACGCCGTAGCTTTGAATACCTCTCTAGCGCTCCAGGTTGGAGAAGTAATTCCTCTAGGAGAGCATTTATCAGGAGTGATGATGGCGCAGGAAGTAATTAGTAGTGGGGTGGCTTGGTCTAAGTTAGAAGAGTTGGTTAAATTTTTGCAGAGTTAAACTCCTTACACTTGTTAAATTTGGCTCATCTGAACAGCAATGAATTAATTAAACCAGGCGATCGCTCTTGAGAATATTAAACGAGGTGCGATCGCTATCTACGAATCGCAAAATTTGTCGCGATGCCAATTCTGGGGATTGTTTTGAATATATTTAACAATGCGATCAAATTCAACATCGTTACGAATAATGTAATCGTGGAATCTTGATTGCCAGGTGAATTGATATCCCAAACGCTTAACGTGTTTGGTAACGGCGGATTTGTATCCCCCCACAATCGATGAAATGGTATTCTTGCCCTGATTTTGAAATCGTTTTTGTCCGATTGTTTGATCGTTATCGGTTGTCGTTGTAGTAGAGACAAGGCATGCCTTGTCTCTACTACATTGGTTATCGTTATTATTGAAATTGCGATCGCAATTTTTATTATTCAAGATCAAAATTCCATGTATGTGATTGGGCATCACCACAAATTCACCCAATTCTATACGATCAGCATGGTTTTTAATTTCATACCATAAAATATCTGCCACAATTCCAATGTGGGAGAATTGCATTTTTCCATTTACCACCTTTCCAAAATAATGAATTCTGTTTTTGGTACAAGCAGTAATAAAATACGCCCCATTCCAGCCATAATTCCAATTTTGCAACCTTATCGATGGTATTCTATATTTTCCTTTGAATTTTTCCATTCAGTAAGCAAACATTATTCTGTTAGTTTTAGAATGCCCAATTTTAATAATTCAACAAGGAGATCACCTTTTCTCTTCTTCACACACAAAGTCGCAAATCTTCTGCAAAGGTTTGGCAATGTGATCGTCATCTTCCACAATTAAAATTCTCATCCTACTCTAATATCAAAACAAACTAAACTTGAAAGGCGATCGCCAAATTAGTTCAATAAGATTCAACTAGATAAGGACAAAATTGCTCTCGTCAAGAGAGGTAGCGTCTACTCCGAGCAAAATCCCTAAATCATCTTCTCCCATCGCAACCAAAGTATTACTATCTTGCGGGGTTAAAGTTAGTTCGGCAAAAGTAATTCCCAAACCACCGATACCGATTACATCTTCAGCCGCATTAAAATCAACAATTGTATTGGCTGAGTCGGGGATTTCTGCTGTAGCCAGCCAAAATTGATCTGTCCCTGCGCCACCAGTAATGCTGTTGTCGCCACTGCTGATCGTAAAAAAGCGATCGCTCCCTGCATTGCCTAATAGATTATCGCCGCTGCCGAGGAAGAAATCATCGTTACCGCTACCGCCGACAATAGTATTATCTCCGCCACTACTGGAAGCATCAATAGTGTCATCCCCATCTCCAGCGAAAAGTAGTTCGCCACTAGCAAAAACAGCTAGTTCATCGGCTTCCACAGTACCAAAATCAGGTGCAGCTGGTGGTTCGGGAGCGACTGGTTCACCGACAGAAATGGTGGCTAGGATGGGGTCGTGGTCGCTAGCGCGGTCAGGAACATCGGGGAACTCCGCCGTCACATGGACTATGTCATACTCTGCTCCCTCTACTAGGTTTTCCGTTAAGAAGATATGGTCGAGGGGGGTGGAATTACCGTTTGAGAATTGGAAGGTATAACGTTCTAGCTCAGGTAAAGTATCCGTCAGGTTGAAGAGAGTTTGTTCTCCTCCATCTACCGTCCCTTCGGTAAAAGGGTCCCACTCTTCGTAGTCAAAACCGTTCCAGTCCCCAGCAATTACTACCTTGGCTTCGGGGTCTTCAGCCAAAATATCATCGACAAAGGTATTTAGTGCCGCTCCCTGTTCGCTGCGAGTATCGGAACCACTTCTGATCACAGGTTGAATATTACCAAAGTTTTCAATCCCCCCCGCAGTATTATGCACGCTGATGACTGAAACCGTTTCCTCGTTAAAGGTAAAGTCAGCTACTAGAGGAATACGACTACTTTCAAAAGGATTATTGTCTTCGATATCATCCTGCTGGGTCACAGGATCGGTGGCAGGACGCAGACTATCTGCCACAAAGTCCACTCGCTCGGGATTGTAGAGAAAAGCAGTGCGAATGTTCCCCCCAGGTTCGCCGCCGTTAGCATCATCGCCTATAAACGGATTATCGATAAACTCGTAGTTAGCTCCGCCGCTAGCGGCGATCGCATCTACTAAAAGCTGTAAGGTTTCATCCGCCGCAACTACTTCCGTGTCTCCCCCCTCATCAGCAGCCCCGTCGTTATCCTGAATTTCTTGGAGGGCAATAATATCAGGAGTGTTGAGATTGTTAGTGATCTGATCGGCAATGACCTCAAAGCGACCATCGGCGATATCATCGTCACCACCGTCAGCAGCACCATCATTAGGGTCTAAATTGAGTACATTATAAGCAGCAATCAGTAATTCGCTGTCTGAACCTTCTAGGTCGGTAAACTCTGGTTCGAGAGTTCCTGGAGTAACTTCAATCAGTTCGGTAAGCTGAAGTTCATAAACCGTACCTGAATAGGAAAGTATGCCCGTGACGTCTCCCAGATCAGATCCTTGAGGAATAGTAGTGTCAAAACCTTCTAGATCGATTAATGCCTTGGTAAAGTCAATTTCGATGCGTTCGGGATTCACATCAGAAGTAAAGATATCTGTGGCATCAACGCCGATAGTTACACCATCGCGATCGTTAAGGCTATCAGAAGCCGCTCCTCCATCGACCACCACATTGAGGGCATCATCGTTAAAGGTAAAGCCAGGACCTCCAGGAGGTGCCGAAGGCTGAATCGCCAAAGCGTCGTTTAAAACAACCTGCATTCCTTCTAAGGATTCGTAGAAGTCGATACCGTCCTCTTCAGGATCGAAGTTGGCATTCCCGACTTCGGGCAAATTGAGATTAATTGTGCCTCCAGCTTCGACAAATTCCTCGCTGGTAGGAATTCCCGTGCTAAAGTCAAAACCAAATTCATCGGGACTCACCACAAATTCGTTGGGAACAACACGACCATCGCCGCCGATTAGGGCGGGGCTAGGAACCTCGACGCTTTCAGCCAGTACAGTAATTTCAGGAATGGTAATTTGGGTGACTCCCAAACCGCCACTCACCGCTTCTTCGACTACCCCAAGCACTTCAACTTCATTACCTACTGCCACATCACTGGGAGTTTCGCTTTCAATAAAAATAGCATCAGAGGTAGCATCATTATCATCCCCCACAGCGGCTTGAATAAAGAAACCATCATCATCAATGGCAGTGACCACCCCCGTGGTACGAACAGTTTCAGTAACCAAGGGAGAAACATGACCAGCACCCTGAATTTCAAAAATTGCCGCGTCAGTAGGCTCCCCTAAAACTGGGACTACAGGCTCCCCAGGAGTATCATCTACGCCAAAAGTAAACTCACCAATCACAAAGTCTCCCGAAATATCAGGGTCACGGAATACTAGCCCAGGAACAAAACTGCCGTCAGGACCTACCTGGATATCGCTGTAAACCTCTTCCCCCTCTGCCAAACTTTCAATGAGGGCAACACTATCAATTACCTCATCCCAAGGTTCAATGTCTAGTACTCCATCATCGTCTAGATCGAGATCCTGACGGTCAGCACCAGTAAAGTTCTCAACTAAAAGATGAGTTACATTGTCACTATTTTCAAAGTTTAACAGCCCACCCGGGGAACCAGAGTCCCCAATCAAATCAAGACTAGCAATAAAGGGATTAGTGTCTTCTCCAGCCGCAAAAAAGCTATCATCTTGAATTGCTTGACCATCAAGCTCAACAATAGCTTCGATCACACCACTGCCCCCATCATCACTATCACCAATCACAACATAGGTCAGCTCACCTAAAGAGGTTCCTGGTTCCCCTCCTAACTCGAAAAACTCTCCCTCATCACTACCAGGCTGGTCGATCCGAATCTCGTTAATCACAACTTCCATCATTAGTACCCTCTTACTATCATCTTGCTCATGAATGGGCGAAGATACTCAAACAGCTCAATAGCGGCAAGCTACTGCTATTGCGAAAAAACACAAGATACAGCACCATAGATGCAATCAGCGAAAGTTATACAGCAATTTTTAGAGTCATGAAGTAAATGTTCCTTGTTCCTAATCGCCATCAAGGTGCATCTTGTAAGTACAAGAAATGTCATAAATGTGTTTTTAGGTTAAGTAAAAAGCTTCAGATGGGACAGCCTTCAACTTAAGAACAGCTTATTTTAGTATCTGCTCTATAGATTGGCAGACCTTGATTAAGAGGCTGTTACCGTTGACTTAAAAATGATTAATGTGATGGGTTTTACAATCTGAGTGAGATCGCTTCCTCTGGTTTGTTGATTTAGATTGTAAACCAGGAATAGATACCCATTGAGGGCAAACAGCTGTTTGCCCCTACAAAAACGATCTACGAACAGACGAATTTGTACCGCAGCCTAAAATACTTCCACGTTTAGCCTTCTGCAATAACTTGCTGATAATTTTGTAGTTCAGTACTATCTTCACCGTAAACCCCCGTAATTTGCTGTTGGCAGCAGGCGATCGCAAATTCATTAAATTCCGTTGCTTCCACGCCATACATCTCTTTAAAGTTATCTGGTTGCACCCGACAGAAACGAGGACGTTGCTCGTAGATCTGACATTTGCGCTCGTCGCGATTGTAGTTGATACACCAGCCATCCTCTCCCACCATACTCATATACATTTCTAGTTCCTCACTAGATAAGTACTCGGCTAAATCTGGTCGTTCCTCTGGAGCCAAGTTGCAGCAAGCGCCACAACCTGAAACACATTGCCACTTGCCAACTTTAGAATATTGAGCTTTTAATCTTGACTGTTTCATAACTTTCTATTTTCTTGCTCCAACTAAGTTTTTTAATGAGATTACCTATTCAGTTAAAACTTCACCAAAAGCAAAGTCAGGAGCAGCCAAGACAAACACAGTAGAAGGCAAATTAGCCACCCTGTCCTGAAACTTTTCATAGTATTTAGTAAAATCTGACGATGGTGCCGCCATCCCTAAGAAGACAAGGTCGGAGTTACCAGACGACTGCTGAAGTATCTCATCAAAGGAACGACCATCAGCGACAATTACTTTAGGGATGACATCAATACGTAAATTTCGGCTAAAGCTATTCAAATTATCTTTTGCTGCCGCTGCCGCTGCCTGATTGGGAACCACCAACTTCAAGTAGATTCTGGCGTTACGCCAGTTAATATCGGTACGCAAGAGATAAGCTAAAATCAGCATCAAACTTCCATTAGCCTGCATCCCGCTCCACCAGACATCAATCTTTCGTCGGAAGCCAAACCCTTGTTGTTGATTTTCGTGAAAGATGACAAGATTGCGTTTGCTAGCATGAATTTCCGCGATCGCATGACAAAAAGCATCTCTTCTTTCGGGTTGTTCGCTGTCTCCCATAACCACTGTATTGGGAACTAACGGACCCAAACCATAGGTTTCTACTAATCTAACAGCACCTTCAAAGGGATCGTCGGCAGTGACTACTCTGGCAAGGGCTTTGATTCCTCTTTTGCACAAATAATCATAAATGGTTTTTTCCAAATTTTGCTGTTTCTGAAGATCGCGGGAGCCGCTTGGTAGGACGCTGGAAACTGTCATTAGACTTCGGTTATGACTAAACCCATCGGCTAGTTCGATTAACGACCAGCGTTTTTGCGGTGCCCCAGATAAGACCAAAATATGCGGTCGCCAGTTTTTGGGGTCGTCTTGTTCTTCGATCTGAAAAATACCTTGACTAATTAATGCCATCCACATTCCGCGTCTGACATCACCCCAAGTAGTTTCTAATTCACGACGCTGGAGCCAAATATAGATTCCTGAAACGATAATTGCCGCACATACTGTAGCCAGGGCATTGATTAAGAACATTACTCCCAAACAGCCCAGGGCACCCAAAAGCGATAGCGACCAATGCACCTTAAAGCTAGGACGAAAGGAAGGGCTTTGTAAAAAACCTTCGATTCCAGCAGAGACGTTTAACACTAAATAGGTAGTAAGAAAGAACATCGATAGGATTGGGGCAATTAGGTTTAAATCGCCAACGCAGACTGCCGCGATCGCAATTCCTAGGCTCACCAAAGTCCCATTACGAGGTTCATCATTCTTCCCATGTCCCTTACCTAACCAGCTGAACATTGGCGGCAAAACTCCATCCCTGGCTAATGCCTGTAAAACCCGAGGAGCACCCAAGATGCTACCGATCGCACTACTTAAAGTAGCTCCCCAGACCCCTAACAGCATCGTAAAGCCAAAGCCTCTGAGGGCGGTTTCCTGCATTACAAAGACATTTTCATCAATCAGGCTAGCAGAATCAGCTCGCATTGCCATAAAAATTGGCAGAATCATGTAGATAACATAGCCCGTACCTACAGCTGCCAAGGTTCCTGTGGGCAAAGATTTAATCGGATCTTTTAAATCTCCTGACATATTAACCCCAGCCATGATTCCCGTAACCGCTGGAAAAAATACAGCAAAGACACTCCAAAAAGGTACAGCATTTTCTGGGGGAGACGACAACCATTGAGGCTCAATATTTGGTAGGGGAGTACCAAAAACAAATGCCAGCAGCGAAACAGCGATCGCCGCCATAATAAAATACTGAGCTTTAATTGCTAATTCCGCCGAAGTAATCGCCAGAATACCCACCAAGACTGTAATAATTAATGCAACATAGGTCTGATTAAGCCCTAAATTCTGAAGATTGAAACTAGAACCAATAATATCAATCCTGGCGTTAACCAAACTTTCAGCAAAACCAATCGTGTAGAGAGCAACTGATACTGCCTGAGCAAAATAAAGCGAAATACCGACTGCTCCACCAGTTTCGATTCCCAGAGAGCGACTAATCATATAGTATGCCCCCCCTGCCCTAACTACTTTATCTGTAGCGATCGCACAAACAGAGAGTGCGGTTAAAAAAGTAATCGAGGTCGAGATAGTTACAATAATTAGAGTGCCAATCAAACCCGCATTGCCGACTACCCAGCCGAAACGCAGGTACATAATTACCCCCAAAATAGTCAGGATCGAGGGAGTAAAAACGCCGCCAAATGTACCTAACCTTGTAGCCTGGGTTACTGAATTAGAACCAGTAGGTAATGAATTTGTATCAGAAGATGATTTCACTTTTACTTTATAGATACTCAGAAACTAGGGCTTGCTTATTATTACAGATCAAAAACTGTAGTGGTAATTGGGCATCAGTTTTGATTCGAGTGAAAGATTTAAAAAATGGATGATAATATAATAGTTTGCAGTTTAAATATATCAAGACAATCAAATACTAGACCAACTATGACTCTGACTCAACAGCGTAAGCAAGAATTAATGGCGGAATACCAAATTCATGAAACTGATACTGGTTCTGCCGACCTTCAAATTGCCGTTCTTACTGAAAGAATCAACAAGCTAACTGCACACTTAAAAGCCAACAAAAAAGACCACTCTTCCCGCAGAGGTTTATTAAAGATGATTGGTCGTCGGAAAGGGCTTTTAGCTTATATTCAAAAAGAAGACTACGAACGTTACCAAAAATTGATTGCTCGTCTTGGCATTCGCCGTTAATTATCTTCATACTATGCCATCAGATCCTAAACGGGGTCGTTTACCTTTTGAACCCCGTAATAACAATAAGAAAAAGTCAGAACAAACAACTCCCGCTGCTTCAAATACTTCAAGCAAGAAAAAAGCTAAGTCTACCGCCAGAAGTTCACGGAATAATTCCAATCTATCGGCAATTCCTGATGTAGTGAGTAAGCGTATGGGGCGCCGTATGGCAGTATTTTGCGGTATTCCCTCAACTTTAGGGATGTCATCCCTGTTTGTTTTTTACTGGTTAAAGGTAAAAGAAGTTATCGATTTACCACCTTATGTAGCTTTGGCAGTCTCCTTTGGCTTTCTGCTCTTAGGGGTAGTTGGTCTCAGCTACGGCTTATTTTCCGCTTCTTGGGATGAAGAGCGTGTGGGGAGTACTTGGGGTGGCGATGAATTTAAGATCAATTTAGAAAGAACCAAAGATGCTTGGAAAGCATCCAAGAAAGCTAAAGCTGATTAGTTTATTCGTCATCTTCAGCAATATTCAATCGCATCAGCATTTTAAATCAAGAAGTTGGGAAAATACTTTACCATTTCTGTTTTGTAGAGAGCAGAGCTGGTAATTTTCACTCAAAATGCAAGATAAATAAATCTAAATCAGTAGGTTAAATAGAGGGAAAGGGCAAAGTAGTTCAGGTAAATCGAACAAAATCTAAGCCCTCTCACTTATTAGCCTTTACAGCTCTTAATATCGATGCTAAAGTCCCTTGCTTAGAACAAGTTCCTTTAAATTGTCAACTTGATCATGGTTAGGCGGATTTTTAGGATTAACAAATTCAGCTACACTAATAGTTCCCAATATTTATTTGCTAGCAATTAGTGTAATTAGTTTAGTTTCATTACTTAATAAGATCAGGCAATAATTTTATTTGTTTTTTTGTACAATCAAACAAAATTTTGTCAATCTTAAGCTAACTAACCACTGTTGTATATAAAAGACTAGTTGATACATCATTCTTAAGTTCTGATGTAATTCTTGTACGCAAACAATAATGATTAGAATTGATATTAATGAGAATAGATTATCAAATTATCTGTAAATTTTTTCGCTCAAGCTTTTGGTTTTATTATTAATTACTGACTCAATATTTATCCTACTATATTTAATTTGCCTATTGCCAAAATCTGATTTTTCTAGCTTGGTTTTATCAAAGTTTGTACTGTATGAAAATTTATTGCTGCTGACTCAAGATCAAGGCTATGGAGAAATATTTCAATATATCAAAGAGCTATGGCTCATGCTGATTCTAGGCTTTGGCTTTTGGCAGAGAAAAAAAATGATTTTTATGTCATGGAGTTTATTTTATGGCTATTTGCTATTAGATGATGCTTTAAGAATTCATGAAAAGATTGGAGCTGTAGTCAGCAACTCATTAGGATTTCAAGAAGCATTTAATTTAAGAGCAATAGATTTTGGGGAAGTTTTTGTTTCGACGGTAGTAGCAATGAGTTTATTTCTACTTATTGGCTGGGGTTACACTAAAGCAAAATCAGTAGAAAGAAAATATAGTAATATCCTGGTTTTATTACTGTTAGCGCTAGGTATCCCAGGGATTCTCTTTGATTCACTCCAAGTTATGTTGAACAACAATGCTGTTCTATATTCAATATTGGCATTATTAGAAGATGGTGGGGAGCATATTATTATGAGTTTGACATTAGCTTTCGTTTATTCGATTGATTGGCAATTTTAATGGAGCTTCCTTTGATTTAGCTATAAATTTGCTGGCGATCGCATCAGTGCCAGTTTGAGAATCAACGGTCGAGCGGCAAAATTGCTCCCTACACTTTTTTGGCAAGCCCAAAATAATAATTCCTGTACTTAATACAGATAAACAGAATGTGACGCTTTGCAGAAAAATTGACTAATATAACTGATATGGTAACTTTGCAGTAATTTTGGAGTTATAAATCGTGATTGTAGTAATGAAAGTGGGTTCTCCAGATCAAGAGATTCAGAGAATAGAAGCGGAATTACAGGATTGGGGATTAACTCCAGAAAAAATAGTCGGCAAACATAAAATAGTCATGGGTCTGGTCGGAGAAACTGCTACCTTAGATCCCTTACAAATAAAGGAAATTAGTCCTTGGATCGAAAGCGTACTCCGCGTGGAAAAACCCTATAAAAAAACCAGTTTAGAATACCGCAATGGAGAACACAGTAGCGTTGTGGTTTCTACTCCTAGTGGAGATATTACCTTTGGACACAATCATCCCGTAGTCGTAATTGCTGGTCCTTGTTCAGTGGAAAATGAGGCGATGATTATCGAAACAGCCAAGGCAGTTAAGGCGGCTGGAGCCAGCTTTTTACGTGGTGGAGCATACAAACCTCGTACTTCTCCCTATTCATTTCAAGGTCATGGAGAAAGTGCTTTAGAATTACTAGCGGCAGCACGGGATGCTAGCGGCTTGGGCATTATTACCGAAGTTATGGACACTGCCGATGTGGATAAGGTGTCAGAATTTGCCGATATTATCCAGGTGGGAGCCCGCAATATGCAAAACTTTGCTTTGCTAAAAAAGGTAGGTGCCCAGGATAAACCAGTATTTCTCAAACGGGGAATGTCTGCGACGATTGATGATTTGCTAATGGCATCAGAATATATCTTAGCCGCAGGAAACTCTCGGGTAATTTTGTGTGAGCGTGGCATTCGTACCTTTGATCGTAAATATGTGCGGAATACTCTTGATTTAGCTGTATTGCCCGTATTGCGTTCCTTGACTCATTTACCGATCGCCATCGATCCTAGTCACGGCACTGGAGTAGCTGGATTTGTGCCCCCAATGGCAAAAGCAGCGATCGCCGCAGGAGCAGATTCATTGATGATTGAAGTTCACCCCAACCCAGCAAAAGCCTTATCTGATGGACCTCAGTCCCAAACTTTCGAGAGTTTTGCCAACTTAATGGGGGAGCTGAGTGTGATTGGCAAAGCCGTTGGTCGCTGGTCAGAATCTCCTGTAGCGGCAGTCTAAAATCGGGGATAATGAGAAGTAAGCAATTAAATATCAAGATTAATTGTGGTTAAATTCGGCAACTGCTTATTTTATGAAAGATACATCCAACGAGTCGGCTCAGCAAGACCCTGAGATAGAGATCAAAGAAGATAAAACTACACCCTTACGCTGCTTTGTCTCTTCCCTAATCTCGGGGACAATTGCATACGGAGCGTATTCTTTACTGCAATCTATTACCCAAACCTATGGCGCCAAAGCGATTACCTCAACTAATCCCCTGGTAATCAACATCACCACGGCAGTCAGAACTCTGGTTATGGGAATTGTGGCGCTGGGAACAGGAGTTTTTAGTTTAGCGACAGTTGGTTTGTTTCTCTTGGGAATTCAATTGGCACTCCAAAAGCTGAACAAAGCTTGAATTTAACTGGTCATAATTTAATCAGTTGCGGATTTAACAACCGAAGCAGAAGATAAGAGAGCGATCGCTTAATGATATTCAGAATGATCCAGAGGCTTATTAATCTACGCTAGAGGACATAAAGCTGATCGTGATTAGATCTTAGATCAATAGGATATTCAAGTTGCCTGATTTCACGAACACTATTTTACTTTAGAGGATGTCTGAAAAGTCAAAATAAATGCGATTGCGCTCCGCCCTAAAGGACTAGCTCCGCGTCGCGCACCAGCAAAGCTGATCGCGAACAACAAAAAGAAAAACTCTCGCGTTCGTTTAATCTGTCAATAGCTTAAAAAGACAGGAAACGAGAGTCATGGGTCAATCATATCGCAGTGATTTAACTGACGAACAATGGGAAGTAATCAAAACTTTGATTCCACCA
>JBCDEP010000113.1:0-21804 GCA_039179675.1 Cyanobacteria bacterium P01_G01_bin.67
AGATATTGATAAATATTTTAAATAAAAATATCGCTTTAACTAGCTGAATTGCAATTGAAATTTTGTTGAATTTAACTCATTTTTATCAGCTATGCTGCAATTTATATTGGTTAAGTTATCCAATTGTCTGATATTTACGACAAATCAGCATCAATTGATCTAAAGATCAAGATAAATGGCGATCGCCATTTAAATTAATGCTGATCATTTTCAGTATTAATCTCAAATTCCCAGGGAAATCAACCTCACCCAAAAAATTAGCTTAATAAATATTAAATCTTTCCCTATAATTAATGATGGAATGCGGGGAATTTGAGTATAAATTACTATGTCAAGGATTTTGGTAACGGGTGGAGCTGGCTATATTGGTTCCCATACCGTGAAAAAGCTGGGAGAAGCTGGTCATGAGGTGATTGTTTACGACAATCTTTCTACAGGCTCTGCTGATGCCGTACTCTACGGCGAATTGATTCAGGGAGAACTTAATGATAGAGAAAAATTGGCTCAAGTTTTTGCGCAACATAAATTTGACGCCGCCTTGCATTTCGCTGCTAGTATTTCTGTGCCAGAATCTTTAGCTCAACCTCTAGCTTACTACTACAATAACACTTGTAATGTAGTCAATTTGTTGCAATGTTGTGAGAAATTTCAGGTAAATCGCTTCGTATTTTCTAGCACCGCAGCGGTATATGGTGAAGTACAAGAATCTCCTGTTCAAGAATCATCTCCTACTTTACCCATCAATCCCTATGGTAAATCCAAGCTGATGAGTGAAAACATCATCCGCGACTATGCTGATGCATCCGAACTACAATATGTCATTCTGCGCTACTTTAATGTCGCGGGAGCAGATAGTTCGGGTAAAATTGGGCAGATGGGAAAAAAAGCAGCCCATCTAATTAAAGTTGGTTGTGATGCAGCTTTGGGGATTCGTCAATCAGCCAGCATTTATGGTACGGATTATCCTACTCCTGATGGCACAGGAATTCGCGACTATATTCATGTCGAAGATTTAGCGACAGCTCATGTCGATGCTCTAGATTACCTTGAGCGAGAATCTACTAGTCAAACCCTAAACTGTGGCTATGGCACTGGCTATAGCGTCAAACAGGTACTAGCTAAAATTCAAGAAATTTCAGGAGTGAACTTTCCTATCAAGGAAACTCCCCGCAGAGAAGGCGATCCCGCTTGCGTTGTTGCTTCAGGAGACAAAATTCGCCAGGTAATTGGGTGGCAACCGCAACATAACTCTTTAGATGAAATTATTAGTTCTGCTCTTGCCTGGGAAAAGCAAAAAATTCAGCAGCTAGATTTAGCTTAGAAACAGCAGTTGAATGTGATTTGAGTATGAACAAAAATAGTTTTTAATTTATTTTGGACAATAACTCACTGTCGTACTTGTTGTCTAAGCGCGGTCACATCTATGGATCTTTCCCCATAATCAGCAATTTCTGTCATGAGCAAAATTACTCAGTGGGTTTGCTTGATTTTGCTTGATTTGAATCTCTAGATAGGGTTTTTCCCCCTTTGGTGACAGGAGATTTTTTATTATCAAAAATGGGAATTTTTACCAAAAAACAAGTGCCAATATTCAGCTCGCTGGTAACAGAAATTTTACCGCCATGACGTTTAGCGATCGCTTCAGAAATAGCCAAACCTAAACCAGTTCCTCCTTCTCGACGAGAGCGAGCTTTATTCGCCCGCCAAAAACGGTCAAAAACTTTATCAATTTGCTCGGGAGCAATGCCGATGCCAGTATCACGGACGCTGATTACGGCAAAGCGATTTTGGCGGTAGAGATCTAAACTAACTCGTCCTTCTTCAGGGGTATATTGCAAGGCATTTTCTAATAAGTTAGAGAATAAACGCGAAAGTTGAGCTAAGTCCCCTAGTACTTTTAGCTCATCTCTAAATTTGGATTGAAAGACAATTTTTTTATCACTTGCCAGAGGTTCTAGTAAGACAAAGCAGTTTTGCAGAATTTGATTGAGCAATATTGGGGTTAATTTGCGTTCAGTCACGGGCAAATCTGAATCAGCATCAGCGCGAGCTAAAAATAATAAATCCCCTAACATTTCGCTCATCTGTAAAGTAGCTCCAGAAATCGCCTCTAGTTTCTTGACATCTTTGGGATGAACTCGCTCAGGATGGGTTCGCATAATATCCACCGAAGCTTTGATGGCAGTGAGAGGACTCCTCAATTCGTGAGAAGCATCGGCAGTAAACTGTTTTAACTGTAAAAAACTAGCTTCAATTGGTTCAATTGCCTTTCTAGTCAGCCAGAAACCGCCCAACCCAATTAGAATCAACGTTAGCATGCCTCCAATCAGTAAAATGCGAAATAGTTCCTCCTGTGCTGCTTCTAATTCCTCTAGAGATTGACTCGCTCGAACAAAGCCAATGGTAGTTCCAGGCTGGTTAGGCTGACTCAGAATTGCACTCAAGGTATGAGTACGCGCGATCGCCTCAGTTTGCTCTTGACGAATATTTCTGGTGCCAGTTTCGGGGGGAACATTACCAAGTTCAATTAATCCTTTACGACCAATCAAATTGCCCTCAGCATCGAACCATTCTAAGCTTTGTTGATCGCGATTAAAAATATCGCGCCAAGCGGCGATCGTTTTTTGGGAATCAAGATGTTTTTGACCGTTTTCTTTGACCGCAGGCAATGATTGTGCCGCAAACTGAGCCAGGGTTAATAAGCGTTTATTTAGCTGACGATCAAGATTCTGACTAAATAAGACGTAAACACCTGAGCCAAAAATACCCAAGATAGCTGCCATAACGATAACGTAGTAAAGCAACAAGCGCGATCGCAAGCTTTGATACATAGATTCAACCTAGTTATTTGACCTGTTGGGGTTCTTCTTTCAGACGATATCCTAAACCATAAACAGTCTCAATTAAATCGTGAGGGGCACCTGCTGCTTCTAACTTTTGTCTTAAGCCTCTGATGTGTGCTTTGACTGTGGCTTCTTCTGGCACCTGTTCAAAAGACCAAAGATGTTCCAGAATTTGCGCGCGACTAAAGACGCGACGACCATTACGTAAGAAAAACTCTAGTAGCTTATATTCTTTGGGACTCAAGGGTAACAGCGAATCTTGATAAAACACTTCGCAGCTACTAGGATCTAAACGTAAGTTTTCCCAGGTTAATACAGGAGGTAAACTACTGGCACCGCGACGCAACAAAGCACGAATCCGTGCCGATAATTCATCTAGTTCAAATGGTTTAACTAAATAATCATCAGCACCAGCATCTAATCCTTCAATTTTATTTTCTAAAGTGTCCTTAGCAGTAAGCATGAGAATCGGAATGTCAAACCCTTTTTTCCGTAGTTTTTGACAGAGAGTAATGCCATCCATCTCAGGTAACATGACATCGAGTAACACCAGGTCATAAGTAAAAACATCCAGGAGATCCCAGGCACTTTGACCATCGTAGACAGCTTCTACTGCGTAATGGAGATCGCTAAGATACTCGACGATCGCATCACTGATCCGCTCGTCATCTTCTACTACTAAAATTTTCATACATCTTTCCTAACTAAACTTGATTATCGGGCTAGTTAATACGGACATCTCATGGTGGCGAGGTTGCCTCGCCACCCGTGTCCTCATCAATCTATATACACTCTGGCTATAGTATCGTATGCAAATCGAGAACAACAATCAAGTTGCCACACTGTTACTCTGGGTTGAACTCGCTTAAAATCTGGGTATCAATCAATTCTTTGCCAGGGTAGGGTTAGCCGAATTTCAAAGTTTCACGATTCTCTTATGATAGGAGTAGTGTAAATAAAAATTAATAAACAATAACTTTTATGGGACTATTTGGTTTAGGCAAGTCAGCCACAATTCCTTCTCCTCAAGAGGCATTACCAGGGCGTAGCCAGTCTATGCCCGTACCTGATAAGCATCACGTCAACGGCAATCCGCTTAAGCCACCTTTTCCTGAAAATCTGGAACAGGCTGTTTTTGGCTTGGGCTGTTTTTGGGGTGCAGAAAGAAAATTCTGGCAGCAACCAGGTGTTTTTACCACGGCAGTGGGTTATGCAGCAGGTCATACTCCTAATCCCACCTACAAAGAAGTTTGCTCAGGCATGACGGGGCATAATGAGGTGGTGCTAGTGGTTTACGATCCAGCTAAAATTAGCTATGCAGAACTACTAAAAGTATTTTGGGAAAGCCACAATCCTACCCAAGGAATGCGTCAGGGTAACGATCGCGGGACTCAATACCGTTCGGGGATCTATACTTACACTCCTGAACAAAAGCAGCTAGCAGAAGCTTCTTTAAAGACATATCAACAAGAATTGAATCAGGCTGGTTTCAAGCCGATTACTACCGAAATTCTTGATGCTCCAGAATTCTATTATGCCGAAGACTATCATCAGCAATACCTGAGTAAAGTACCGAATGGTTACTGTGGTTTGGGTGGCGTTGGTGTTTGCTATCCTGCTAACTAGTTAGGGTCTGAAGGGCTAATTTCATTCATCCTGAGATTAGAATTAAAAATTTTGTCTCAATACTGATGACGATAGTTGTCAAGTTTTCATAATGCAAAAGGTTGGGTTTAATATTCTTGCCCAACCTCTTTTTTTTGATGTTATTGAGATTAGCTTTTAGAGCAAGCTAAATCATCGCAAACTGTTCTCCCGTAACCGTATCAGCGCTACTACCGTTACTAATGTTGACATCGTCCAGAGTTACCTGTTGACCAAAAATATCTGTTACCAGCAAATCTTGTGCGCCATAAATTGCGGCAGTTTCATTCAAGACAAAGCGATTATCAGAACCTCGTTCTAATCCGATTAAATCGCCATCTGCTTCAATTAGTTCAACACTTTCGACTGGATAACGATGGTTGTTGAGTCTCAGAGTCGGATACCAAGGATTAGAGTCGGCAATACCTTCGACCACAATACCTTGACCAATGCTATAGCCATAGGCAGTTACATAGTCATCAGCTGGTCCCACCAACTGATATTCAATATTAACTATGCCATCAACGGGATTGGCTACCTTAGCAAAAGCCTCCGCACTCATATCCAACCCATCTGCCCGTTCGACCAATTGGTCTGTTACCTGAACGATGATGGGTGCAGCACCTTCTCTTTGTTTGGGTCCAGATACTTCCATGAAAGCGCCACTGGCTTCGGAACCATTCCACTGAATATTATTTATGGCTACAACTTTATGCAGCTCACTTTGGGCTGGAACATCAAAACCTGAATTTCCTTTGCCACCAGCAGGGTTCCCTGCATCATAAAACGTTGCCCGTCCTTGATATTCTCGGCTAAGCTCTAATTCTGGTGATAAAGCCGAATTGGAGTAAGTATAAATACTATCTGAAGTACTCGGACTATTAAAAGTAGAGCCTTCTAAGGCAAAATTCTGTGGTTCTACTGTAACTGAGTCGCTGCCTGTAAAGCCGAAGGTGATTGTTTCTCCTGCTGCAATTTCTCTGTTCCAAGCAGCATTGCCGATCACATAACTTCCAGCTTGATTTTGCTCAATTTCCGCATCCCAAATATTGTCGATTTGGTTGGGAAAATCAAATTCAAGATTCCAACTATCAATATTGCCCCCAGTAGTATTGGTGATTGAGATCGAGCCTTGGAAACCGCTGCCCCAATCACTAACTAAGGTAAAGTCTACATCTGCTGAGAGTGTGTCTTGACTGTTTTCTGGACTAGGTTCAATATTTGCTTCCGTTGCTGGGGATTCTTCGGGAGGTGAATTATCACCCGCGTTAGTTATGGGCGCTGTCGAGACTAATTCTGGCTCACTTATTTCGGGTTCGCTAACTGGTGTGACTTCTGTGGCATCTGGTTCGATCTGTTCCACTGCCTTCATTACATCATCATCACTGCCCAATCGAATAGCTTGTGGTTGGATAATTTCTCCGTTGATCTTATTGGCGTTAAAGTATATGTCAGTACTTTGCTGCGAACCAATAGTTTGATTGTAGTCAACTGGTTTTAAGGTATAGCGATCTCCTTCTCGACTAACAATTTCTGCGCCCCAAATTTGGTCGGGATAAATTTCAAACTGGGATTCAAATTCAATTGTCCAATCAGCTAGACTATCTCCTGTATTTTCTAGCTCTATGATTCCTGTAAAGCCTTGATCCCAATCGGTTTGAACTACAAAGTTCGTTCGGATCAAATCTTGCGTTAAAACTTCCACTAATTTATCTCCTGATGCTCTTTATCAAAACAGCAAATATTTTGCGTACTGCTTGATATTCTCTTTATATTTCAAAAGCTACAGTGATGATAATCAGAGCTAGATTGTGATTTCTGTGCTGAAAAATTGTTGATGGCGATCGCCGAATAATCAAACTAACTCTTAGTAGTTGTTTCTACTTAATCAGCCAAGTAATTGATAATTCAATCTAATCGAGGGAACTTTAAAATAAGCAGTCTTATTTAACTAGGCAAATTAATTCCGTGGTGACCAATCAAGATTCTGGATTTGACCAATCGAACGAGTACAAAAAGGCTAATGTCACCATCTAAAAATACTTGTAGTTAGCCGAAAAATACTTGTAGCCTGACCCCAACAAAAATTTGTAATCCTTAGTAAGTATAAATTGTAGATAGTTGAGTATGTGTGCAATAAATATGAATCAATCTATACTTCGATTCGGCAGCAAAATTCAAATAGGGCTTTTGGTATAAACAAAATAACATCGAAGTTGTTACGAGTCAGAGTCATGCAACAGCCTTTCGACCAAAAGTTTTCTTGTCAACAACTGGGTTCAGCCAGATTTCTGTCGCCTAGGCACAAGAGTAAACGGCTTAGCTATCTTGTGGACCAATGGCAGTCATATATAGATAAGCTATATCAAAAATGCGATCGCGGCAGAGTCAAGCGCAATTGGCTAGAGGGATTGTCCCCCAAACCAGGATTTTATAGTTTGTGCTTTTTCCAAGTAGTTTATTGGCTAGAACAAAGAAAAATCCCTTTAGTAGCACGTTTATTAGCTTTATGCTGGTGGTTCTTTACCAGTTTAGATATCTATCCTGAACGTAGCATTGGCAAACGAGACAATGAATGTAGCTCGACCTTTGGTAATTTTATTGTCACACCGATTGTTGATGTTCCCGATCGCGCTAAACCAGAAATATTAAGAAGTTTACAAGCATTAGCTGTACCTTGTTGGCGTACTCGTGACGGTAATATCTGGGTCGAAATTCGCGATGTTAATGTCGCTATACTTGTTCACAACACAATCAAGGAATCAACCGCAAAATCTCAAAAATTGGTGGAATTATTGCAGCATTGCTGGGATGTTAGTTATTAGTCCGTGTGGCAAACTGTCGTCTTTGTTAGTTGTTAGTCTAAAGACAAAAATAGGAGAAAATCAATGAATACCAATTATTAACTTCTTTGACGGTTTTCTTACCTTTCACGAAATTCAAAAAATCGAACTGCTCGAATAGTCAGATTTACGAGCTTTAATCGATGATAACCTAGTCTTTGCCTACCGTGATCGCGCCTTGACTCCAGACCATTCTGTAGTTAGAGGTCCCGCTCAAAACCCTGACGTTTACTTTCAAGCCTGTGAAAGTGTTAATTCTTTTTACGCTAACTTTCCTGAAATTGTGCAACAGCAATGGACAAATTGGAAGAACGTACAAGACGCTCCTATAAACTGTATGAATATCACGGCGCATCAGATGCAGATAAAGTAATTTTCATTATGGGTTCGGGTTGCGATGCGGTGCAAAAAACCGTTGATTTCCTCAACGAAACAACAACAACTAAATTAGGGGTTCTTAAAGTACGCCTTTATCGTCCTTGTGATGCTTCAAGATTTAGTCGCGGCATTACCCAAAACCGTTACACACATCGCCGTCTTGGATCGCACCAAAGAACCAGGTAGTCTCGGAGAACCCCTTTATTTAGACTTTGTTACGGCATTAGCCGAATATTGGCAAATGTAAGGGCTGTTCCCTAAAGGACTCGCTACGCATCGCGCGAACAGCCCCAACTAACAACCAACGCCAACTACCTCGTCAAAAAAAGCGTCTGGATTATCGGTGGTGATGGTTGGGCTTATGATATTGGTTACGGTGGTTTAGATCACGTCATTGCTAGTGGGCGTAACGTCAACATTCTGGTGATGGATACCGAAGTTTACTCCAATAGTAGACAAATCTGTTTACGCTGAAAACCGATTTAAAATGTTGACTAAATCCGATCCCGACCATGCTGAAGAACTTTTAGCGGAATTCCAAGAGGATATCGATACTCGTTGGCAAATGTATCAGTATTTAGCTGTGAGATAAGTTACTGGTAATGAATAAATAATCAGGATGGGTGGAGTAAGGAAAAATCAGGCGCCTCAACTTCACCCATCTACCTAGCTCTCATTATCAAATCCAACAAAAGTCTAAGGAACAAGGCAGTCAGGAGTTGAAGCCAAATTATTAGAGGATACGCCAGTAGCTTGAGGTGTGAGTACCACAGTACCTCTTGCGTCTTGATACCAACTACGGGCAGGGGGTGGTAAGGTGTCTCTAGTCACGGTCGGCGAAAGCTTTTCCTGGATAGCAGAATTGTCGCCAGTGTCAAATTCGATCATGGATTCAGCATTTAACATTTCTTGAGGGCGATTTGGTAATCCACCTCTACCAGTGATGGTAAGTTGACTGACACTGGCACCTCTATTGGCAGGACAAGCGACGGCTACCTCTTCTTGAGGTTTGGTAGGCTGCTGAACTACTTCTAATATTCCAATAGCAGTAGGTTCTAAAGTTTCTATATCTACTACTCCGTCTATTCCTAACTCAGAGCTAGCACTAACCTGACACGACTCACAAATAATCAACCCTTCAGTTTCAATTTTAATGTTGCCACCCATACCCATAAAGGCATCGGCAGTAATTTGACTGCCTTCCAATGCCACTAAAGTGTCAGCATTAATGGTTATATTGCCGCCATTACCATTTCCCGCTGCGGTTGCTGTGGTCAAACTATTGCCTTGCCAAATCACGTTATCTGCATCGAGCAAAATATTACCGCCCTCCCCAGACTGAGTAGCTGCGGTAATAACTCCTTGGCGGTCTAGAGAAATCGTATCAGCACCAATTTCTAATCTGCCACCATCTCCCAAACCACTGTTGATTACTGAAATTTCACCTCGATCCTTAATTTGTAAATCTTCTGTGACAACGATAACGCTTCCTGCATCACCGCTAGGAATCTCAGGTAGTTGAAAAATTTGCTGGGCAATTTCATCCTCAATATTGACACCAGAAGAAATCCTACTAGGCTCACTGGTGCCTAAAGTTTGCCCGCTAACTTCTATTGATTCTACTGCTTGAATATTAACATCTCCTGCCGAGCCGATAGCAGCAGCGGAAGAATCTACTCTTCCTCCATCCCGTACCAATAATCTAGTTGTGTCTAAGTTTAAGTTTCCCGCGTCGCCAACGCCCAAACTAGAAGCACCCACAAGACTAGCAACTGATTGACTCGGCTCTACTCCTCTAACCTCAACTGATTCGGTTGCTTGAATATTAATATCCCCTCCCGAACCAGTACCAAAAGTTCCAGCAGCAACTCTAGCTCCATCTAGAACAGTTAATTTGCTAGTTGACAAATTTATGTTTCCCGAATTTGTTGCCCCAAAAGTTGAAGTGCTAATAAAACTAAGATTACTGGGATTAATCGCGGAAAATCCTTTAACGAGTACATTTTCTGAAGCATCAATTACGATATTGCCTGCTGCTATGTTATTGAAGGAACCAGTAAAAATATTTGCCCCTTGCTCAACTATCAACTCCTGAGTAGAAATAGTAATATCTCCTCCCTGAATCTCTTCCAAGTTTTGATTCGCTGCAAAACTAACTCGGTCGCGGGAAAATGGTTTCCCGCGCTGCGAGTTAGCGTTGCTAATGTTGTCAGGAATCTGTGGTTGTGAAAAGCTGTCGTCAGCACTGGGAAATGTCCCAGGTATAACTCCTACTTGCGACGTAATGGCACTATTATTATTTATCCAAATTGAATCTGCATCAATTGAAATGCTACCAGAATTACCTGCTCCATCATTGCTAGTAGTTATTAAAGCTCCGTTAGTAACATTTAGTCTGGGAGTATCAATGGTTATACTACCTGAGTTGCCATTAGGTACGGCGGGTAATTGTAAGACCTCTTGTAAAGAAGGGTCTACAATGTTAGCAGCAGATGAAATCAAACTAGGATTGAGCGATCCTGTTACCGTCCCATCAATAGTTATCGAATCAGCTGCCGTAATTTTTAAGTTGCCCGCATCTCCACTAGCGATAGTCGAGGAGTCTACTCTACCCCCTGCTAAAATATCCAAAATAGATGTGCTAATAGTTAAATTGCCAGCATTACCTTCACTTAGAGTAGAAGCAGTCAAGGCGCTGGCGGCAAAGATATTAGGTTCAATCCCAACAACTTCGATCCTATTGGCAGCAATGTTTAAATTACCACCATTGCCTGTACCTAACGCAGTTGCTACCACTGTTCCACCTGCGATCGCATTAAGAAAATCAGTGGTAATTGTGCTGTTTCCGCTATCACCTGCTCCAAAACTTGCTGCTGCTATGGAACTAGTAACGCTAGGATTGATGCTACTTGAGCCAATTACCTGTACTGATTCGGCTGCATTAATTTCTACGTCACCACCCACTGCATTTCCTGGCTGTAGAGTTTTAGCAACGATAGCCGCGCCTTGATCTACAGTTAACTGACTAGTAGTAATTTTTACATCCCCCCCTTCCCCTGTTCCCAAGGTTTCATTCGTGATGCTGCTACGGATGGTGCCATTACTGTTTGTCCCACTTACCGTAACCGACTCGGAAATATCGACACTGATTGCTCCTGCTGACCCATCTGTCTGATTCTGTACAAGTAGCAGCGAGCCATCATTCAAAGATAATTGTCTTCCCTGAACTTGGATCGAGCCACCAGGAATTGATTCTGTACCGCTGGCATCTGCCAGACCTTGCGATCGCAGCTCAATATTTTCCAAAGTAGTAACGTTTTCATAATTCAAGCTTAATTGCGAATCAGACAGATCGAGATCGACTATACCTTCAGCCACACTACCTAATTCTATTTTGCCTCCAGGTGCAGCGACTACTCCACCGTTTATAGTTATTCCTCCTCCCAATAAAGCCAGAGTTTGACCAGGTTTAACTCTAATTCCTGATTGTTCGCCAAAGATAATCGGTGAAAACAGCGGATCGACCACGCTTAAATCGTGACCTGACCCTGAAACTTCAATTGCTGCTGAATTTTGACCTAACTGTAACCCAATAGGTGCGCTGATAGTTATCAATGGTTCGACTGTATCGGTATTTAAAACAGTGCCGTCTTCAAAAATTACGCTTTCAGCAGTGCTACCTAAAAACGAACCGCCAATATCCAAACTTGCATTGGCACCAAAACTAATTCCTCTGGGATTGAGCAGAATTAAATTAGCACTACCGTTGGCTCTGATTAAACCGTCGATATTAGAAATATTATTGCCCGTAACCCTACTGATAATATTTTTTATATCTAAACCATTGTTAAAAAAAGCGGTATCCTCTGTACCTAGAGAAAAATCCTGAAAACTATGAAATAGATTGCTGTCGGCTTTTGTTCCTCCAGTAATTTCCGTAACGTTATCGCTGGTATTGACATCGGTTCCTAAAGTCCCATCGGGTGTAACCTGAGCAGAGATAGGACTACTAACTAAACACCACCCAGCCAAACTACAGAGAAATTTGAGCCTAAGAGGTGGAGATCGCTTATTTACTTCGTGACAGTTGTTTATTGCTGAAAGTACTGTTGTAACTTGAATATTGCTACTCCAAAACTCAGTCATTTTCCACCGCATCTAAGATATTTTGTAGATTGTTTTTCTGAAGCTATCCTGTGGTAATTATACAAATAGAGAGGTAGCAAAAGTTTATCGATTAATTGGATATAAATTCTTCGATTCTGCACCAGACTTGTTCAATCAAATCGGGACTAGTATTATCAAACCAGTTAATTTGTTGATTCTTTCTAAACCAAGTACGCTGACGTTTTGCAAATTGACGGGTGTGGGTTACGATTTGGGCGATCGCCTGTTCTAGGTTAAGTTTTCCCGCTAAATATTGTTTAATCTCGGCATATCCCAAAGTGCTTAAAAGTGGCAAGTCTGCGCCATATTGATCGCAGAGATATTCAACTTCTCTAACTAGTCCCAAATCAATCATTTGCTGAGTGCGGTTCGCTATTCGTTTGTCTAACGCTTCAACTAAACAATCTAAGCCAATCTGTAAAATAGGATACTTAGGTAAATTTTCCCCTTGTTGAGCGGAAATTGGGATGCCAGTAACATAAAATACCTCTAATGCTCTTAGAGTCCGAAATTGGTCATTAGGATGAATTTTTTGGGCTGCGATTGGGTCAATCTGAGATAGCCAACCATGAATTTGAGTTTGTCCCAGGGCAGATAGTTGCGATCGCAATCCTGGTTGAGGAGATACTCGGGGAATTTTTAACCCTTTGGTAATGGAGTCTAGATATAATCCTGTACCACCAACTAATAAAGGAGTAACAGTCTGGTGATGAGAAATTAAGGCTTGTGTCTGCTGTTGATATTCCGCAAGAGTTAATGTTGCTGTCGGTTCACAAATATCTATCTGATAATGAGGGACTAACTTTTGTTCTGCCAGAGTTGGTTTTGCCGTACCAATATCAAATTCGCGATATATTTGGCGAGAATCAGCACTAATGATGATTGAATTTAAACGTTGGGCAATTTCTAATGCCAATCCCGATTTACCACTAGCAGTCGCCCCACAAATCACAATTAGCATGAATTAATTTAGTTCTAAATAGCCATTGTTCAGACTAAAACATTTTATTTTATGATGCTCATTTAAATTCAATTATTCAACATCGCAATTTGGTACAGAGAGATCATTTCTTGATCTTGAATGTTGCTGCTGAAGTTTTAATTGTTAAATAAGGCGATCGCACAGTTCAAATTTGTTCGATAATTATTCTGAGATTCTTAATTCAGCGCCAAAAAGTCATCAACTTATATTATTTTCTGATCCCTACATGCCACGCTTGTACCCGTGGCTTTGGGTGAACTATGCGCCTTTGTCCTTTGTCCTTTGTCCTTTGTCCTTTGTCCTTTGTCCTTTGTCCTTTGTCCTTTATTCTTCATCTTTTAAAAATATGTCTGATTCACAAGCGATCAATGAAGCCGTTGCCAATTTATATAACACTTATCCTTTTCCCCCAGATCCCCTATCTGATCTTGAACCCCCTGGCTATAACTGGCGCTGGAGTTGGACTGCGGCATATAGTTTTTGTACAGGAATGAAGCCGAAAACTCAGGCTATTCGGATTTTAGATGCTGGTTGTGGTACGGGTTCAGGTACTGACTATTTAATCAACCTCAATCCAGAAGCGGAAGTAACAGCGATCGATCTTAGTGAGAAAGCTTTAGAGGTAGCAGAAGAACGCTGTAATCGTTCAGGAGTAATAGCTAAGCATGCTAAACCAGTCAAGTTTTTTAATCTCAAATTAGAAGAAACAACAAGCTTAGAAGGCGAGTTTGACTTTATCAATTGTGTCGGAGTGTTGCACCATTTACCCGAACCAGCCAAGGGTATCCAGGCATTAGCCAAAAAGTTAAAACCAGGAGGAATCCTACATATTTTTGTTTATGCCGAATTAGGACGTTGGGAAATTAGTCTTATGCAAAAAGCGATCGCACTCCTCCAAGGAGAGAAACGAGGCGACTATCGTGATGGGGTAAAAGTTGGCAGAGAAATTTTTGCTAATCTTCCTGAAAATAATCGTATTGTGCAACAAGATAAAAAGCTGTGGTCACTGGAAAATCATCGGGATGAATCTTTTGCCGATATGTATGTTCATCCCCAGGAGATTGACTACAATGTCGAGACTTTGTTTGATTTGATTGATGCTTCGGGGTTAAATTTTGTGGGCTTTTCCAATCCTAAATATTGGCAGTTAGACAGACTGATCGGTCAAGCACCTGAATTAATGGAGAGGGCAAAAGAGTTGAGCGATCGCGCCTTATATCGTTTAATCGAATTACTCGATCCTAGTCTGACCCACTACGAATTCTTTTTAACTAAACCTCCTTTGAGCAAAGAAGATTGGTCAAATGACGAGACTTTAAGTCAAGCAATACCCGAATGTCATCCCTGTATGCAAGGCTTTCCCAGTCATAACTTCCTCAACTTTGAATATCAAATGGAGAAGCTATCAGATAATGAGTATGAATTTATGCTGGCTTGTAATGAGAATAGCGAACCAAAAACTGTGGCAGAGATATTAGTCGATTGTCAATTAGATTTAGTAGGAGTGCGAACGCTTTTTACTAGACAACTAATTATCTTGAGTAGTAATCAAGCTTAGGGGGAGAATAATTCCTGGAAAATCAAAGCTTATCAAATGATGCAATTGTTTTCTTTTCTAGCGGCAACAAACTAGTAGACTATGACAGTTGATCTCTTAAAAGCGATCAATGCTGAATAAGCAGCAATCCAATTGAGCAATATAGCACTGCACTCTAAGTATCAGTATTTAAGAGTAAATGCTACCAAAGTTAGCGGTTATATCTGCATTGAGCTAATTCCCTTGATTATGATGCAACCTAGATAAATCTACATAGATTAATATAGATAAAAGTGCGATCGCACGGAGCGTAGTTTTTAGATTCCATATTGTCGAATCCATCAGCTTACTTGAATTCCCGATAAATTACCCATATAGAAATTTTTAATAATTGGTTACAGTACCATGATATGATCGCTGGGGATTGCGACATAGAAGCATTACTACATGGTTCGTAGTAGTGCCAAGTAACCCTCTAGTAAACAACTGTTTGGCTAGGGAAACTACATCATCCTTCTGGATAAGTAGTTACTTGAATTGATCTACCATTTATGTAGAGAAAATCTATTTGCAGTAACTAAAAATAAGAATGGGTCAGCATTCGAGTCGTGAAACTTTGTCTAATCAATCTCCCGAACCATCACTAGTTCAAGACGAGCAAATTGCTCCTGATGACTCTAATTTATTAGAACATCATGACCCAATGGCAGATTATTATCAACTACAGCGATCGTTGTTGTTGACAACTCTGGCATTGACAGGGATATTCGTTTTTCCCGTGTGGTATTTTTTCTCGCTCAATACTGCTTTCAACTATTTAGTTGGCGCAATTGTAGGACTTGTGTATTTGAGAATGTTAGCCAAAGACGTTGAGCGCCTAGGTCAACAGCGTCTCGGGGCTAAAGGATTAGGACTTTTTGTGATCCTAATACTGGTTGCCAGTAAATGGCAGCAATTGCACATTCTTCCTGTCTTTCTTGGATTTCTAACTTATAAGCCAGCAATCATTATCTATACTGTGAAATCAATTTTGTTGCCCACAGAAAAATTAGAAAATGAAGCTTGAATTTAAGAGATTTTTAAAGAAACTACCAGAACAGTTTTAATTTAATGTTTTGCTTAATCTAGGCATATGGAAATTCTAGGTGCTTTGACTTTTCTAAATATATATACCCTGGCAGAATTAGAAGTTGGCGAACATTTTCTTTGGAAAATCGGCAATTTTACGGTTCACGGACAGGTATTTCTCAACTCCTGGATAGTAATAGGTCTATTGGTCATAGCTTCCTTAGCTGCCACTCGCAATATCCAGAAAGTTCCTAGTGGCATTCAAAACTTCATGGAGTTTGTCCTAGAGTTTATTCGGGATTTAGTGAGAAATCAGATCGGGGAAAAGGAATACCGTGACTGGGTGCCTTTTGTTGGCACTTTGTTTTTATTCATTTTTGTGTCAAATTGGTCAGGCGCGCTGGTACCGTGGAAACTTGTTGAGTTGCCCGCTGGTGAACTAGCTGCCCCCACAAATGACATCAATACAACGGTGGCTCTAGCATTGCTTACTTCCTTAGCATATTTTTATGCTGGGTTGAAAAAGAAGGGACTTGGTTATTTCAAGCATTATATTGAGCCGACTCCCGTTCTTCTTCCAATTGCAATCTTAGAAGATTTCACCAAGCCTCTTTCTCTAAGTTTCCGTCTTTTTGGTAATATTTTGGCTGACGAACTAGTAGTAGCTGTATTAGTGCTATTAGTGCCGCTGTTTATACCATTACCAGTAATGGCACTAGGTCTATTTACAAGTGCCATTCAAGCTTTGGTGTTTGCTACTCTTGCTGGAGCTTACATTCACGAAGCATTGGCGGATCATGATTAAGAGATTTATTTAGAAGTAATTTAACTTCTAGATTTTGTATCAGTGTTGAAGCATATTACTTGTTATAGCTTCACTTCATTCTTAAGTTCTTTCAGTAAATTTAAAGTAGGTAAAAAATTCATGGATATTCAAGCTGCTTCCGTTATCGCTGCTGCATTAGCAATTGGTTTAGCTGCAATTGGTCCTGGTATTGGACAAGGTAATGCTTCTGGTCAAGCAGTAGCAGGTATTGCTCGCCAGCCTGAAGCTGAAGGAAAAATTCGCGGTACTCTACTGTTAACTTTGGCGTTTATGGAATCTTTGACCATCTACGGTCTAGTTGTGGCATTGGTATTATTATTTGCCAACCCCTTTGTATAAATTTTTCTAAGATTTTGTAGAGATGCTAGCTAGTATCTCTGCGAACTTATATTGTTCAATCCAATTTGCCCTATAAAAAATGTTTGATTTTGATGCGACATTGCCTTTGATGGCATTACAGTTTTTGCTCTTAACAGCATTGTTAAACGCAGTATTTTACAAGCCATTAATGAAGGTGCTGGATGAACGAGAAGATTATCTTCGGAGTGGTGATACTGGTTCCAAGGATAAACTAGCTAAAGCTGAAAGCATAGTCAAAGAATATGAGAGGCAGATAGCAGCCGCACGCCGAGAATCTCAAAGTCTAGTACAAAAAGCTCAAGCAGAAGCTAAAGAAATTACTGCCTCGAAAATAGCTGCCGCTCAACAAGAGGTTCAATCTCAAAGAGAAGCTGCAACTCAAGAAATAGAGCAGCAAAAAGCTTCGGCTTTTGCCACTTTGGAGCAGCAAGTAGATTCTCTATCTCGTCAAATCTTAGAAAAAATACTAGACCCAGAATTAATCAAGTAAAGCTGATTCATGGCGGTCATAAATGAAAAAAATAACTAAACTCAAGATCTGGGTATGATAGAGACTTTATTCTTTCTAGCAGAAGCACATTCAGAGGTTGAAGGCGGTTTTGGTTTAAACTTGGATATTTTAGACACTAACCTTATCAACCTTACACTTTTAGTAGGAATACTGATTTATTTTGGTAAACCAGTATTGACGAATATTTTGAGTGAAAGACGTTCAAAAATTGTTGAGCAAATCCAAGCGGTAGAGCAGAAGCAAAAGCAAGCTGAAGTAACCTTAGCTCAAGAACAGAAAAAGCTAGAGGAAGCTCAGGCATTAGCCTCAAAAATTCGCTCTGAAGCAACTACAAATGCTCAAAAAGCCAGAGAAACTATTTTGGCTCAAGGAGAGAAAGAGGTTCAGCGCCTCAAAGAAATGGCGGGTAAAGACCTTAGCTCCGAGCAAGAGAAAGCGATCGCCCAATTGAGAGAGCGAGTCGTTGCATTAGCTTTAGAGAAGGCGCAATCACAGATGGGTAATCTGCTGGATGAAGCAGCTCAGCAAAAGCTAATTGACAGTAGCATTGCTAAATTAGGAGGTTAATAATCATGAGTGGAACTCTAATCAGTAGCGAAGTTGGAGAACCCTATGCTCAGGCATTAATGTCCTTAGCACAGCAAAATAATCTAACAAATCAGTTTGGTGAGACTTTTCGTTCTCTCAGTTCTTTACTCTCAGAGTCGAGAGAATTCAAAGATTTTGTTCTTAATCCAGTAATTAAGGGAGAAGACAAAAAAGCAATCTTGAAGCGAGTGATGGGTGACGACGCAAACCCATACCTGATAAACTTCATGATGCTGTTGGTTGACAAAAGACGGATTGTATTTTTGGAGCCAATTGTAGAGCAATACCTTAACTTACTCCGTAAGCTTAACCAAACTGTTCTAGCAGAAGTAACTTCCGCAACAGAATTGAATGAATCACAACGACAGAACTTGGTTGAGAGAGTAAAGGCGATCGCTGAAGCTCGTGATGTAGAGCTAAAAACCAGCGTTGACCCTGATTTGATTGGGGGAGTGATCATTAAAGTTGGCTCAAAAGTAATTGATGCCAGTATTCGTGGACAACTCCGCCGCATTAGTATCAGCTTAAATCAATAAACCATTAATTAATTGGACGCAGGATCTAATATCTAAATGATTTATCAGCGATTGCGTCTCTACACTAAGACAAACTAAAACTAATCTCTTACATACAATAAAAGCTATGGTTAGCATCAGACCAGACGAAATTAGCAGCATTATTCGCCAGCAGATCGAATCCTACGAGCAGGATGTTCAAGTATCCAACGTAGGTACAGTACTTCAGGTAGGTGACGGAATCGCTCGTATCTACGGTTTAGAACAGGCAATGGCAGGAGAACTGCTAGAGTTTGAAGATGGTACAGTCGGCATTGCCCTCAACCTGGAAGAAGATAATGTCGGAGCCGTGCTTATGGGTAACGGTTTTGGTATTCAAGAAGGTAGTACGGTTAAAGCTACTGGTAAAATCGCTTCAATTCCCGTCGGGGAAGCCCTAGTGGGAAGAGTTGTTGATTCCTTGGCTCAACCTCTGGATGGGAAAGGTGATATCAATACTAGTGAGACTCGCCTGATCGAGTCTATGGCGCCAGGTATTATTGCCCGTAAATCTGTTTGCGAACCAATGCAGACTGGTATTACCGCAATTGACGCTATGATTCCTGTCGGTCGTGGTCAGCGAGAGTTGATTATTGGTGACAGGCAAACTGGTAAAACTGCCGTGGCAGTGGATACGATCATCAACCAACAGGGTGAAGACGTAGTTTGCGTCTACGTAGCGGTAGGACAAAAAGCCTCTACAGTAGCGCAAGTTGTTAGTACTCTGGAAGAGAAGGGTGCAATGGATTATACCGTAGTGGTAGCGGCTAATGCTAATGACCCTGCTACATTACAATATCTTGCTCCTTACACAGGTGCAGCGATCGCCGAATACTTTATGTATAACGGCAAGGCAACTTTGATCATCTATGATGACCTGTCCAAGCAAGCTCAGGCATATCGCCAAATGTCCTTACTACTACGTCGTCCACCAGGTCGTGAAGCATATCCTGGAGACGTATTCTATCTCCACTCTCGTTTACTAGAACGTGCAGCAAAATTGAGTGATGCTCTTGGTGGCGGCAGTATGACTGCTCTACCGATCATTGAAACCCAAGCTGGTGACGTATCAGCATACATTCCTACTAACGTAATTTCTATTACTGACGGTCAGATCTTCTTATCTTCTGATCTATTTAACGCTGGTTTCCGTCCCGCAATCAATGCAGGTATTTCGGTATCTCGTGTAGGTTCAGCAGCACAAACCAAAGCCATGAAGCAAGTAGCAGGTAAACTTAAGCTAGAACTAGCACAATTTGCTGAATTGGAAGCTTTTGCTCAGTTCGCCTCTGATTTGGATGCAGCAACCCAAAATCAGCTAGCAAGGGGTCAACGCTTACGACAGATTTTAAAACAGCCTCAAAACTCTCCTCTATCTGTTGCTGAGCAAGTAGCAGTAGTATATGCAGGTTTGAACGGCTATTTGGATGATGTTCCTGTAGAAAAGGCTAGTGATTTTGCTCAAGGATTACAAGATTATTTAGGCAGCAGCAAAGCCAAGTACGGGGAAATTATTGCTACCGAGAAGAAGCTTAACGATGAAGCAGAAAATCTCCTCAAAGAAGGCATCAACGAATTTAAACAGTCCTTCATGGCAACAGCATAACTTTTTAGGATAGAGGGTAAAGGTGAAGGGTTAAATGGCTTGATTGATTCTCTACTCTTTTTCCTGTAGTCCTCATCCTTTCTCCTGCATAATTTATCCTTTAAGAACTATGGCTAATTTAAAAGCGATTCGTGATCGCATCTCGTCTGTAAAAAATACTAAGAAAATCACCGAGGCTATGCGCCTGGTAGCGGCGGCAAAGGTACGTCGCGCTCAAGAGCAAGTAAACTCCACTCGTCCTTTTGCTGATAGCTTAGCGCAGGTACTTTATAATATTCAAGGCAAGCTCAAGTTTGAAGATGTTGATTTACCTTTATTCCAGCAAAGAAACGTCAAGAAAGTAGCCTTGTTAGTTGTCAGTGGCGATCGTGGTTTATGTGGTGGTTACAACGCTAACGTCATTCGTAGAGCTGAAATAAGAGCTAAGGAGTTAGAAGCTCAGGGTGTTGAGTATACTTTTGTTTTAATTGGCAGAAAAGCAACTCAGTACTTTGGTAATCGCAGTGCTCCAACCGAAAAAACCTTTGTTGGTCTGGAGCAAATTCCCACTTCGGCGGAAGCGGCGGAAATTGGTGATGAGTTACTATCGTTATTTTTAGCGGAAGAAGTTGATAAAGTTGAACTTGTTTATACTAAGTTTGTTTCTCTAATTGCCTCTAAGCCTGTAATTCAAACTTTGCTTCCTTTAACGACTCAAGGATTAGAGGTAAAGGATGATGAAATTTTCCGTTTAACTACCAAAGGTGGCAACTTTGATGTAGAAAGAGAAAAAGTCACTACCGAAGTTCAAGAATTTCCCAAAGATACAATTTTTGAACAAGACCCCGTGCAAATTCTCGATGCTTTGTTACCCCTTTATCTCAACAACCAGATATTGCGCGCTTTGCAAGAAGCAGCAGCTAGTGAATTAGCAGCCCGAATGACTGCCATGAATAACGCTAGTGAAAACGCTACAGACTTAATGGGAACTTTAACCTTGTCTTACAACAAAGCAAGACAGGCCGCAATTACTCAAGAACTTTCTGAGGTAGTTGCAGGTGCTAATGCACTGTAATATAAATTAATTTCATTAATTTGTAACTAAACGTCTAGATTATATCTAGGCGGTTTTATTTTTTCATATACATATAATGATGTTTGTTGGTTTAAACAATAAAGCAATAATTTTTAGAATTTGAGTAAGAAGTCGTTCGCTCAACAAAGAAAATTGGCAACCCAAAAAGCAAAATTTGATTCTCAGCAAGCATATAAATTAGCACTCAAAATTGCTGATGCTTGGTATTGCACTCAAGCATTATCTTGGGTCGCCCGCTATGCAAATGATGATCATTTCGATAAATTTATTCGCCGAGCTTGTCAAGCATCTTTTAGCGATTCAGATCCTTACAAAATCGTTGGCTCATCGGCTTGGGTGATACGGGCAATAATAGAACGTAAAAAATATCAATATATTGATCCCTATTTGCCAAAATTGCTAACAGTAAGCTCAACTATTTCTAATCCAGTTTGTCGAGGAGATGCATTATTTTTACAATATCAAGCAATCTTTCCTATTAGCAAAAAAAGTAACAAACAATTGCAATTAGTATTGGCTAATTTATTGTCGGCTTGTCGAGATATGAATAGTTGGAAGAAGCCATTGATCATAAGGAATACAGCTTTGATAATGGGCAATAAAGATTTAGGTCAAGCTTTTACAATAGTCAATGAACCCTCTTTTGTGACTATGGGGTAAAAAAATGAATTAGCAAGCAATTAGGGAATAAATCACTTGGAGAATCCCTTTGATAATTAGGAGAAGCATGAAAACGATTCATCAGGTCAACTAACTTGGATAATCCGAATTGAAGATGAGAGTTAGGAAAAACCGATAGCCAAGGTCGAATCAGACAGAAAA
>JBCDEP010000002.1:0-125394 GCA_039179675.1 Cyanobacteria bacterium P01_G01_bin.67
AAAATTTTCTCACTAATTGATTTCACAATATTATTGTGCCCAGTAGATTGAAATTATGAACATATTTTGCTGTTATTAGCAATAAAAATATTTTCTAAAATTAATAACAATATTAAAGTTTAAATATTAACTTGCCTTTTTCTTAGTAACACCTCGTTTATATTCAATCAGATCATTTTGTTTCCCTAACAACTTTCCAAAATAAAACTGTGTTTGACCTTGCACCTGAGGAAACTTGGCAAGTATGCAGGAGATAGCGTAAATTAAGCTTTCTCTCTTTCCTAGCCCAGTAGTTAACATATAGGTATATGTTTTATATGTAATAACTATATATCCTAATAAAAGCCATAAAATCCAGCCATTAGTAAACCAGAATAATCCCAAAATTAGTAATGGTAAAATCAAACCCCAAAGCAAAATACTCTTATTTTCTTTTGCCCAATAATTCTCCTTGTTTCCAGCATGTAAGTTAAATACTTCAGCATAGGCATGACCAGCACGTAACGATCTCTGCCACCATTGTTTAAAACGTGTTATTTGAGCATCATGAAGCGTCATTTCTGCATCATGACGTAAGATTTTCCATCCCTGATGGCGCAATCTGAGACATAATTCAGGCTCTTCTCCTGCGATTAAAGTCGAATTAAAGCCCTTTACTTGTCTAAAAGCCGAAATTCTCATTATTGAATCTCCGCCGCAGGCATCTGTTTCTCCTACTGGTGTATTCCATTCGATATCACAAAGTAAGTTGTAGATGGATTGCGTGGGAAATCTTTCGCGACGGCGACCACAGATTACAGCTAGCTCAGGTTTATTTGAAATTAAATCGTATGCTGATTGTAGCCATCCTTCAGCTATTTCACAATCACCATCGACAAATTGAACAAATCTTAGTTGTGGATTATTACTAATTAAATAAGTAAACCCTTCATTCCTGGCACGAGCTGCAGTAAATGGTCGGGATAGATCTAGTTGAAGTACTTTTACTCCAAGGGATTTAGCCATAAAAATACTACCATCTGTTGATCCTGAATCGACGTAGACTATGTCATTTACTAGATTAACTACTGAGTGCAAACATTGACGAAGGCGATCGCCTTCATTACGACCAATAGCAACTATCCCTAAATCTTGCAAAATTTTACTCCCTAATAACTAAAATTAACTCAATAAGATGAACTTAATAACTTGTGAATTTAAGCTAAATTATTAGCTCAATAATCTCAAATTAATTAAAATCTAGATCTCAAAATGAACCGATTATGAAGTTAGAATTGTCAAATCCTAGCTTTACTGTCATTTACAGTTCTAATATCGGTAGTATCGCCCTTCCTGTCTGTACGAATCCATTCTGTTTGAGGTCTGATTAAAAAAGCGAAATATAGAGGAATTTTCCATAATAGATAGAAAGGAATTGCTATTAATAATCTAAGAGGAAGATTCTTGTAGCCAAATTTAATCCAAGCAATTAATATCGAACAGAAGATCATCAGTCCCTCGATTGCTAGAACATAAGGTATTAATCCATTAACTCCCATTGGTAAACAGATCATACTAATGGTTATGGCGACACCCCAGAGTACTACAAGTAGTGATAACGGTGGAACAGCTAGATCTAAAGATAGGGTGAGTAAATCTAGTCGTTTTTTGCTAATAGATGCTTTGATTAATCGGGGGACTTGAGATAGTAAAGTTTTGAGGTGTCCATGTTCCCATCTTGTTCTTTGATTTTTAGTAACGTTTTCTCGACCCACTACTTTGACATCGGGGCAAAGCATAGTGGGATGACCAGCGATCGCTAAATCAATCGATAATTGCATATCTTCAACGAGGTTGTCATTAGCTAAAGAAACTTTATTAATAGTTGACCAGCTAAATGCCATACCTGTACCTGTCAAAAAGCATGGTAAATTGAGACGTTTAAGACCTATAGGACGTACTAAATTTTTAACCGTGAATGCTAAAGTTGAAACGAAATCTTTGAATTTAGGATGTTCGGGCAATTCTATAAGGTAAAGTGCCTGCACTGGGTTTCCAGTCAAAAAAGCCATTCTAGAAAGCTTATGTATTGATCCCTTTCTAACGATACAGTCAGCATCTAGGATTATTACGACATCTGGCGGATCTGATTCTAAAAATTTCATGCCATGGTCTAAAGCGAATCCTTTACCGCGAAGCTGCCGATTTTTTCTTTCGATTACTTCCACTCCATATTCTTTAGCGATTTCCGCAGTTCTATCGGTACAATTGTCAGCGATAACTATAACTCGATCTCCCTCAATGATTTGTGAAGCTAGATTTGTCAATAAATTTTGAATCCCATCGGCTTCATTATGGGCAGGAACTAAAATAGCAATTGTGGGTTGGTAATTTTGAGTATCATCTTCAGTTAAATTACTCTGCCTATCAGGCAATACCGCAAAGACACATTCTACGAGGAGACTTGAAATAGTAATCGCAAGTAATAGAATTGCACCAAATAATCCTAAATTTAACAATAAAATTGAAAATTGAGCTATGTCCATTTTTATATTTTCAACGATTTAAATTTTGTTTTGAATGATTTAGGGTTTTAAAAGGATTTATTTTCTTTACTACTTCTAACAAAAAGATCTGCCAATTTTTGCGCTTCTATCCCCGCGTTGTGAAATTTGCTGACTCGCTCAAACCCTATTTTGCTCATCTGCTCAAGTTGATCCTCGGGAGTTTGCAACACTTTGCGCATTGCAGATGTTAAACCCATAACTGAACCGGATGGAACAAGCCAACCACATGTATTTTCTTCCAGTAATTCTGGTATGCCCGCAACATAAGTGCTAACTACTGGACGACCAAGAGCTAGTGCCTCCATAATCACCACCGGCAAACCCTCGGCAAAACTAGCTAGAACCATAGCCTGTGAAGCTAAAATTTGTTGGCGAACCTCTTCGTTAGTCACCCAACCAGTAATTTCTATATAATCAACAAGATCTAACTCCTGAATTAGTTTTTCAACTTGAGGTCGAAAAACACCATCTCCAACTAAAACCAATTTTGGGTTGTACCCTTCCTCAACCAAATTCTTAAATGCTTGTAATAATACTAAATGACCCTTCTGCTCGTTTAACCTAGCGACACAAACGAAACGTGAATTTTTAGGAGCTTGAGTAGGAGGAGAATCCAAAAATTGTGAGTCCAGTCCACAGCGAATTATGCGTATCTTTGACCAGTTTTCGTAGTCACACCAACGAAATAATTGGCTTCTAGCAAATGAGCTAATAGCTGCCACAAACTTGGCACGTTTTACCTTTTCATCAAGAGATAGAATGATTGCTCTGTCTATAGACTCTGGACCATGAATTGTAAAGCTATAGGGAGGTCCTCCCAGAGAATGACAAAACATTGCCACGGCTGAGGGATTAAAAGCGAAATGCGCATGAACGTGGGTGGCTTTAACAGCAGTAACCCATCGCAACAAAACACAAGCCTCCGCCAAATATGCAAAGTGGACAATGAGACCTTTATCTTTAGCCCAACCTACTTTAAACGTCAGCATAAAAGTAGTTAGAAAACGAATCGGTCGAGTAATAGCTACCCACAATAAATTAAAAATCAGACCAGTAATACCCACATCCAGGATGAATTTAGTTTTTTTTAATTCTTGTATGTCAGCTTCATCAACTAGCTCAGATGCCAGAGAACGAACTGAAAAACGAAAAACTTCAATTCCAAGATTCTCAAGTGCAGCTATTTCACGTCGTATAAAACTATGACTCACTGCGGGATATTGATTGATCAAGTAAGCTACTTTAGTCATGATTTTTATATTGAAAAGCTAAAAAACTAGTCTTTTGATGAAGAACGTTAATTAAATATCTAGTCTGCTTTACTACTAGATATTATTTCTGGCTGGGGAAAAGCTAAATCTTGATTTCTTCTGGATGAGTAGAGAGCGAATTTTTGAAGCAAAACTAGCCAGAAAAAAGGAATTCCTTCGAGTAAATATCTTTTCCATAATCGATGTGGGTTGGAAACCAATCGATGAAGCCATTCTAAACCAGCATTACTCATCCATTTAGGAGCTCTTTTAGTATTACCCGCTTCAAAATTAATTGTCTCCCCAACAGCTAAAAATATTCTAATTTTAAAAAGTTTTGATTTGTATCTGTGAATCCACTTCTCTTGCTTAGGGGCACCCAAACCTACCGCTAGTACAGTAGCTCCAGAAGAATTAATCGCAGCACAAATTTTCTGGCATTCTACTTCATTATTTTCAAATCCAAATGGTGGCGAATATGTACCTACCACAATTTCTCTGTCAACTTGAGCGTTAATCTTATTTCTGGCTTTTTCAACAGATGTAGATGTTCCCCCTAAGAGGAAAATTTTAATTTGAGAATCGCTTTTATAATATTTATAAAATAATGGGAAAAAGTCAGAGCCAGATATTTTTTCTTTAATTCTTTGACCGAGGAAAATTGATGCCCAATAAATAATCTGACTATCACAAACTACGTAATCTGCTTGCTGATAAACCAGACGAAAATGTGCATCCTTTCGTAGCTTCATTATGTGATCAACATTTGGAGTTACCAGGATTCCTCCTTGCCTTATTCTTTTCAACAAATCTGAAGTGTAAATATTATCAATATCTACATTTAAAATCCTAAACTTAGGAATGTTATTTTCCACTCTTTCAACTCACAAGTTAAACTATCGTTGATGCTCCTTCAGCACAAACATGTGCTTTAAATTATTGCAGTTAAAACACTACATAATACAAAACCGAAAATTTAAAGTTAAAATTTGAGTTTTGCAGGAACTATTATTAATACCAGCAAAAAACTACGGCTAGATTAAAACCGCACATAGTTAGCTTTGACCTTCAAAATTCATCAATTTTAGTGTTTGTCACCAAAATACAGTTGTCAAAAATCGAAGCAATTAGAACTAGAAAATGACAGACTTAAATTTATTACTTATAGCTATAAATAATAAATTTAAGTGCAGAATATCTAGTAGATAACTAGCTTTATACATTTTTATAGTTAGCAAAAACTTATTTGAAATTTTTAAAACAATTTATGACTTGAATTTGTTAATGACAGAACATAATTACATTTGTAATAGCAAGGCATTTAAAGCGTTTACTTTACAAGAGTCACTCACTATGATACTGAGTGATACTATACTCTCAATTAGCTTGACTTTTGTAAAAAGAGATACAAAACAGTAGCATAGTTTTTTTATCTATAACAATTTATTTCAAACTCTAAGATAAGCTAAACAAGCTTATAGTAATTTACCTCTCTGTAATAAATAAATTAATTATTTAGCATCCTACCATATTAATTCAACTTGTAATCAACTTTATATATTCGATGCATATTGAGACAAAATCATTAAAATCATATAAACAAACAGAACAAATCCATAAACATATCAAAATGCTTGCATCTTACAATTAATTTTTTTTCCTAGATAGATTAAACAACAGAATAAAGAATTGTTTCGAAGTCCAAATCCCAAGGAAAAAGCTTGACTTCATTAATGCCAGCCCAAAATATAGTAGCAATTAATTAATTTGATGCCATAGTTTGACCATCGACGATAGTGCTTGTATAACACTGTATGAGCTTTCTGGAAATCAGAATGCAACGTTTTTAGACAACTTCAGTTTAGTAAGATTACATATGATAGCTTAGGACAATCTTAATTTGTGCGGTTATTTAACAATAGACTTAAAGCAATATGGCACGTAGTTCTTTACAGTTAAACAGTGAATGGATACCGAAGGTAGAAGAATCTCTGGCAATCAAGCAGTTAACACAACGTTCCATTGCCGAACGGCTGGAAATATCACGGTCTTCTGTTTCTAAATTTGTTAATTGTAAACCTATTGCTTTAAATACTTTTATTCGTCTGTGTCAAGAATTAGATTTGGATTGGAATGGCGCATCTCAACCAGAACGAGAGTGGAATGATAACATTGAGAGCTTCCAATTTAAGCTAGAAAACTTTAAGGTAAATCCTGGAGGTCAAATATCTCCTCAGGAAATTGTAGGGAGAGAAGATTTAATCGAGAGTCTCTGGTCAAGATTAAGTCAACAAAGTCTAATCTTTAGCGGCGAAAGAAGAATTGGTAAGAGCAGCATCCTTAAAAAAATGACTGCCGAAGCCCCAGAGGAAATGCTGCCTATTTATCGAGATTTAGAGGGAATTAGAACACCCATTGAATTTGTGGAAGCAGTTTGGCAAGATACAGAAACCTACTTGAGAGATACGGGAAAAGCACGCCGAGTTAGAGAACACATAAGTCAATTGACTGGCAGTTACTTTGATGGTTATCAGTTTCCCGAAGTTGCCGCAGCGCACTGGAAAACCTTACTTACCAAAACTATTGAAGATTTAGTCACGTTACAAAAAAAACAGGTGGTGTTGATCTGGGATGAAATATCTCACATGTTGGGTAACTTTAGCGATCGCGCTGCCATGTCAATTTTAGATAATTTACGCTCGCTGCGTCAGACTTATCCTGATGTAAGGATGGTCTTTTCGGGTTCGATTGGTCTCCATCATATCATTAAAAATCTTCAGAAAGCTGGCTACAGTAACGATCCAACCAATGACATGTATCCCATAGATGGTCAACCGCTGTCTTTATCTGCCGCCACTAAACTGACTCTTAATCTGTTACAAGGGGAAGATATCTCTGTGGAAAACCCCCTGCAAACTGCCGAAGCGGTCGCTGCTAGTGTTGATGCGATTCCCTTCTATATTCATCATCTGATCAATCAATTTAAAGATACGGATCACTCAATTACAGAAGAGACAATTTCCAAAACGGTAAGCGAATGCTTGCGTAGTCCTCTTAACCTGTGGAAAATGGATCACTACCGCGAACGAATCGATAATTATTATAGTGAAGAGCAAAAGCCCTATGCCCTGGAAATTTTGGATATTTTATCGATCAATCCTCCTACTTCATTTACCAGGTTGTGGCAGTATCTGAAAACCGAGCCTGATACTAAGGATAAGGAAATGGCGCGGACTGTGTTGCGGCTATTGATGAAAGACTACTATTTGATTCAGGAAGACAATCTCTCAGGTACTATGTATACTTTTCGTTATCAGCTGGTACAGAGATATTGGCAAATATCCAGAGGACTATAGGTTTTGAGCTTTAACTGCGCTGCAACGGTTTGATTAGTAGCGCGATCGCACTACTAATTTATGATACTTCTCAATGATTTACACCGAGTCAGGCGATCGGCTAATTAATTTGGCTCAGGTGTATTTGCCTGCCGCTAATTAAGATTTATCAAACACCTTAGCAATTTTTTGATCCCACTGTTGTTGGTTTTTCTCGGCATCACGGATGAATGGCGACCAGCGAATTAGATTAATTAACAGATGATTGAGCAAGGAAGCAGGGAACATCATCGGACGGACAATATCTAAAAACAGCACCACCCTAACCTCGTCAGTCTTATTCCAAGCCTCATGGGGATAGGAATCATCAAACACTATTGCTTTCCCTTCTTGCCAATGGCGTACCTCCTGCTCAACTCGAATACCACACTGCTCTTTAGCTTCAGGGACTTTGAGTGCCAAATGGCAACGCAAGACTCCTTTATAGGGACCTCGATGTTCGGGAATGTGTTTTCCTGGCAAGAGGATGGAAAAGAACGCGGTTTTTAATCCTGGAATTTGCTCAATAATTCGGGTCGTTTCGGGGCAATAATTACAATTTTGCTGCATTTTGACTCCATAGCCATAGAGAAAAAATGTCTTCCACAGATTATCTTTGCTGATGCTACGTCCTTGATCGGGTGAAATGTCTTGGAAACGTGGCAGTTGGTCAGCATATTCTAAGATGACGTCTAATTCATCTCGAATTACCTGCCAATTTTGCTCAAGGGTTAGTACCCAGGGAAATTGTTCTGATACCAAAAAAGGAGTATTGGCTACTAAGGAATAGCGAGCAATAACCTTTTCCAGCCCCCATAAAAGATTTTTACCAATTTTCTTGACTATTAGTTCCCTAATTTGAAACGGAGAAATTCCCATCGTCTTCATGACTCAAACTCTAGCTAACTGATAGATACTAATTACTCAAGATTACGATTCTACAAAATTATTTTGGACTGAGAAGTGAAAGTAAAAAACCTTTACAGGTCATAACATGAGATCCTGTAATTAAATTTGAGGTTAATCTTCAAGCAAAATTTAGTTAAACCCTAGCTCTGTATCTTGACCAGCATGAACTTGAGCCAGCTTCGCATAATTGAGGGCATGTTCCCATAGTTCTTGAGCTTGAATTTCACTAACATCTTTAACTTTGCGGGCAGGAATACCCATAACTAGAGATCGCGTTGGTATGTCTTTAGTAACCACACTCCCCGCACCAATAATGCAGCCTGCCCCGACTGTCACGCCATCAAGAATAATGGCACCAATCCCAATTAAAGAACCTGTTTTTATATGAGCAGAATGAATTACAGCTCGATGACCGACGGTGACGTAATCTTCTAAAATTGTTGGTTTGCCAGGATCGCCATGTAAGATAGCTCCATCTTGGATATTACTGTATTTGCCGATCTCAATACGTTCAACATCGCCTCTAACTACTGCCCCATACCAAATACTTGCTCCTTCAGCGACAGCAACATTGCCCATAACTGTCGCATTAGCCGCAATAAATGCGGCAGAAGAAACATTGGGAGTAGACCATGAAGAATCAAATGATGGAGTCATGATTTAGAATAAGCTATCTAACGATATCAAGACAATCGAGGCTAACAGGATTTAGCCGTGTTATAAGAATAAGGAAATAATCTTATAGTATATGGATTTAGCTTTACAATACCCCGTTTTTGGTCCAGAAATTATTTGTCCTCACTGTCGACAATCAATTCCTGCTCTGACTCTTACCGATACTTATCTCTGTAGCCGTCATGGCGCCTTTGAAGCCGATCCCAAAATTGAAGAATTGATTCATCTCCCCTCTGGAAGACGTTGGCGACGCTGGGAAAATCAATGGTATCGTCAGCATACTCATCCTGACGGTATTCGATTTGAAATTCACGAAGCTCTGGATGCTTTATACACCGAAGGTTATCGCGCCACCAAAGTGATCATCGCCAATCGTTATCGAGATTTGGTTAGCTCATATTTAGGGCGCAGTCACCCCTGGAGAGAAACTCCAGAATTCAAATCCCCTAAACTTTATGGATTGCCCATTAGCTTTAGCCCCGAAAAAAGTGTTGAACCTCATTGGGACATTATCAATTTTACTTTAGAAAAGGAGCCTGGGGTTCCCCGACACTATCCTTATCGCTTTTTGTTTGAATAAAAATCTCAGCTATGTTTAATAGTAATCATGAGTTACCACCATTGAGCAATTAGCAAGCCAGATTATGCTCCGATTTGGGAATACCAGCTATCATCCCCGTAGGATTTTATCCTGAATTTAGCTCTGACATTTTCAACCCTCACTTGAGAACTGCTCTCCTAAAACTGACAACTAAAATGCATCATGCTTCAATTCGCACTGCTAATATTCATCAGGCGATCGCTTTTTATGAACAGCTAGGATTTGATGTCCAAGAACGTTTTACCACAGGATATACTCTAGCCTGTTGGATGACGGGATTAGGAGGCAGAATCGAACTAATTCAAATTCCCGAACCAAAACCTGCCCCCGACTCTTTTCATGATGAACACTATGTTGGCTACTATCACTTATCTTTTGATTTAACTGATTTAACTACCGATTTAACTAACTGGCTTGAGCAACTTGAGCAAAATATTACGACACTCCGAACCCACGAATCCGAAATTTTACCTCCCCTCAAAGTTTTACTGCAACCCGAACAACAAATGATTGGCGATCGCGTTTATGAAGTTGCTTTTATTGCTGATTGCGACGGATTACCCTTGGAGTTTATTCGTATTCTTAGTTAAGCAGTTAAATCAATGAGTCAAGCAGATATTAGTTTCTATGTACTATATAAAAACGGTTTTTAACACAGTAATTGATGGTTGACAACAATACTTTGTGCTCCAGCTAATTCAGACAGCAGGTTTTCTAAAGACAACTAGAGGATTTTTCCGAGATGTAAAGCAGGATGTTTAGACTTAGGGACGATGAATCAATTGTTTTGATCAGATAAATTAAACATCATTGGAGTTGATCTGATAATAAGGAGTTTTAATGCTAGAGCTATATCAATTTGAACTATCTCAGTATTCGGAAAAAGTTCGTCTGATTCTTGACTACAAACAGCTTGAGTATCGCAAAATTGAAGTATCCCCTGGCGTGGGGCAAATCGAATTAATGCAAAAATCTGGTAGCCGCCAAGTACCAGTCTTAAAAGATGGCAGCACTTACGTTGCTGACTCTACAGAAATTGCTTTGTATTTAGAACGTAAATATCCCGAACGACCGATTATACCTAGCGATTCATTAGCCAAGGGACAGTGTTTATTAATCGAAGAATGGGCAGATGCCTCCATTGGTTTAAAGGGACGAAAAGCATTTATCGGCGCCCTCAACCAAAACCAAAATTTTCGGACTTCTTTATTACCAGCCAATACTCCCGAACTAGTTAAAACCGCAGTTGGCGCCATTCCAGGTGAAGTCTTAGACATTTTGGGTACAGGGGTAGGCTTTGGTGGTGATGCTGTCAAAGAAGCAAAAAAAAGTCTGACTCAAGATTTGGAAGCTCTCTGTCTAATTTTGCAAAATCAGCCTTATCTGACAGGGGAGAACCCCACTTTAGCTGACTTAGCCGTGGCAGGTCTCAGTGTTTTACTAAAATTTCCTGCTGGTTCCTATTTGGATATTCCCGATCCCTTAAAGGGAAAAGGTATTCCCGGGTTGGCTGACAACATTACCTTTGAACCTTTCTTTGCCTGGCGCGATCGCCTTTATGCAGAATTTCGCCAGGGTTCGAGTACTCCCCCCACTACAGGTAATGCTTCTGCCCCTACTTCCATCAGCATTGATTAAGATCAAATTTAATTAATTAATCAAGGTTATTGAAGGGGCAATGAACGCCCCTTTTCTGCTACAACAATTATTTTAAAGCGGCAAATTAACAAAATATTGAACAACCCATGTTTTTAAGGGCTAATAGCTAACCGCCAATGACTAACGACTATTAATAATATTGGCAACAAACACTCAAATTAACTTAAATAGAACCAATATCATAGAGTCATAAATTTTATATTTTTTTGCTAGTAGTTATGAGAGTTGGTCTACAGTCTTACTTAAGTGATACGAATGTTGATGCCGAACTCAAAAGTAGTCAGCGTCAATTATCCTTGGCAATCTCAGCCGTCCCTGGTCATCAAGATCGTAGAGTTCCCTTAAATCTTTGTTTGGTTTTAGACCGCAGCGGTTCAATGTCCGATAAGCCGCTGGAAATGGTTAAGGAAGCAGCAATCAACATTATTGAGAAATTAAATCTAGGCGATCGCCTTAGTGTAGTGACTTTTGACCATCGAGCAAAGGTAATTGTCCCCAATCAAGCAGTGAGCAACTTAGAAGTAATTAAACAAAAAATTAGGCTGATGGTTGCCGATGGGGGGACAGCAATTGACGAAGGTTTACGTCTGGGTCTCAAGGAAGTTGCGGCATATAATCAACACTGCGTTTCCCGTATTTTCCTCTTAACTGACGGAGAAAATGAACATGGAGATAACAATCGATGTCTCAGACTAGCTGAGCTGTCAGCAGATTATAATGTCACCATCGATAGTATGGGCTTTGGAGAACATTGGAATCAAGATGTTTTGGAACAGATCTCAGACTTAGCTCAGGGAACTTTAGCTTACATAGAACAACCGTATCAAGCCGTATTTGAATTTGATCGTCTGTTGACCCGCGCTCAGTCTGTAGGATTAACCAATAGTGTCTTGACCGTAGAGTTTATGCCTAAAGTTCGGTTAGCAGAATTAAAGCCTGTGGCACAGGTAGCTCCTGAAACTATTGAATTACCTATTAAATTGGAAGGTAATTACTTTAGCGTACGTTTGGGAGATTTAATGATGGATTGTCCACGGGTAATTTTAATTAATCTCTACATCAATCAATTAGCTCCAGGTACTCATAAAATTGCCGCAGTGCAGCTACGTTATGACGATCCTGGAAACAACCAGGATAACTTGCATTCCGAAGTTCTCAATATTGAATTAGAATCCCAGGATCTATATCAAGCCAGACCTAGCAAGGTAGTCAAAAGTCATATTTTAACCTTAGCCAAGTACCGTCAAACTCAAATTGCCGAAACCAAGCTGCAAGATGGCGATCACAGTGGCGCAGCAACGATGTTACAAACTGCTGCCAAAACTGCCCTGCAATTAGGGGATAAAGAAGGGGCAACGATATTGCAAACTAACGCTACCCGCCTTCAGATTGGTAAAGACTTGTCTCAAGGCGATCGTAAAAAAACTCGCTTAGTGTCTAAAACTGTACTGCATCATGAGTAATTTCCTCAGCTGTACTCAAATGCCACAGATAACAATGTACCAAAAGCTAAACATTACGCAAATATTTTGTCTAAGGATTATTTGCGAGAATTCACTGGTACTGGTTGAGCTAACTACCAATAAATGACATTAAAAGTATCACTCCAATGCTACTCAGAGCTAACAGCAAGGCAAAAGTAATTGATTGACCTAAATTTGTCGAAGTTTTCATGATTTTAGATATTATCTAAAGTTTTTACAGATTTTACTAATACAAAACTCCAGAGATACCAGGTTAAAGCACAATAAAACTACTGGGGATCAATAAAAAAGCATTAATTATTACTTGATATTAGTTTTGTATTTATTCCTTAATAATAGACAAACAATATTGGTCGCAATTCACAAATGCAATCTTTATTAAGATATCTTCATCTTGCTAAATATTATTAGTGGTTTTGCCAGTAAAATCACTGGGAATTTTATCTAGAGCAAAACAATAGCTGGATATTGAATAAGCAAAATTAAATTTGAGAAAGGCTATAATACAGAACCAAAAAAAGTAAAAACATGAGGATGAAATTGCGTATTGGACGTCGAGTTTCAATTTTCAGCATAGTTTTGAGCTTAATTTTATGGTTCAGCTCGGCAAATCAAGTATTGGCAAAGAATCAGCTACCTTCGCCTCCCCAAAGACATGTTCTAGAAAGATTAACTTTTGGCGTAACTTCATCAGAGATCGAACAACTCAATCAGAAGGGACTTGAGACCTATATTCAATCACAACTGAATCCTCAACAAGTAGCCGAATCTTCCTCTTTAACTAGTTATCTAGCTAAACTGGATTTAATTAATCAAAAGCCAATTGCACTGCAAAAAAAGGACAGTGCTTATCGTCAAAAACGTCGTAATTCTCAACTATCAGATCGGCAAAATCGTGAAATAGGTCGGCAAATTTTCAGACTAAATAATCGGGCAGTAAATCAAAGCTTGAATGCTCACCTAGCGCGGGCAATATATTCTAATCGCCAGCTACAGGAAGTGATGGTAGATTTTTGGTTCAATCACTTTAATGTCTATTTAAGAAAGGGCGCGATTAAATTGTGGATTAATGACTATGAAGAAAAAATTCGGACACATGCTCTTGGAAATTTTCGCGACTTGCTAGAGGTAACGGCGAAGCACCCAGCAATGTTAATTTATCTTGATAATAGGAAAAACACTTCCCCTGACAGTTTAGTAGGGCAACGTCGGAAACTAGGTTTGAACGAAAATTATGCCCGTGAGTTAATGGAATTGCATACTTTAGGGATTGATGGCGGTTATACACAAGACGATGTGATTGCCTTGGCTAGAATCTTGACAGGTTGGGGAGTAGACCACACAGGTACTAAAGGAGATAAAAAAGGCTTTTTCTTTCACAAAAATCGTCACGATCAAGAAGATAAGTTATTCTTGGGTCAGAAAATTACGGCTAACGGTATTCTTGAGGGGGAAAAAGCTTTAGATATTTTGGCGAGTCATCCTGCAACCGCTCGTTTCATCAGCTACAAACTTGTGCAGTACTTTGTAGCTGATCAGCCCCCTGCTAGTTTGGTGGAGCGATTGACTCAGGAGTTTATTGATAGCCAAGGAAATATCAAGACTTTAATGAATGTCTTAATTCATAGTCAGGAATTCAATGATCCTCAATATTACAAACAAAAATTTAAAACCCCCTACCAATATGTCATTTCATTAGTGAGGATGGGTGAGATTAAACAGCCTAGTTTCCTCAGAATTCGTGGCATGTTAGAACAGCTCTCGATGCCTTTATTTCAATGTCTCGTTCCTACAGGCTATAAAAATACCCAAGCAGCTTGGTTGAACCCTCAAGCAATGTTACAAAGAACTAGTTTAGCCACAGCGATCGCCAATAACAAGTTAAATCGTGATTATCGGCTCAAACCACAACAATTAAAGCGCAATTTGGGAAATCTTTCCCCCAATACTAAACAGGTAATTGCCAAAAGTCCGCCTAAACTCCGTTCTGCTTTGATTATGGGTAGTCCAGAAGCAATGTATCGGTAGTTAAGTTACTGATGTTAAGCACCAATCTATCTGTTGAGACTGGTTAACGGGGAGAGGGTAATGGGAAAAGGTTTTATCTTTCTATTTCCGTAGTCACTTGAAAGCACTGATACATCTTTGTACTGCGTCAGAGCGGTTAATTTAGTTTAATTTAAAGCCAAAATCATGAAAAGAAGAAAGCTAATCACCGCAGCCAGCTTGGCAGCGGGGGGCATGTTAATTCCCGTAGGATGTAATAGTTGGGTAACGCAAAGAGTAAACTCAGCAAGCGCTCGCCAACGTTTAGTGGTAGTTTTTCTCCGAGGGGCGGTTGATGGTTTAAATATTGTCATTCCCCATCAAGAAAGTGATTATTATCAGGCTCGTCCGACGATTGCGGTGCCTTATCCTCAACAAAAAAAGGGAGCGATCGATCTAGATGGTTTTTTTGGATTACATCCCAAATTAAAGGACTTGATGCCTTTATGGAACCAGAAAAAGCTGGCTTTCGTCCATGCTAGTGGTTCTCCTGTACCAGAGAGGTCTCATTTTCAAGCTCAGGATTACATGGAAAGCGGCACCCCAGGTATCAGAAGTACTCAAGATGGTTGGATGAATCGGCTGTTGGCTGAATTACCTCAAGATCGATTGACTCAGGCTCTCAATGTTGGGGTTACTACTCCTTATATACTCAAAGGCAAGATGCCGATTTCTAGCCTCAAACCAGGTTTAAATTCCTCTGCCCCAATGCCTACAGATCGACCAAGAATCGATCAAGCTTTTAGTAATCTTTATGGTGGAACTGATGCTCTCAGCAAAGCTTATCAAGATGGCAGTAAAGCAAGAAAGATTATCTTGGCTGACTTAGACCAAGAAATGATGACGGCTTCGAGAGGAGCTAAAAATGTCGCTATTTTTGCAGACGATGCGGCGGAGGTGGCAAGACTAATGGTAGGCAATGCTAAGACTCAATTGGCATTTCTAGAAGTTGGCGGTTGGGATACACATATCAACCAAAATCCTGTTTTTGAGCGATTACTACCTGCTTTGGGCACAGGCTTGGCAACATTAGTTAAAGGATTAGAGCCAATTTTGGGAGAAACAGTAATAATTGTCATGTCAGAATTTGGCAGAACAGTTAAAGAAAACGGCAATAAAGGCACCGATCACGGCTATGGTAACGTTATGTGGCTTTTGGGAGATGGGATTCGTGGCGGCAAAGTCTATGGAGAGTGGCCCAGTTTGGATCAAGCGACACTATTTGAAAACCGGGATTTACCGATCACCACTGACTTTAGGGAAATTATTGCTCATACCTTAAAGCATCATTTTTCGATTTCTGATGATAGTTTGGCAAGAATTTTTCCTGACTATAGATTTAGTAACCAAATTGACTTTTTAAGCTGATTATTTTTTTCTAAATTATAAATCTACTCAGGTTGTGATCGCTGTTTACTTTCTAGTTACAATCACAACTGAGTCGGATTATTTTTGTTAAATAAATAACATTTTATAACAAATATTTATCGATAAAGAAGTCCACTAATTAAATACTAAAAATCATAGAGTAGTAACTTGCTAAATAGAACTATTCCAAATACTTTTGCCTTCATCAGCATTAAAACGATAAAATAGCTCTTCATCTTGAAATGGATGATTATCTAAGACATGGTGAAAAATACCTTTATCAATCATTTTTTGACCTAAGTGAACTGCGTCTTCACGAGATAGTTTAGTTTTAGTGGCAATCCAATCGACAGCTTCTTTACCGACAAAACAACGCTGGTAAAGCTTTAACTTATGTCTTCGAGTTTTAATTTCTACTCCTTGTTCCGAACGCATTTCCTGAGCTAGTTGTCTGAGACTAATACGATTTAAATTAGCCTTGGATTTCTTACTGCTAGAAACTACTGAGGTTTTAGGAGCTTGTTGATTACTTTTGGAAGTAGAGACTATATCTGACTTATATTCATTGTTTTGCATCCAGATCCCAATGCTGTCTTTTTCTTTGACCAGTAAAGTAGCAATTTTTGAGCGCTCTTCATGATCGAGATATTCTTCACGACATTCTTTGATCGCTATTTCCATTTCTTCTTTGGGAAAAGCTTTTTCTCTTATGAACAAATTATTGTTATAGATTAAACCTAGTATAGTTTTATCTTGATCTTTTATCTTGCAATACTGTATCTGCGTATGATCTAAGAAAAGCATTTTCCTTACTCCTATCTCTGACCCCGTAATTGTTAAAATTAATCATCAACCTCCACTGTTATAACTCAACTTTGGTTGTCTTAAGTGTTATATATAGTTATTCCGATTCACACTGTACTGGAACAATTTCGGTATACTCAAAATTATTTAAACTGGGTTTAATCAAATGATAATTTTGCTGATTAAGTTCGAGTTTGTCTGATTCACAGTTCTTTTTTGGGGAATAATAGGTTAGCACATACTCTTGTCCAATTAAGGGTGCTGTTTCTGTCTCTACTTCTCCTCCCCACTGGGTTTTAGTTACTAAAATAACCAATTGATTGGCTAGTTGAGGAATCGCTTTTGCTACCTGTCGGCGATAGATCTGGTCTAAGCTACCAAAAGGAGAATCCATGACTACGGGAAAATTGCTGCTATCATAACCCATCAAAGTATTACGCTGACTCCACTGTCGCACTCGATCAATGATTCCACCGATAAAAGATAGACTTAAAATTTGATTCTCCCCTGTAGATGCAGCAACAGGAACTGCAACTCCTGATGTATGCTCAACTAAAGTCAGCTTGTAATCACTGCTGAGTTGGGGGACATAGGGAGTAAAAGAGATAAAGCTAAATATTGACTGCACTTTCTGTTCCAAAGCCAGACGAAACTGTTGTTCGAGGCGAGTTCTCACCTCATTTAAGCGCACGATCGCATCTTCGGCGACAGCAATTCGCTGCTGTGCTAACTTTTGTTTACTTTCGGTTAACTGATGTTTAGCGATTTTTTGTTTTAGTCTGTCTAATTGCTGAGTGCGATCGCTGAGTTTTTGCTGATTCTCTCCCTGTTCTAAAATTAGGCTTTTGATTTGTGCTTCAGTAGTTTCGATATTTTGCTGTAGCTGTTGAGAACTACGGTTTGGGTAATTTTTGAGTTTTCTGGCAGCATGTTCAATCTCTGCTTCCAGCCGATTAAGCTCTAAATATTGATGTTTTATTTGCCCTTGCTGCTGATCCAATTGGTGCCAAAAATTGTCTGATTGAACGTCTATTTTGGTAACTTGAGTCTCTAAACTAATCGCTGATTCTTCAATGTTTTTGATCTCGACTTGCTTCAGCCAAGATTTAACATTTTGGTAGGAGTCGGTATCTGGGATCAATGCTCCCCCACATAGACAGCGTTGCTGTGACAAAAGCTGCTGGATAAACTCCTGCTTGAGTCCACTAGCAAGTTGTCCGCGATCGCGCAATTCCTGCAATAAGTCTAAAAAGCTGTCGGCAATAGCTGGGAGAAAAACAATGTAGCTATCAAGAGATAACAATTTTTTGAGTCGATTTTTACTCTCGATTAGCTCTTTTTTTAGGGACTTCTGCTGTTTAAGCAATTTAAGTTTGTGGTTTTGGATTTCATCAGCACCACTAATTGCCAACAACTGTCGAGAAAGATTGGTCTTATACTGTTCTTGCTTAGTTACCTCCGCCATAATTTCCTTCAGACGTTGGTTGATGGCTTCACTCTCCTGTTCTAAATTTATTTGCTCTCTTAATAGCTGCTTAGTTTTGGCATCCCCCAACGACTCTAATTCCTCTTGGAGAGTTCTTTTTGCTTTCTTTAAATGTCCAATAGCTCGATCTAAAATCTTAACTCCCAACAGCTCTTTGGTATCTTCAGCAATAGTCGAATCATGATTATGCCGCAGGAAGCTATCCATTCTTTCTCCATCAAAGAAAAAATATTGATGTAGGCTGGCGGGTAAAATGCGACTAATAATATCCTCTGGAGGTTCCAGGGGTGGATACCAACGTCCATCGTCTCCTGCAACCAGCATAAATAACTTAGCTTCGCTGTACTTTACCTGATTTTCAAAATCTTTATTGCCGTAGCATTTTCGCTTCAGCTGATAAATTTTGCGATCATATTCAAACTGAAGTTCTACCCAACATTCCACAGCTTGATCTAGTGGAGCCTCAGCGATCGCTCGTTGATTAACTAGTAATTCGGGTGAGGCAAAAGCAGCGGTAAACTTTTCGTAGAGTACCCAGGTAAAAGCATTGAGCAGCGAAGTCTTACCTGCACCATTATTACCATAGATCACCGTAGTGTTGCGATCGCCACTGGCAAATCTAATCTGCGGCGTTTTGCCATAAAACTGTCTAAAGTTACAAAGTTGCAGGTAATTTAACTTCATTGCACCACTTGCTTAATAACGTTCAAAATATCATCATTAATATTTCGGGGAGTCTTTAAATAAAGCTTATCTTTCTCTAGCTTTAATACTCGTTCAATTACCTGTTTTACTTCAGGGGATGCACTAGTAATTGGCTCTTGAATCGAAGTTAAATCTGAATCGGGCAAACTTTTATCGGCTTCTGACTGAATCATATTTTTAAATTACTTATTCAAATGAATTATTGATATTCTCAGTTGCACTCAAACTAAAGTGCTTACTAGGATCATTCTTCAACTTTTCTAAGATAGCAAGATCAGCATACTTTTCTCCTATTGCTTCTAAAACTACCAAAGGAGTATTCGGATTACTTGCAATCAATGAACGAATTTGATGATAGTTATCTAAACTAAGTTTTTCAAGAACATCGCTGGGCATATTTTTACTTTTAGCCAGCTTTAATTTTTCTTTAAAAAACAAGTTTTCTACATTTAATGTCATAAACAACTTGATAATTTATTACCGACACTTTTATTAGATTTTATAATTAAAATAAATATCTACAATAGAACACTTATTTGTCACTCTAATTTTGTCACTCTAATTATTGTGTCCATTTCTTTTTGAAGATTATAAAGCGATTTTGTTCAACAATTGTAGATAAATCAAATCATGTAAATGGTCGAACTGAAAAAAACAGGTTATCTTCGATAAAGATAAATAGTTAACTTGATCGATGAGTATTAGTAGTCTCGAATTTGAATTCGATCTGATGTGGGAAGAGTTATTTCCTGATTTAGATTTAGAAACCGAAGTACGGCTGATCCCCAAACGCCGTTTTAAGTTCGACTATGTAAACTTTCCTGCCAAGGTAGCAATTGAAATCAACGGTCAAATTTGGCATACAGGCGGACACACCACTGGAAAAAGCCTAATGCGAGATTATGAGAAGCTCAATTTGGCACAGCAACATGGTTACTGCGTCTTTCAGCTATCAAAAGAAATGATCACCGAAACTTGGCTCAAAGCGATCGCCGATACAATCCGAAGCCGAAAATCAGTCAACAGTCAACAGTTAACAGTCAACAGAAATTAAAGAGATTTGATTCTAGTTTTTTTGAGAATGGAAAATATTATTCTGCTTACCTCGTCCGCATCTTGATAAATACTGTCAAATGCTTTTTGTTCTATATATTCTGTATCTTTTAACAAAGAAAGCCAGTACTTAGTCTCTAAGCATTCTTTATAGGCAATAGACATTTTGGCAGAAAACTCGGGTTCAGAAATTGATCCGTTAGCCTCGGCAACATTTGCTCCAATACTTGTCCCGCTTCTTAATAGCTGTTTAGACAAAATAAACTCTTTCTGGTTATCTTTTAAATACTTGTAAGCTTTCACAATTCTAATTGCCAGGGCATAAGCTACACTTTTAATTCTCAAATTATCATTGTTCATCAAATCATCGTAAAATTCTGATGACTGTTGACTGTTGACTGAATTACTGTCGTTGCCGAAACACTTCATAAAGGGCGATCGCCGCCGCCACAGAAGCATTAAGACTAGGGGTTTTCCCCACCAACGGAATCCTGACCAGCTGATCGCAGTTTTTCTCGGTTAACTGGCTTAAACCCTGACCTTCAGAGCCAACTACCAACCCCACTGCACCACTAAAATTGGTTTCATGAAGCATCTGATCGGTATCAGCAGTAGTGCCATAAATCCAAAAACCTGCATCCTTAAGTTTGGCAATTGCTTGGTTTAAATTTACTACTCTAGCGATCGCCATATTCTCCAAAGCTCCCGCAGCTACTTTCATCACCGTCGAAGTGACACCTACAGCTCGACGTTGAGGGATCACTAAACCTTGAACTCCCAACGCCTCTGAGGTGCGAATAATTGCTCCCAAGTTATGGGGATCTTCAATACCATCGGCAATTACAATTACAGGCTCATGCCCTTGTTTTGCCTGGTCAATCAGCTCGTCTAAGTCCCAGTAGATATAGGGAGCAACCTGAGCCGCTATACCTTGATGGTTGCCACCCTGAGTTAACTGAGACAGACGACGAGGATCTACTTCATCAATAATGGTACCGCTTGCCTTTGCTGCTTTGACTAAAGGATAAAATTGTCCATGAGCCATTAACTTGTCGGTGATCCAGATGCGATTAATTTGACGATCGCCTTTTAAAGCCGCTAACACTGCATGTCGCCCATAGGTTAGGTCAATTTCTGAATTTGGTTCAGATGGAGTTACGGAGGGAGAAACTGATGCGGGGTGCTTTCTCTTCCTGTGTTTAGTAGAAATCTTAGGTTTCATAGATAGATTCAATTGAATAATAACTATAGGCAAGTTTTAATAATCAGCTAACCGCCTTAAACAGTTAATCTTATGAAGTAACGATATCAATCAGTAATCGAATCGAAATCTATCATGGCTAACAGTTCAGATAAACGCTGGGGATTGGTCAAATGCAAATAACCAACTAGCGCTTCTAAGCCAGTTGCTTGTTGATAAGTATGACGCGATAGACGACGCGGCTTGGATATACAGGCATTTCGCCCACGACGTAAAATTTCTTGTTCCGAGTCGGTTAAATGGGGTAATAATCCCGATAAATGAGCCGCCTGACTTTCGGCTCTAACTTGGGTAACGACTTGACTATGATAGCTAGCCATTCGTTTGGGAGGTAATAAAAATTTAGTACGAACATAGAGTTCAAATACCGCATCTCCGATATATGCCAAAGCGATCGGCGACAGCCTCTCAATCTGAGATAATTGATTAGCTATGGTGGGATCTAGCATATATTTATAATCTGCCCAAGTTTGAGCCGTGTCTGTTGGCGCATGGTTGCTCTTATCTGGCTCTAGTAATTTACATCCAAACGAGATGTTATCTTGATGCGAGTTCCCTTGCCCAGATAACGCTCCTGGGCTTGCCCAGATCGGTGTCCTGGGTAAACGCCTGACGGCGTCCTAAAGGATACCACTTCGCATAACGCGGGGTCGCATCGCTATTTTTTGATGTTTTCTAGTGCTACTTCGACAGAAGGCTGGAGAGAAAGAAACTTCTCTAGACGAACTAGCTTTACGGTTTGCGTGACTCGCGGATTGGTAACAACCTGCAAGCTGCCACCAGCAGTTTGCGCCTTTTTAACGAGCTGTACTAAAGCTCCTAAACCAGAACTATCAATAAAATCAATTTGTGCCAGAACCAAAACGAGATTGCTCGGTCCTTCGTCTATACAATTACCAATGACTTTACGAAATGCTGGTTCAGAAAAGGCATCTAGTAATCCAGTAAGACGAAATATTTGGTGATTTTCCCTGACTTCACGGGTGCCTCTTAAGCTCACAGTCAGGTTTAGCTGCTCAGGAATAATCCCCTCCTCAACTGTACCTTAATGATTTTAACAATAAATACATTGCCGCTAGACAACGTATCATCATTAACTTTATCAATGGTAAAGTATAGCCCATTTTCATGGGTAATGTTAATCGCAAGATTTAACTTAAGTTATTGTCGTATTCTTGTACGTTCAAAGTAAAGGTGGTCGCTTATCTATTATTAGCCATAAAATTAGCCATAAAAAACCCTACTTCTGAGATGAAAGTAGGGTTGCAGAGCAAGAGAAATTAGTTTAAATATTGTATAAATCTATAAAATCGAGATTTTTTAAGATAATTTATCTTTTATATTAAACAAATATTACCTCTTTAAAATTTAAGATACATTCGTATAAACACTGAATTTTACTAGCTTCAATAATTCTATTTTAAGCACTTATACGGAGATGACTATGGCATCACCTTGAGCATTTGATTAAGGTATCATAATCAATTTCGGGGAAGCTTCAGTGTAAAGTAAGCAGAGATCTAATTGATATTTTGGGGGAAACTTTTATTCATTACTTAACTGACTGAACTGTAGATAATGGCTATTTTTTCTTTAAGATTAAAGCTACGACAGCGCAATACCAAATTTATGAGCATTAGAAATTGGTTATTATGGTTTTTGGTTGCTTGTGGTCTGACTTTACACTTCTCTCTGTCCGCAGTGAGAGCGCAGCGACCAGTGTTAATCAAGACTTTAATCCGTGCTGATGAGGCACAACAACTTCAGCCTTTAGTAAAAAAATTTAATCAAGAGCATCCCCAGATCAAATTTGAAATTGTGGAGGCTCCTAGTGATAGTAATCAGGTCGAAGATTTGTATACCTCTTCTTTTTTACTAGGAAACTCTCCTTATGATGTGGTTTACATGGATATCGTCTGGACGCCAAAGTTCGCGGCGGCGGGATGGCTGAGAGAGCTGAGCGATCGCTTTGACGCGACTGATGCTGAACCCTATTTAAAGGGTGATATTGCAGGGGGAATCTACCAAAATAAACTCTACCGTCTTCCTTTCCGTTCAGACGCGGGAATGCTCTATTATCGTCAGGATTTGCTAGCTCAAGCAGGATATGAACCCCCAGAAACCTTTGGGGAGCTATTAGAAATTTCTCAGGATTTGCAGCAGCAGGGATTAGCCGACTGGGGCTATGTGTGGCAGGGTAAGCAGTATGAAGGTTTAGCTGCTATGTTTGTCGAAATCTTGCAGGGTAGCGGTGGTTTTTGGGTTAATCCTGATACTTTAGAAATTGGGTTAGATGCACCCGAAGCGATCGCCGCCGTTCAGTTCTTACGCGAAGCGATCGCCCTTAGGGTATCGCCTCCTGGGGTAACTACCTATGCCGAAGAAGAGGCTCGCCTACTGTTTCAAAATGGAAAAGCTGTCTTCTTAAGAAATTGGCCCTATGTTTATAGTCTGGCAGCAGATTCAGCGATCGCTGGCAAATACAATATCAAACCAATGGTTCACGCCGAAGGCAAAAATAGCGGCGCCACTCTGGGAGGATGGGGATTAGGAATCGCCACCAGTAGTCCGCATCCAGATGAGGCTTGGGAAGTGCTTGAATTTCTCAGCAGCGAATCCTCACAACGGGAATTTATTTTAGATACAGGATTTGTTCCTAGTCGCATTGCCTTATTTAACGACCCTAAAATTGTTGCCAAATACGATTACTATCCCAAACTGCTGGAAGTTGTCCAAAGTTCAGCTTTACGTCCTCTAATTCCTCAATATGCTCAAGCTTCAGATATTTTACAGCGTTATCTCAGTGCAGCTATTACGGGGGAAATGAGTCCAGAACAGGCAATGAAAACTGCTGCCAGTGAAACCCAAAACCTCCTAAAAAGATGATCAAGAGGAAGATAAACTGATGACCAAGAACAAATAACGAATCACAATGCTTAACAAACAAGAGAAATTTACAGGCTGGCTCATGCTATTTCCAGCTTTATTTATTCTCGTCTTAGTATTTATCTATCCCATTGGTCGAGCATTTTGGCTCAGCTGGTTTACCGAAAATCTGGGGACGCAATTACAACCAGTTTTTACAGGCTGGGGTAACTATCAAAGAATGCTTGGGGACGGCAGATTTTGGCAAAGTCTCTGGAATACTTCTGTCTTTACAGTCATCAGCGTGATTTTAGAATTATTACTAGGCTTGGGAGTTGCTCTAGTTTTAAACCAATCATTTATGGGACGTGGAGTCGTACGGACAATTGCCATTATTCCCTGGGCATTACCGACCGCAGTTATGGGTTTGGCTTGGGCTTGGATTTTCAACGATCAATATGGTGTAGCTAATGATATCTTATTGAGATTGGGTTTAATTGATACGGGCATCAATTGGTTAGGAACTCCCACCCTAGCGATGACGGCGCTGATTATTGCCGATGTTTGGAAAACCACCCCGTTTATCAGCATTATCTTACTGGCAGGTTTACAGTCTATTTCAGCTGACCTATATGAAGCCCATAAAATGGATGGTGCCAGTCCTTGGCAAAGTTTCTCTCAAATTACGTTGCCTTTATTAATGCCACAGATTTTAATTGCTTTGCTATTCAGATTTGCCCAATCCTTTGGCGTATTTGATCTAGTGCAGGTGATGACAGGAGGTGGACCTGCTGGTTCAACCGAGACAGTGTCTATTTACATTTACTCAACGGTAATGCGGTATTTGGACTTTGGCTATGGTGCTGCTTTGGTAGTAGTAACTTTTCTCTTATTAGTGTTGGCAGTAGCGATTATTTCACTGCTCTTAAAAAGAGCCCGTGCCTAGATTAATTTGAAAATGCTCTATTTGTTCTTCAATTTGTTCATTGCCAAAAGCGAAATTAATCGACAAATTTTATCAAATTTTTAGTGGCAATCCTAACATTTATTACCTAATAACTTAGGTCTCAGTCAAGATCTCAATCTTCTCGATCATTGGCAGCAGGTACTATGTCCCACGCCTGAACAATCATTTCACTCAGCCACTTACGACGCTCTAAATCTAAGACTCGATCATCCTGCAAAATACTTTGAGTTAATTCCTCAAGAGATTGTCCTTGGCGACGTGCCATCTGTACCACCCCAGCGATCGCAGTGGCGACAATTTCCTCGTTGACAGAATTATTTTTGAGAGCCAATATTTCTTCAGCGTTAGCGGGAATGGGATAATCCATAAGTAAGGTTGAGCAGTGGAAAAGCAAATTGAAAATTACACACTAATTATTTAATTTTTTTTCCAGCGTCGGATGAGAAAATTAATAGTCTGGTAATCTTAGCTCAGCTGTCATTTAATTGACTCTAATTTTTCAAATTCTTAAGAATATATTAATAATACTTATAAATGAAAGAGTTAGCTTATCTTGAAATACCTACTCCTCAGACAGCAGAGGTTAAAAGCTGGTTAAAAAATTTCTGGCAACCTCAATCAGGTCAAAAAATTACTACTCCAGACGGAATTAGAGTGAAGTTTGATTCAGCTAGCATATGCGAGCTATCAATTTTCGTTTGGCAACTACAGCGCACGACTTATCTGAAAATTTTTCAATGGGGAGAGCAAAAAATTGCAGTATCAGAGCGAATCATCAAGCAATTAACTGATGAAATTCGCGCGGCATTTCCGACTAATTATCCTGTTCCTCCCGCAATTAATTTATCCCAGCAGTCTATTTTTGAGGCATTGGCAGAAGCTTACCCTCAGACCGTCAAATTCTTCCGAAAAATGCCAAATGGCGAATACGATCTTAATCGAGTTTATTGGTGGGAAAAACGTTGGCGTGAAAGCGTCAAAAATCCCCAGCAACCTCAAACAGTAATTTTCCGAAGTGATTCTACTCCTGGGAGTCAGCCAGAATACGATCTAATTTACGTTGGAGGGGCATTAGGGGTAATTCATGCTGCGGTCATGGCACTAAGAGGTTATCGAGTACTGCTAGTGGAAAGACTCCCCTTCGGCAAAATGAATCGAGAATGGAACATATCCCGTGATGAGTTTCAAAGTTTAATTAATTTAGGTTTGTTTACTCCTCAGGAATTTGAATCTGTGATCGCCGCCGAGTATGTTGATGGTTTTAGTAAGTTTTTTGATGCTTACAATCCTCAGCATCTCAAAGCAGAGGTACTTCATACTCCCAAAGTGCTAAATATAGCAATTGATGCTGAAAAATTACTACGCTTCTGTGGTGATAAATTACGACAAGCTGGAGGAGAAATCTGGGACGAAACAGAATTTGTGCGGGCAGATATTTCAGAGCAGAAGGTTACCGTCAAGCTAACTCATTTGCCTACTCAATCTAGTAAGCAGGCAAGTGGCAAACTATTGATCGATGCGATGGGAACAGCTTCTCCTATCGCCTGGCAGCTCAATGGAGGGCGCACTTTCGATAGCGTTTGTCCCACAGTAGGTGCGGTAATCAAGAGCGGTTTTGCATCTGAAGTATGGGATCACGATTATGGTGATGTCTTAAATTCTCATGGAGATATATCTAGAGGAAGACAGCTAATTTGGGAATTATTTCCAGCAGGTAATGGCGAGTTAACTTTCTACCTCTTCCATTACCATCAAGTACACCCCGAAAATCCTGGTTCTTTATTGGAAATGTACGAAGATTTCTTTACTATTTTGCCTGAGTATCGTCGTTGCGACATGGAGCAGTTGGTATGGAAAAAACCGACTTTTGGCTACATACCTGGTCATTTTAGTACTAGCAATCACGATCGCACTGTAGCATTTGATCGCTTAGTGGCAATTGGGGACGCGGCATCTTTGCAGTCTCCGCTAATTTTTACGGGGTTTGGCTCACTGGTACGTAATCTCGAACGTCTTACTACTTTGCTCAATACAGCACTGCAACACGATTTACTGACGGCAAAGCATCTCAACCAAATTAGAGCCTATCAGAGCAATATTTCCGTTACCTGGCTGTTTTCCAAAGGAATGATGGTACCTACGGGCAAAATCTTACCTCCCCCAAGAATTAACTCGATGCTGAATACTTTTTTTGGGTTGCTGGCGAATGAACCACCAGAAGTCGCGGATTCCTTTATTAAAGATCGGACTGACTGGTATACCTTTACCAGGCTAGCCTTAATTGCTGCTCGTAAAAATCCCGCTTTGTTGGTCTGGATTTTAGAAATGGCTGGAATTCAAGATATGATACGCTGGCTAGGCTCCTATTGGTCGTTTAACTTAGATGCCCTAAGAAATCTCTTGCTGGGAGCCTGGTTTCCTGGTTGGTTAAAGCAGTCTCAGCCTTGGTTAGAAAAAAAATATCCAGGCTTATGGCTCAGGCTGTTGAGTCTCAACTATCAGCTAAGACATTCTAAGTAGTGCTTGCTGTTAGCTCTTAGCTTTTAAGAAAATGGAGTGAGCAATGTTGTTAAGTGTCAAAAAAACATCCCGAGCAATCACTAACGTTTTGCATTACGTAAGAAAACGAGAAATTATTCATGGTAATTATCTATTTATAAAAATTCTTTAGCCGTAGGGCAAAGATCAACTAGTTGGCAGACATGGCATAGAGGCTTGCGGGCTTTACACACTGCCCGACCGTGATAGATAGTACGGATCGAATAGTTTTCCCATTCTGACTGTGGTAACAGTGCCATGAGATCTCGTTCAATTTGAATGGGATTCTCTGATTTAGTTAACCGCCAACGGTTGCTGAGGCGTTTAACGTGAGTATCTACCGTAACACCCTGAATATTTCCAAAAGCATGAGCTGAGACCACATTCGCAGTTTTGCGAGCTACTCCAGGTAGTCTCAATAAATGTTCCATCTCGCTGGGTACTTTACCAGCAAATTCAGTGACAATCATTTGGCAAGCACCTTGGATATTTTTGGCTTTATTGCGATAGAAACCAGTGGAGCGAATTAAAGATTCTAAATGATCGCGATCGCAACTAGCGATGGCATCAGCATCAGGAAACTGAGCGAAAAGTTCTGGAGTGACTTTATTTACTCGTTCGTCGGTACATTGCGCCGACAAAATAGTCGCCACCAACAGCTGGACAGGAGTTTCATAGTTCAAGCTACAGGTAGCTTGGGGATACAATTCTGTTAAAAGAGTAAAAATATCATGCGATCGCTGTTTAACCACTTTACTAGGCGATCGCCGTTTCTGATTCGGAGATTTTCGCGCCATCCTTTTGGGCATTTAACTACTGAAATAAGTTTTGGAAAAACGCCAGGTTGATTGTGTCGCGAACAATAATAAATACACCCAAGCTAAGCAATAAGACTAAACCAGTCTGCATGATGCCATCCTGTAGTTTGCTAGGTAAAGGTTTACCCGTAACTCCTTCAACAGTTAAGAACGCCAACTGCCCACCGTCTAAAGCGGGTAAGGGCAAAATATTGATAATTGCCAAGTTAATACTAATCAAGGCTCCAAATTGAAACAAGTTGCCTAGATCATTGCGTGCTAGTTCCGCACCAACGGCTACAATTGCCACAGGACCTGCCACCTGTTGAGCATTTTCTTGGAAATTACTAATTAGCTGCCAGAAACCTTTAACTGTTAGCTGTACGATTCTTTGAAACTCATTGGCTCCAGCAGTAAAAGCTGTCGCAACATTGGTCGCTCGACGACGGACAATATCGCCGTTAGGTGCCAGCATGACCCCAATCCTGCCTTTACCATCTTGACCAATATTTGGTTTAACATCAAGAGCAATAACTTCCGTGTCCCTTTTGAGAGTAAGTTTTAAGGACTGATTTGGAGACTTTTGAATTACCCGACGCAAATTTTCCAAAGCATCAGCAGAATCTCCTAACTCAACATCCTCTATTTTTAAAATAATGTCACCAGGCTGGACACCCGCCTGGGCAGCAGCAGATTCAGCCTCGCTTAAGAGCTGAGGTACTAATACTCCTGGCTTATAGTTAATGTCTTGGAATCCAATCGTAACTGCTTGACCGACTAAAAGAAAATAAGCGAAAATCAGATTAGCAATTACCCCTGCACTAATCACGATCGCTCGGTCTAAAACAGGTCGATTCCGCAGCAGATTTGGATCGTCGGCGGGGATCGTACTATCGGGATCATCGTCGGGAAAGCCAACATAACCACCTAAAGGAATTGCTCGCAGGGCATATTCTGTTTCTGAACCCTGATACTTTAATAGAGTGGGACCGAATCCAATTGAGAAGCGATTTACTCTGATTTTTTGCAACCGCGCTGCTGCAAAATGTCCAAACTCATGAACTACGATTAATAAGAGTACGACTGAAATTGCCGCTAATACTGACATATTTTAAAAAATACTATGTTTATAAGTGTTTAGTACGATTTACTATTTTAGAACATTCTTCTGCCTATCTTAGTACTATGAGGGGTTTTACCATGACTAATAATCTGATTTGGCAGCAAAATAACCAAGAACCTGATAATGTCAATAACTTGGATGAGATCGCGCAATGGTGGTCCAATTTGGCAGGTCAAACAATCACTTGGCAGCAACGATTAATCCCCACCAGCGGAGACTTGCAAGAACTTGACTGGGAACCACAAAAGTTTGATGAGCAGTTTAGTTTGGACTCATCACAACTAAGGGGGATCACTCTTTATTGGCGACCAAATCAAGCTTCAGAAGAACGCAATATTACCCCGAGTAAGTTGCAATTAAACTTAACCGAACAAAAGCTATATGTTTTTCCGCAATCCCAATCCCAAGTATTAATTAGGATTAGTTTGCCCAGGGTAGTCTATCAGAAGCTTAAGCTATCAAATCCACAGCTAGCAGCAACTATCAAGGATGGTCAGGGGATTATTTTGCTGCGAGATGAACTCAAAAAATTGGAGATTACCGTGACTTTAAACCAAGAAAGTAGGAAACAGTTACTAAAACATCTCAAAACCACCGATAATCAATAAAATTACTCACAAACAATAACTAATGAATCAATTTTGGGATCGAATCCTTGAATTTTGTCTTGAGACTACTGCCACCATTAGCGATCGCCTAATGCAAGACTTTGGCAGAATCCAGGCACTGGAAAAAGCAGATGGTAGCTTGGTTACTCAAGCCGATAAGTGGTCAGATCAACAAATCAGGGATGCGATCGCCAGAACTTTTCCCGAACACGGTGTGTTGACAGAAGAAACAATACATGTTTTTCCTGACAATGAGTGGTGTTGGATTATCGATCCCATTGACGGCACAACTAATTTTGCTCGGGGAGTTCCTCTGTGGGCAATTTCTTTAGGACTTCTCTATCAAGGAACTCCCGTATTTGGCTTTGTTTATGTACCGACGGTCAAGCAAGCATTTCATGGCTTTTGGTACGGTAACTCGGGGCTTTCTGGGTACACGGGAGCATATCTAAACCAGCAACCAATCCATACTAGTCGTGAGTATCCCAGTGGAACTCAATTATTTAACCTTTGCGCCCGTAGCAAAGCGATTTTTAAGTTGCCTTTTCCCTGTAAGGTGAGAATGCTCGGAGTTGCCAGTTATAACTTACTGTTAGTGGCAGCTGGAGTAGCTATGGGAGGAGTAGAAGCGACTCCAAAAATTTGGGACATAGCGGCAGTATGGGTCATTATCAAGGCTGCTGGTGGAGAATTAGTCTTTATTGATGGTCAGCAACGATTTCCCTTGCAGCCAGGTTTAGATTATGGTCAAGTATCTCTGCCGAGCTTGGGTCTTTGTCGGAGCGAACTAATTCCTCAATTTATGCCTTTGGTAAAATGCGTTTTACCTGTCTCGCAATAGTCATCTGATTGAGAACAGCTTAGAGATAATCTCAAAAACTATTAATTACTAATTTAAAAGACTATCAGTAATTTTTAAGCATTTAGCATCAATTTAGTTTATGCTTTCAGGTCTTAAATTTATAAATTACTTTTTCAAAGCTTTGTCAGGAAAATTCTAAATGTTGCTATTAAGTACGAACAAATCTCTCATTAGTTCAAGCTCAACTTGATTGCTCCGGCTGCTTACTGGTTTATGGTGCTGAATCTGATTGATTCAGAAGGGCAAAAAATAAGCACTTGCTGGCGTAATGACGTCGAAGCAAGTGCTTTAAGATGATTTATCTTCTCAGTTTTGCGAAGTTAGGAAGTTTTGAGAATTGACTCGGAAGCAGGGAACTTAAACTCAAATATTTTACAATATTGTGCTATTTACTTATTGCTAGAGACTACGCATTAAGTTGCAAGATTTCAATTCCATTAATTAGGGGATTTTGCACATCGTGCAAGAACTCAATATTAAGGGTGCCATCGTTTACTGTGACAGTATTACTAATTACACCACCAACTAAATGACCGAACTGATTGGATAAGTCCACATTATCAAGATTACTCGGCACGTTGCCCTCTAGAGCAACATCAAACACCCGTTCACCAGGATCGTTAGTACCACCCCAGCCATTCCCCATGTAGAGTCGAACCTCATAGGAACCACTTGTTGGAACATCAAATGCCCACTGCATTTCAGGCGCCCCTGAATTATCCCAACGCTCGGTGTCAAAAATTCCCCCAGGAGTAGAGTTTGGCACTGTCGAGCCAGGATTAACTGCTGCAAACCCAGATGTATCATTACTTCCAGGGTCAATTAAGAATGGACTGTTGTTTGCTACGGTGTCTGCCGTCCAAGCAAGACCACCATCAATCGCTGCGATTTGTGATCCACCTGCATTTACCCGATAAAGTACAGTTGCGCCAGTTAAATCATCATCAGCAATTGTGACTGATGCTGTATTGACTGTACCTAGTAAAACATTACTATCACCAGCAGTAATTGTATTCAGGGTAACACTAACATCTTCGACACCTTCTGCCTCTTGATCGTCTAATATCGCAACATCAATTGGCGCCGATAGATTACCTACGGCAATCGTAACTGTACCACTTAAGATATTGTAATCTTGACCAGCGATCGCTGTTCCCCCAACACTATAGCTAATTACCGTATCAGTGTTGGCAACCTCGCTCAGACTAACGGTAAACAATCCATCAACATCAGGTTCAGCTGCGTTTTGTGTGGCAGCAATTGACACCTCATTCTGTGTCGAATCATCATCTGCAATCGTCACTGATGCCGTATCAACTGCACCTAGTAAGACATCGCTATCACCAGCACTAATTGCATCCAGGGTAACGCTCACATCTTCGATCCCCTCTATCTCTTGATCTTCAAGCACTGGAACATCAATTAGTGCAGTTAGATCACCTGCGACAATAGTTACTGTTCCCGATAGAGCATCGTAATCTTGATCGGCGATCGCTGTTCCGCCAACGCTATAGCTAATTACTGTATCAGTGTTGGCAACTTCACTCAGGCTAATGGTAAATAGTCCATCGACATCGGGTTCGGCTGCGTTTTGGGTAGCTACGATTGAAACTTCATTCTGTCCAGGAACCTGTCCCTCAAATTCCAGATAAATTGGTTGTGTTACTGATCCCAGAGGTAAATCGTTATTTGTGGGGTCGATAATGCTAGCCACAAATCCCAGTGGGATTTGATCTTCTCCATCAAAGTTGAAATTGGCAACCCCAGATAAATTGAACTGTCCAGAAATATCTTGATTCTCTCCAGTCAATAAAACATCTATGGTCTGAAATTCTACAGCATTATTGGCAGGAAAATCAGCTAAAGCCAAGTCATTAAGCTGATCTTCAAGGAATTGCGCGTAGGGGGTGACTGGCTGAATAAAGCCTTTGGTCAATACTATGCGTGCTGTTTGTCCAGCTGGCCCATTAACAATTACGCTGGGCGCATTCTCATTATAAGTTCCGACTCCACCAGCACCAAGACCATTAACTGTTAAGGAAACTTCTAGATTAGGAGATGCTTGAGAAGCGAGCGCATGCGATCCGCCTTGATTACCTACGCCTTGAAGTTGACCCGTTGCTGTGGTGCCATCAGTAAAAGTTACTGTGAAATCAGACCCAATTAACTCCGCACCTGATACGCCACCAACATCCCAAGCAGGCTCGGAACCAGCATCAAGAGGAGCTTTTTCAGTTCCCGCAACAGAATTTGGGTCCATATCAATCGCAAACCCAACAGACTCACCAGTTTCAAATCCACCATCAACACTTTCATCGAAAACAAGCTGAATCCCCTCAAAACCTGCCGTACCGCCAGCTCCGATATAAGAGGCATTACTCGGTGAAACGACACCAGTTCCACCATTAGTATTAATAGCTAGCTGTCTAGATGCCGTATCTCCTGCTTGTCCAAAAGGATCGAATACCGTGTCGGGGTAGAGGGCATTGGTAACATCAATGTCAATTTGGGCAATTTTCTTATCACCTGTGTTTGTAACCTGAAAGGAATTATTGCCAAAGTTTGATACCTGAACGTTGTTGCTGTTAACTGTGATATTTAAGACTGCTTCTCCTGTAGTTGAGTCATCATCTTCAATCGTAACTGTTGCTGTATCTGTCCCAATTTCAGCGTTGGGGCTAACACCTGTGATATTAACGGTAAATGCCTCATCACTTTCAGTCAAAGTATCTTGCAGAATATCAATCAAAAACGTAGCATCAGAGGAATTTTCGGCAATGCTAACTGTATCAGTGTAAATACCTGTTGCCGCATCAAAGGTTCCTGACAAATATTCGTAGTCTAATTCAGGTGTTGCTGAGCCAGGAATAATCTCAAAGGTAACATCCACCGCTGCACCTGTAGGTACTGTAATATCGGTCAATAGTGAAATTTGTACTTGGGAATCAGCTTCATTCACAGTGTAAGGTCCACCAATAATCGAGACTGTCGGTGTAGAGGGAGTTCCACCATCAACTTGAATGATTTCAATACCGTTAATCAGAGGATTTTCGACACCATGAAGGAAATCTATGTTCAGGGTTCCATCACTGACATTGACAGTATTGCTAATTAACCCACCAACTAGATGACCGAATTGGCTAGATAAATCTACATCATTGAGATTATTGGGTACGCTACCCTCTATGGCGACATCAAATACCCGTTCACCAGGATCGTTGGTGCCACCGAAACCATTCCCCATATAGAGACGTACTTCATAAAGACCTGCTGAGGGGACATCAAAAGCCCATCCCATTTCAGGAACACCTGAATTATCCCAGCGTTCAGTGTCAAAAATTGCCCCAGGAGTTGAATTAGGAACAATCGTACCAGGATTGACTGCGGCAAATACGGCAGTATCGTTACTCCCTGGTTCAACCAAAAAAGGGCTGTTGTTAGCTTTCGTATCTGCTGACCAAGCAAGACCGCCATCGATCGCTGCAATCTGTGAACCACCTGCATTGACTCGATAAAGCACAGTTGACGATGGATTACCAGTATTATCATCATCTTCGATAGTAACTGAGGCTGTGTCCGTACCAATCTGAGCGTTGGAGCTAACTCCAATAATATTAACTGTAAAGTTTTCGTCGTTTTCTACTATATTATCTGGCAAAATATCAATGAGGAAACTAGCATCTGATAAGTTTTCAGCGATGGTAATGGTATCAGTGTAGACTCCTGTTTGATTATCAAAATTTGCAGTTGCTGATAAGTATTCATAGTCCACCTGAGCTTCTGCCGTTCCTGGAACAATCTCAAAAGTGATATCTACTGCTTCACCTGTAGGCACTTCAATATTGCTCATCAAAGAAATTTGTATCTGAGAATTGGCTTCGCTGATAGTAGAGGGTTCGTCAACAATTGAAACTGTCGGTATTAATGGTGTGCCATCGCCAAATTGAAGGATTTCAATACCGTTGATTAAAGGGTTCTCTACAATATCATGTAAAAACTCAATATTGAGCGTTCCATCAGTTACATTGACAGTATTGCTAATCAATCCGCCTACCTGATGACCAAACTGTTGACTCAGATCAATATTATTTAAATTGGGAAAGTTAGATACTGGCTGACCTTCAAGTGCTACATCGAATATCCGTTCTCCAGGATCGTTAGTACCATTGAAGCCATTTCCCAAATAAAGACGAACTTCATAAAGACCTGCATTAGGTACATCAAAAGCCCACTGCATCTCTGGCACTGAGGCGTCATCCCAACGTTCTGTATTGAAGATTGCACCAGGAGTCGAGTTAGGAACGCTGGCACCAGGATCGACCGCAGCAAATGAACTAGTATTGTTGCTACCAGCTTGAACCAAAAAGGGACTATTATTACCTGCGGTATCTGCCGACCAAGCAATACCACCATCAATTGCAGCTATCTCAGGACCACCCGCGTTTACTCGATAAAGTACAGTTGACGATGAATCTCCAGTAGCAGTGATTTCAATATCATCAAAAATTGCTTGAAAGGTGTTGGCTTCAGGTTGACCAGTGTTGCTAGCTAGTAACCCAACTGCTAAACCACTGGTTTGTCCTTGGACAGTGTAGTCGCCGAGGATGGCATCAAGGACAGTGGTTCCACTTAGGTCAATAACAGCACCAGATACAGTACTGGTAGTACCATCGCCAAGTTCATAAGTCACAGTGGGAGTCGCTGTTGCTGCGCTTGGGTCGATCTCTAACTCAAAAAATATTTTTTGGTTATCTGGAACTTGAAACAAACCATCAGCTTGAATAAATGATGAACTTTGTACTACATCATTATCTTCTAGTAACACCTGGATTTCTCCCGCTGGGTCTTGTACAGCAACAATCTTGAGATAGTTACTCTGATCTCCAGTACCAATGTAACCTCCTATTTGCTGAGACGGTCCTGTCAAAAAATTAGCTGGATTGAATACGCTCCATTTAACCGTAAAGGTATCTACCAAAGCAGTATTGGTTACACCAGTATGAAACAAATATTCTCCATCATTACTGCTAGCAAAGGGATTTCCATTGGAAACAGATTCAATTACAGTTGTTCCGCCTCCTGCTGCGGTAGTGAATTTAACGTTGTCAAGCTTAATAATTTGATCGGGTAAAGTAGCAGGCTCTTGAAAAAATTGCTCGAAATCTGTACTTCCATCAATCATGACACCAGTTAATCCTCCACCATAACCATTTGGTCCTGGTAGATTATCGTCCTGGTTCGCATCAAAATCCCATAGAAGCGTCTGACCAGGAACAATCTGAACTGAACCACCATTAGTTGCATCCCGAATAAACGGGTCGTCAACGTTGAGAATATTGTCATTATCAAAATCTGGATCGTCTGGGATGATCACATCTGAAGGGACAAACACGTTAATGTTGTCAGGACCAAATTCAGCTACCCAAATAGTGCCATCGGGTCCAACTGTAACGTCGAGAGGCTGTGACTGTCCCGTGACTAGTGGAAATTCACCATCAGCGTCAATGGTTTCATCATCTGCCGTCCCCAGAATGCCATCATTGCCAGGATCTATCAGAGGCTCTAAGCTAGTTCCATCCTGACTTAGATTGAGCAGGGTCACATTGCCATTAAATTGGGTTACAATTAAAGCCCCTTGTAGGGCACCATCAAAGGCATTTGCTGTATATTCAACAAGTCCATTACTGGATGAACCTAAATTGAAGAGAGAAGGACTTTCTGAGCTATTATAGGGAACGCGAATCCCACTTTGACTTAAACGAGTTGCATCTCCAGTAAATTTACTAGGATCGATAATAAAGCCATTTTGGATATTAACTCCGTTGGGAACTAAGCTGGAAAGATCAGAGACTTGGTTAGGGAACAAAGACGTATCAGGGTTGCCATCATCATCGTATACCGTCCATGGCAGATCTTGGTTGGATCTGGCGGGAGCTGGGTGACCATAATAATTTCCATCCTCAATCAAGAAGAGTGGTTCTGGGTTTCCTGTTCCTGGATTATTGGGCGTATTAGTAGCTTCTCCTGCCCCTGGCTGATCGGTAGGTATACCATTGGCATCAAGAGGATTCCCTCCAAGATTACCGTTGGAACCATTGTCGACAGTGTAAAGATTGCCATTCTCTGAGAATACCAAGTCGTAATTATTACGAAAACCATCAGCGTAAATTCTGAGGGGAGCATCAGCAGGCAAAATTGCCATATTTAAACCATCATTTCCACCCCAGGGACCAGCAACGTCTAGACCATTGCTATCTTCAAGCACTCCATCATTGGGAACAGTAGGATCGTCTAGTGTCGGCAAATCGTAAATGTATTGCCGCGAAGTCCCATTTTGACCACCCGCTGTATCGGTTAAGATCGCTCGGCTTTCAATATCTGTCAGATCGATTTCTAGAACTGTACCTGATAGTGCATATTCACCTGTATAAGAAAAAAATTGAGAAGGTGCTCCGTTATTAGTATTGCCACCAACAGCAAGATATAGTTTGGTGCCATCGGGACTTAGTACCATGCCGTTTATCGCATGGTTTTCTTCAGAGCGGGGGAGCCCACGAATAATATCTACTGCTTCCCACTCGGTTCCTGTCCAGGTGACCCGAGTAACTACTCCTGAATTGGTATCGAGTTGTTTTTCACCGCTGAAGGCAATTCGCGGATCGCTAGAGGAGATATAAAGTACGGGATTAGCTGCTGTTCCCGTCGTCACAATTCCAGTGACTTGTCTATTCGTAATTGGATTACCGTTATTAATATCAATACCAGGAGAACCGTCGTCGTTATGATTTTGAATTGATTTTACGACTTCGCTGCCGTTGAGCAATACAAGCTGTTCGTGATCGGTTGCAATATATTCGCCATCTTGGAGCGCCACTGTAAAGGCATTAATCGAACCATTCTGCTCCGCTACATAAAGCCGTCCATCGGGACCAAACTGAATTGAAGTCGGATTGTTTAAAACTTTAGAGCCACCGTCAACACCGTTAAATGAACCAATTTGATTAAAATTAATAGTAGCCATTGTTAATTTAAGATTGTAAATATAGTTGAATAAGTTAATCTAATTTAAATCACTTATTCACAAATAATATTAGGAATTTACAACATTAAAATCTAGACTCACAGGATGATTCATATACTAATTTTACAAAGTGTACATACTTTATATACATTATTTAGTTTTTATAAAATTCAATTAAAGCTAAGATTTATAAGCATTATTCAATCAGGGTAATCACATCAAAAAAGAGATAAAAATAATGGGAAAAGAAGAATGCTTTCTCTAGTGGGCAAAGAGTACTTGAGAGGATTCTCTTTAACAAATAACAACTATTAGCTAAAACTCGCTATTTTGATTATTCATTTTTATCTTTCCCATAACAATCATCGTCACTATAATTGAGCTTAAAAATCACCAATTCATACAGAATATTTCAACTTGAGCTTCTGCAAGCAATGATTAGTGTGATCGGATTTAAAGGAGTCAAACGAGTCAAATGGCTGATTGGTATCGAACGAGATAGCTGTAGCTGTAATAAACGATAATGCCAAGCATTATTGTTTAACCAATTAACACCTTGATATTGGTATTCAATAGTGGTGAACGCCATTACTACTATTCCCTTTGGTAATAGTTTTTGAGCGCAAACATCCAAAATATCAACGATGTAACCACCGCTACCACCAATAAAAATGCGATCTGGCTTGGGTAGATTAAGGAGTACTTCTGGAGCTTTACCGTTGATGCTTTTGACATTATTCAAGTCAAATCTTTGAATATTCTTACTAATCAAAGTTGAGCCCATATGAGATTTTTCGACTGCGTATACCTGGGAATTAGGACATAATCGAGCTATCTCAATTGATACTGAACCTGTTCCTGCACCAAGATCCCATACGGTTTGATTTGCTTGAAGAGCTAACTCTCCCAGAATGTTTAAGCGGATTTCTTTCTTGGTAATTAAACTCGGGCGATCGCTAAAGCTCAAAAAGCTACTATCAGGTAAGCCAATCACAGGTAAATCTGCCAAATTCAAATTACTTTGTTGGTTTTCTCGTAATAGAATTAAAACATTTAAAGCAGCAAAATCTTTGCTATTTAAATAACTCAACTGAGGTATTTGATCGGGAGTAAAATCAACTATTCGTTCACACGTATCACCAAGATTTTCGCAAATATAAAAACTATAATTAACTGGTAAATCCAAGGTTAAATAAAGACGGGCGATCGCAGCAGGATGATGACGATGATCCGTTAGGATAGCAATCTTTTCCTTCCCTTGTTTGAGTGACTTGATTAATTGATCGTTACTCCTTCCATGAGCGCTGATCAACAAAGCATCTTGCCAGGGTATTTTAAGCCGATTAAAAGCTAACTGTATAGAACTAAAGTGAGGATAAAATTGAATTTGCGAGGAATCGAAGTGTTCTAATAGTAGACGACCCAAGCCAAAGAAAAGAGGATCGCCGCTAGCTAAAATAACTAAGGAATGATTGACTAAGTCCAGCTGTGAAACCTGATTAATGCCCTCACTCAGGTTAGTTAGGCATATTTTTCGGGCAGAATGATAGGGAAAATATGCTAGGTGGCGTTTTCCTCCTGCGATCACAGTTGCCTGATGAACAACTTTTTGGACAGCTAAACTTAGTCCTTTTTCTCCATCTAAGCCAATCCCAACTACGGCAATTCCCACTTATTGATTACTGATTACAAAATATAGTTTTATAGTTGGCAAACTCTCTTAATGAGTATTAGATTTACTACTGAACAAGCGATAACCAACATACAAGACCAAGCCAATAGCAGCGATGCTGAGAATACTGCTAACAACATGCAGTACCGCACCCAAGATTGAAAAACCTAACCAAACTCCACCAACAGCCACTGCAACCTTGCCAAATTTGGGTAAACTCTGAAACCACTTTTTACTATTGTCGATCCAGCCTTGCACTTGAGGAGAAGGATTGATCTCTACCTGGGGAAAAACCGACTTTGTTGCATTTTGAGAATCAGAAGCCTGGTTTTGATTTAGCTCAGCTTCCATCTCGTCCAGCTTATTCTGTAAATCGCGTTCTGAAAAACTCATAACCATTAAACTCTTGCTTGAGGATAAGTGCTTTTATATGTTTAGGTTAGCAAACTATCGGTCGTTGGAGACAGTGGGGATTTCCTTAACAGAGAGCCATCATACTACGAAGATAAATCTAATTAACATCTAGAAATATTGCAGATTAAATGCTAAGACTAATTACGGATAAAATCACGATCATAAATCATGTTGAAAGCGATATTGTTTGACTTAGATGGTACCTTAGCTGATACAGACTCAATTCACTTTGCTGTTTGGCAAGATATCTTAGTTCGGTTTGATTTAGATATTGATCGCGCTTTTTACCGACAACGCATTTCTGGTCGAACTAATTCCAAAATCATCAAAGATATTGTTCCCCAATTAACTTTGGAGGAAGCTTGGAAATTAGCCACCGAAAAAGAAGAGACTTTCCGCCGCATTGCTAATTCCATGCTGCCGACTCCTGGCTTAGATCAGCTTATTGACTTGACAGAGCGAGCTGCCCTCAAAAGGGCTGTAGTCACCAATGCCCCAGAAGACAATGCGATTTATATGCTTAAAGTATTGCGTTTAACGGAGACTTTTCCAACAGTGATTATGGCAAAAGATGCACCACCAGGAAAACCCGATCCTGCACCCTATCAATTAGCTCTGGATCGCTTGGAAGTTCGCAGCAAGCAGGCGATCGCGTTTGAAGATTCTAAGGCAGGGATTCGTTCTGCGGTAGGTGCAGGGATCTATACAATTGGGATTACCTCTAGTCATCCTCCACAGGATTTACTCAGTGCTGGAGCCAGTATGACTATTGACAACTTCAACGACCCGCAGCTATGGAAATTATTAAATAGGAAGGTTAAAGTAGTCAGCTAAGGTTGATTGGCGATTAGTTGTTAATTTGGGAAAGTTAGTTTGCTGAAAGTTGATGTTGTTCTAGCACTTTAGTAATCCAGTCTTGGTTAAAGATAGTAGCGTAAATGCGATTGCTGACGGTTAACTTTCCTGCTTGTTTAACTACTAAACCCGATAGTAATAATTCGGCATGTTCGGCACTATTGTTATCAGCTAGTTTGCCCTGATGCAAAATGCATTGATATTGAACAAGTACGGGAACTATTTGCTCTTTTTGACTGAGGAGACGATCGCGGATAGTTTTCAAATGCTCTGGTTCGTCTTGGACTTCCCAGTGATTGATGATATTAGCTGTAACTAAGTTTTGCACCCACTCCACCTCACCATTGACAGGAATTGGTTCGACCGTATCGCAAATTAATTTACAAATCTTTTGCGTCAGAAATGGTTGTCCTCCTGTCCAAGCCAATACTTCCTTTAGCACTACCTGGGGACTGTTGACGCGATCTGCTAATCCTCTTAGCAGTGGTTGAGCTTCATGGATCATAAAACCCTGTAGTGGAATTGCCTGACCAATATTAAATGGAGTGCGGTTTTTATCTTGAATAAGTTGAGCGGGAGTTGCTACCCCCAGCAGGACAAAAGTTATTGACTTGAATTTAGCTTGATCGGCGCGCTTATTAAATAAACTTCGTAGCAAAATCAGAAAATCATCAGCATCAAAACTGAGACTAAGAATACTATCGAGTTCATCAACAAAAACAATTGTCGGCTGCGCCACCTTTTCCAAAAAAACCTGTTCCATAAACTCTCCCAGACGCTGCACAGGAGACAGAAAATTATGCGATCGCCACCAAGTACGTAGTTCTGATAAATCGACTACCTCAGAGCCACTGATCAACCCATAGAGAAAACCAGCGTACCATTGTTCAGCAGTAACTTGTTGATTGCCAATTTCTGAGAGATCGATCGCCACGCAATTAAAACCTTCTATTTGAAGCCGTTTCATAATCTGGACTCGCAAACTAGATTTCCCCATTTGTCGAGAATTGAGAATGTAGCAAAATTCTCCAGCTTTCAAGGCTTTATAAAGCTGACGATCTGCTTGACGCACAACATAGGTTGGCGCATCCATCGGTAAACTGCCCCCAACCTGATAGTCAAAACTAAAAGATTCTTCATCACTACGGAGTAAGGCATTTTCTAGCTCTAATTCTGACTGGGTAGCTTTAAGGATCTCTAAAGTTTGGGAAAGTTCAGCAGTACGTTCTTTGACTGTCTGTTCCAGATTAAGATTGTATTCGACTAATTTATCTTTGGCTCTTTGAAGTTCGGTAGTTTGCCGCAGGTTTTCTTGCTGTAGGCGACGCAGATTGATATGAGTTTGCATGCGAGCAATCAGTTCGTCACGGGAAATCGGCTTATTCAGATAGTCATTTGCCCCCACGCTTAAGCCTGTAACAATATCTTGTACCTGAGTTTTCGCTGTTAACAATAAGATGGGTAATTGATCCGCAGGATAACGTTCTCTGAGCTTGGCTGCTACTTCATAACCCGTCATTTTAGGCATCATCACATCTAGTAAAATAATATCGGGATCTAAGCCATCTTCCAACAGCGCCAGCGCTTCGATCCCATTTGATGCCTGGGCAATATCATAGTTAGCATTTGCTAAGGATAAATTGTTAATCAGTACTTGCAGATTGGCAGGATCGTCATCTACGATCAGGACTTTGGTTGTTTTGCCAGTGGTGTTAAGAGGTTGATAGATGGGAACTAGAGGTTGTTGTACTCGAGACAAGCTAGTAATACTTTGTTGAAAAGCTGGTACTGACGGTATCTGCTCGTTGTTCTCATCAGCAATCGGCAGAGTAAAGCTGAACTGAGAACCTTCTCCTACGTTAGATTCAAGCCAAATACTGCCGCCATGAGACTCGATTAGCTTCTTGGTTACCGATAAGCCCAACCCTACTCCACCGTATTCGCGAGCAGTAAAACCCTCAGCTTGTTCAAAAGACTCAAAAATACGCTCGCGCTTCTCTTCGGGAATACCAATACCTGTATCTGCTACGGTAATTGTCAGACAGGACTGAGCTGTCATTGAATCAATTTTATTTTTAGTCAACTCTTCTTGATTCTGAACTCTTGCTCTTACCTCCACCTGCCCTTGATCTGTAAACTTGATGGCATTACCGACCAAATTGTACAGAATTTGCTGGAGACGATCCTCATCGGCATTAATTGCAGGAGTATCACCAGCGATCGCATTTACTAGCTGTAAGTCTTTATTGCCCACCAACGGGCGACAAAGAACTAAAACAATTTCTACTACCTCTCTTAATCCGACAGATTTAAGTCGCAGGCTAAGATTATCATTAAGTATTTGCGAAAAATCAAGAATATCGCTTACCAAATTAAATAAACGACGACCACTGTTGGCAATCATGGCTAAATTTGCCGATGTTTGCTCAGAAAGGATGCCTGTAGCTCCATCAATCAAGGATTCGCTAATTCCAATAATACTGTTGAGGGGAGTCCGTAATTCATGGGAGGTATTAGCCAAAAATTCATCCTTGAGAACATCCAGACGCTTAAGTTCCTGATTTGCTATTTCCAGTTCGGTATTAGCATCTACTAGTTCCGCAGTGCGTTCGGCAACGGTTTGTTCCAGGCGGGCGTTAAGTTCCTGTAACTGAAGCGAATAGGTCTCGACAGATGCCATCACCTGATTGTAGCGACGGGCAATTTTACCGACCTCCGTAAAAGGATCTTCTGGTACGCGTAAACTATAGTCTGGGATTCGTGCTTGTCGATCCATCACGCGAAACAGTTCATAGACTTCGGTTTTAGCATTATGCTCTGAGATATTGAGTCCCATCTCCTCTTCTTCGACACTGACTCTGAGGGGGAAGATGCGGTTTAAATTTCTCAAGACCAAATAAGTAACGCCAAAACTCCAGGCAAAACAAACACCTATACCAAACAGCTGCACCAGGATTTGACTGTAGCGATTCAATCCCGTATCGAGGATGTCTAAATTACCAAACAAACCTACGGCTAAAGTTCCCCAGGCTCCAGCAAAACCATGAAGAGCGACGGCATCGACCCCATCATCAATCCCCCACTTCTCAATCCAATCGGTCAAGAGGAGCATAGTGATACCGCCAACAAGCCCAATCAACATAGCAATGGGAGTCGCCACTGAGTTACAAGAAGCGGTGATGGAAACTAAGCCAGCGATTGAGCCATTAATCAGGGTTTCTGCCTCGACAATTCCTGCTCGGTACCAACCAAGTAGTCCTGCGCCAATCATGCCTGCGGCACCCGCAAGAACGGTATGAACAATAATTATCGGAATTTCATTGGTTAGAGCAAAGGTACTGCCTCCATTAAAGCCAAACCAGCCGACCCACAGCAGCATGACCCCTAATACGGAAAAGGGTAGATTCGAGCCATGAATCTTACGAGATTCCCTGCGAGGAGCTTTAAATGAACTGTTTCTTTCTGATTCATTTCCCTCAACAAATCGCCCTGTACGAGAACCAACCACAAGCAAGGCTGCTAATGAGACCCACCCCCCGACACTATGTACCACAGAAGAGCCTGCATAATCAACGAAACCGATTTTTCCCAGGAAACCGATCAGTTCGGTTGTAGTCGTTCCATTCCAAACCCAATGCCCAAAAAAAGGATAAATTAGCCCTGAAATCAGCATGGCGATCGCTAGATAGCCTTTAAATTTGAGTCGTTCGGCTAGTGCGCCGGAGACAATCGTTGTGGAAGTGCCACAAAACATCATCTGAAATAGGAAAAATGCCGCTAGTTCGGGATCGCTTTCAATACTGATAAAAAAGCCAGAAGTACCGACTAATCCTGCTTGATCGGCACCGAACATCACCGCATAGCCAAAACACCAGAAAAAGGATACGGAGATACCTAAATCCACTAGGTTCTTAATGGCGACATTAATACTGTTTTTGGATCTGGTAAGTCCTGATTCAAGACACATAAATCCAGGCTGCATCAGGAGTACTAGTCCTGCACAACCTACAACCCAAATGACGTTGAGATCAAGGTCTAACATGATGTTGTGTGTAATTAAGATATTGGCTCAGATATTATTAGCTTAAATACTATAAGTTTTCGACAATATAAATTTAACTAGCGGCAAAATTAGTCAAGCGATCGCGAAAATATTTAGTATACAGCTCGCAACTAGGAAGAGCTTGATTGCCCAATAACCTAACTAGTCCTAAACTTTCTAATTTAAAGGCTGATAATAACTCTAGCTCTACGGAAGTAGATGCTTGAACCACTTTGGCAAATGCTTGGCAGAGTCTCATATCCTGCCTCAATGCCCACAATAAACGCCGAAAATGATCGGCAAAAATTCCTGTATCGGTAACTGCTTGCTGTAACAATTCGGTTAAAGATATATCCTCTTGCCACAAAGAGTACAATCCCATCTGGATCAAATAAGGCTGTCCGTTTACCAGTGCCATCAGTTGTTCTGTTTTTTGACCTGACCAATCTAAATGATATTGTTGAGCGAGATAATTCACCTGTTGTGGAGTAAATGGCTTTAGTTCAACGGGTAAGCCGACGTTAAAGGGTGATTTATTAACATTTAAAGGTAAATACACCTCTGTAGAATGAGCCACAATTAGTCGTAGTTTATTCCAAATATTCTGATTTTTTGCCTGTTCGTGCCAAGTTCGTAATAGCCCGAAAAATTCATCCGCTAGTTCTGGATAGTCAAACAGGCGATCTACATCATCCAGGGCGAGAATTAAGGGTTGAGTCGTTTTTGCTAAAAGATACTGTTCAAAGTAGATCTTGCAGCTAATCTTACTCCCAAACAGCTCATCCCAATAACCTTCTAAGCGATTGGGTAAATGCATCCCTAGTCCTACACTGGCGCTAAACCACTGTAAAAATTTATCTAAATCTTTGAGAATACTGCGTTCAGCAAGCTGAAAACTCAAAAATACGGTTTGGCAGTCTTGTTGCGCCGCATGATCCAAAATTCTGACCATTAAAGAGCTTTTTCCCATTCTGCGGGGAGCTTTGATCCTAATCAATGAGCCTGGTTGCAAAATTGTTTTGTAGCAGGTCTTGATAATCGGCGATCGCTCTACGTAGAACTTAGAGTTTAGGGGAACTTGCCCCTCTGGTAACAATGGCTCAGATGGCTGAGTTAAGATTCTGGAATTATTATTTGACTCTGAATCCTGAACTTGAGTCACCGCAACTTGAGTTTTAAGAGTTGGTTTGGTATAGTCCTGTTCTGTGAGTTCCAGGTCGAAAGCCTTAAAGAAACACTCCAAAGTTTGTTTATCTACGGGAGATTGACGTCGGCGTACCTTGGTTAGAGTATGGGCACTCAGTCCAGTAAGCTCGTTCAAGTCTTCTAAAGTATAGGGAATGCTTTGATTATGCTTTTTTTCTGAGGTTTTTTGGGCTGAGTTTAAACGCTGCCAACCCTCTGAAGAGATAATTACTCCTCGCTTACGCTTTACTTGTTGGCTCGAACTAAACATAGCTTAGACCTAATGTAATGCAAACTTGTTCACTAATAACTATCATGTAGTTACTTTTCCTGCTGTGCCTTACATTCTACGATCAATTGCAGCCGCCAAGCCTAATAGAGCGCAATTAATAGTTTTTAGCTAAAAGTCTGAAGATTTGCGGTAACTGAATTTTGATCGACAATATTTGACCAGCTTTAACTTGGTACTTTAAGTTATCGACTTAAGTTATCATCTTTCCTGGCAGCGTTTAATTAAAGATTAGATTATAAAAAGTAACTTTAGAACTTGTTCATATACTGGCAAGCTAAACACGTTAATCTCTTTCCCTGATTAAAGTAACATCGTCCCTAGGCGATCGCTTGATCGGGGAATTTTTATATTTTTATATCAGTTTGAGATTGACCTAATAATATTAGTTTCAGCCTGCTGGAGAACAATCTAAGTAATCAGAATCTCCAACTCTCTCAAATTAACTTTGAAACCCGACGGTATAGTTTTAGTTTAGCTCTAGTTTCTCTCCCATCAAGAAATGCAGCTAATTCTCGCCCAACTTTTACTCCTATAGAGATCCGTCACCAAGCAAGTTAAGTTGCCAGCATAACTTATCATCTTTCCTGGTAACACTAAAGATGCAGTCGCAGAATTAAGTTTTGCAGCGTTTTTGAGGAATAAGCGATTAATTTATTAGTAATCAGGCGATTCTTTCTGACTTATCAGGGTAAGGTCATGCTAGCAGTTTTTCTCGGCATGCAAATTCCTTTGGTAACCCTAGTATTGTCGTCAAACTTGTCAACCACGCTGTTTGCGACACCAAGTTCCATCACATTGTGGGCATTTGCTTTATCAAATGTGATCGCAACCGTAATTACCCAATACGCTATTTATAACTTGTCATCATCAATTTTAGTTACATCGGCTCTTTTAAGGCAGTACCTAAAACCAGAGAAGTTAGAAAATTTGCCAATCAGCTGGGATGATGAAATAGGAACTCTTGTTGCTGACACCAGCGATACTTTGCAGCGACTAGATGACATCATTCAAAATCTAACTAACTATGATACTTTAACGGGATTACCAAACCGTGAGCTATTTCAAGACTATATTAAACAAGCGATCGCCGAAACAGCAGCAGAGCAACAGTTTGCCTTAATTGTTTTAGATTTAGATAACCTAAAAGAAGTAAACAGCAGTCTGGGACGTAAAATTGGCGATCTATTATTGACTAGTGTTACTCAAAGATTAAAAGCTAGACTTACTCCAGAGGATATCTTGGCTCGTTTTGGTGGGGACGAATTTATCGTATTACGCTCCAATATCACCAACCCTGATCATTTAATTACTTTATCTCATAGCTTGTTGAATAGCTTTGTTGAGCCGTTTTCACTCTATGGAAAAGAAATTCACTGCGCCGCCAAGATCGGTATTACAATCTATCCTTTTGATGGGATCACTATCGAACAGCTGTTACAAAACGCGGAAACTGCAATTTATCAGGCAAAACTGCAAAAGCTAAATACCTATCAGTTTTACTCCGCTGCGATGAGTGGCAAACTCAAGCGGACTTTGGACATCAAAGAAAATCTGCGTCATGCTCTTAAAAGAGAAGAATTTTATCTCCAGTATCAACCCCGCATCGAAATTGCTACTGGTAATCTCGTGGGAGTAGAGGCTTTGTTACGCTGGCAAAATCCCGAGCTAGGGTTGGTTTCTCCTGCCGAATTTATTCCCATAGCTGAGAAAACTAATTTAATTATGCCGATCGGAGAGTGGGTACTCAGGCAAGCCTGTCTGCAACTCAAACAATGGCAAAAGTCATGCCTCAATCCTCTCAAAATTTCCGTAAATCTCTCTACCTGTCAATTTAAGCAGGCTAATCTCATTGAAACTATCGATCGCATTCTCCAAGATACCGCTTTAGAGCGAACTTACCTGGAATTAGAGATCACAGAAAGTCTGCTGGTTGATGATATTGAAACAGCGATCGCTCTCTTATGGGAATTAAAGCGGAGAGGCATCTCGATTGCCTTAGATGATTTTGGCACAGGCTATTCATCTTTGAGCTATCTGCAAAAACTGCCCATTGATACTCTGAAAATAGATCGCTCTTTTGTAACTAATATTGCTTCTAACCCTGGTGATGCGGCAATTTCTAAAGCGATCGTGGCTTTGGCTCAAAGTCTGAAATTAAAGATTACTGCTGAAGGAGTAGAGACCAAGGAGCAGTTCAATTATCTTCAAGATCAGGGGTGTCATGAAGTCCAAGGCTACTATGTGAGTAAACCCCTGTTTCCTGAAATGCTGCCAGATTTTTTACAGGATTATCGATGAAGTAATGTGAATCAAGCTAAAATCATTCTTTCCTAATTAATACCAGTTGCGCTTATTTACTATTTGTATATACAATGTATGGTATAAATCGGAGTGAAATTATGGCAACTAATGTTAAAGCAAAAAAAGTAGTCAATTTGAGGATTGATGAATTTAGGGGAAATCGAATTGATGAAGCAGCGAAACTGCAAGGGAAATCTCGTACTGAGTTTATGGTAGATGCAGCTTATCGAGAAGCTGAACAAACGATCTTGGATCAAAAAATTTATATTTTAGACGAAGCAGACTGCAAATATCTTGATCGGATCAATTACCAAAGCGATCCTAAATTAGTCGAGTTATTTAAGAGCAAAAGTCCTTGGGAATAGTCAAATATTTAGCCCCACAACGGATTTGCTTAGAGCATATTACGGAAAACTTTGATTGTGGTGAAATTTCCCTCAACAATTGGCTCAAAAAACGCGCACTCAAAAATGATGTAGTGGATGCCAGTAGAACTTATGTAGTTTGCTGCGATAGTGTAGTGGTTGCCTATTATTCTCTTCATTTAGGATGTATTCAACACTCGGAAGCAGTAAGAAAAATTAAGCGCAATATGCCCGATCCTATACCAGCAATAGTTTTAGGTAGACTGGCAGTTGATTTAGAACATCAAGGCAAAGGATTGGCTAAAGCTTTAATCAAAGATATGTTTCTGCGAGCAATTCAAGTTTCCGATCTTGCTGGTACTAAAGCTATTTTGGTCAAAGCTCTTAATGAGAAGGTTACAGTTTTTTATCAGTCTTTTGGTTTTGTGCAGTCAAAAACTGACTCTCACTTATTAATGAAAGCAATCGCTGAAGTAAGAGCTAGTTTTCAAGAAGCTGTCGGCAATAAATCATGAAAACAGAGAATTTATGCATCTTCTGTCTGGTTTAATTCTAATTCGACAAAGTTAAATAAGTCTGGATCTGCCAAGTGCGAAGGAGATACGTTTTGGAGACTGTGAAACAGATTATTGATTCTTCCTGGAGTCTCTCTTTCCCAAGTTTGTAGCATCTGTTTAATCTGCACTCGTTGTAGGTTTTCTTGGCTACCGCATAAATTACAGGGAATGATTGGAAATTCTCGAACATTGGCGTATTTTTGGATTTCCGCTTCACCGCAATAAGCTAGAGGACGAATCACCACATTTTTACCATCGTTACTCAATAATTTGGGCGGCATTGCTTTTAGCTGTCCACCATAGAACATATTGAGAAATAACGTCTCGACAATATCATCTCGATGATGTCCGAGGGCAATCTTGTTAATACCCTCTTCCGCTGCCACTCGATAGAGAATACCACGACGTAACCGCGAACATAAGCCACACATGGTCTTACCTTCAGGAATAATACTAGTTACAGTGCTGTAGGTATCCTGTTCTACAATTCGATATGGAACATTTAAGGCTTGTAAATACTCTGGCAGAACATGTTGGGGAAAACCTGGCTGCTTTTGATCCAAGTTAACTGCTAGTAGTTCAAATTTAACAGGAGCTTTACGCTGTAAACTTAACAGCAGATCCAGCATGGTGTAAGAATCTTTGCCCCCAGACAAACATACCATGACACGATCGCCATTTTCGATCATATTATAGTCGGCGATCGCTTTACCGACTTGCCCCCGTAATCGAGCCTGAAGTCTTTTAAAATTTTTAGAAGTACGAATTTTCGTGGCTTCCATATCTTATAGGTTGTGATTAATTATTTTGCTTTCCAGTCTACAGTCAATAAGTCATCGGTTAGTAGTTTTAGTTAGTCGTAGGGTAGGCAATCAAATAAATTACAATGCTACGAAACATTATAGGTAATGCCCACCAATTAGTGATTATTGATCATGGACAGACATCAGCTTGAAGCAAGAGCGATATTATTGACCAAAGTTGGTAGCCATAGTTACGGGATTAATACAGCCAGCTCAGATGTTGACTATAAAGGAATTTTTATCGCTACCCAAGAGTATTACTTCGGGCTAAAAAATATCGAGCAAAAAGATCGAGGCTGGGATCAAGACTCTGAAAAATTCCCAACCTTAAACGGGGTCAAAGATTTGGTGTTTTACGAGCTACGAAAATATCTCAAGCTAGCTAAAGATGCTAATCCCAATATTTTAGAATTGTTGTTTGAGTCAGGGGAATTCTATGAATATCTTCATCCTTTGGGACAAAAGTTACTAGATAATCGCCAGTTATTCCTGAGTAAAAAAATTCGCTACAGCTATTCAGGTTATGCCTATGCTCAGATCCGTAAAATAAAAAGTCATCGTCAGTGGCTCTTAAACCCGCCGACTAAAAAACCTGCTGCGGAAGATTACGGTTTAACCGATAAATCCGCTTTGGATAAGTCTGAAGAAAAAGCCTTTATTACCTTTCTGTGGATGCTAATTAAAGATCGGATTGAATATCTTGAAGAACAACAAGAATTGTATCAATTAATTGGCGATCGCCTTGATTTTAAGGGAGTGATCAACAATAGTCAGCTCCCCCATGAATTTTATCCCTATATCCAAAATCTAACTAAAGCATCTGACAAATATATGGATATTTTGCGACGAACACAAGAGTATCGCAAGGATCTGCACTATTGGAAAAGCTATCAATCCTGGTTAAAAAACCGTAACCCCCAACGAGCTGAGTTAGAAGCAAAGTGTGGCTACGATTCCAAGCATGCGGCGCACTGTATTCGTTTAGTAAGAATGGGGAATGAGATCTTAACCACAGGAAAAGTTAATGTAGATCGCCGAGGCATTGATGCGGAGGAATTACTGGAAATTCGTTTGGGTAATCTTGAATATGAAGTCGTGTTGGCTGAAGCGGAGAAACTATTTGCTCAACTAGATCATAGTTACAAGATCTCAGAATTACCTTATAAAGTTGACGATCAACAGATTAATCAGTTGGCAATTGATTTAGTCGAAGAGTTTGGTTGGTCGTAACGTTTCTCTTTAAATGAATTATTATCAATCAGAATTATCGACGGTGTTTTGTAAACGTTTGAAAGCATTTTCAGGGTCATACAGAATTCGCATACCGTCTATTACAATTTTAGGGTTTCAATGTCCACAGGTTTTGTGTTCGTCCATTCAAGAGTAGTTATACCATATTCAACCTTAAGACCATCTTCATACAAGACGTGCTTAGATTGGACTAAGCCATAATCTTCATGTCTGTTATTAACGGGTTTACCAAATTCAGATATCCATTCATTCTCAGCAAGTAATTTAGTGGATTTATTAGACAGAATTACTAGGTCAACATCAGAATCTGGTCGTGTCTGATTGCGAGCGTAAGAGCCTCCCAGCGAAACTCCTAATACAGAATCTTGTTTACTTGCCCAAGCCACGATTTCACTCAAAAATAAATTGACTATTTCTTTCATAAAATCAAGTTGTGAATTTTTAATACACTCCAAGATTAAGAGAATTGCATAATGAATTTTTTTGCACCCTATCAACTAAGTGTCGAGAAAATATGTATTTTTGAGAACTATGATTATTGCTGCACCAGCTTTAAACTTTCAGCCTAAACAAGCTACGTTACCTGTAAAGAGCTTTTTGCAACGATTGTTATTAGTTACTAACGGTAACATCGATGATATCTTACAAGCCTACACAGGGGAAACGGTTTCTACGGTTAAACTTCACCAACAGCTAGTCATTTCTAGTTCGAGATTGTCCCCACTCCAACTTCAGCGTGACTATCAAATACTAAAGCGCGCAACTCTACTTCGAGGTACTAAAACAAATATTAATTATCTCTATACTGACTTACAACTCGTGTTAGAGCGTTTGCCTGTCGCTCTCAGAGATGAGGTGATGTTTGGCGAGCAACCCATCAGCAAGCTTTTTCAACAGCGAAAGCTAGAAACTTATCGAGAAATACTCGATTGTGGCATTGAACCTGCGGGTTCTCTAACTCAATATTTTCCGATTGAACCTAATACAGAGCTAATTTATCGTACCTATTTGATTTTGGTCAACGGATTACCTCTGATGCAAATCAAGGAGAGATTTCCCTCGTCTTACTTTATCAAGTGAAAAGTAGCTTCCGTAGCCAAGATTCATCTAACCAACCCGCATCATAATCGGTTTAATAATCTAACAATCTGCCCATTGAGTAATGAGCAGATAGCGGTCAAAACAAGCTATTTGCTATTTAAGATCAGTTAGCGACTTACGAAAGATAATCTTATCTTCTCCAGCTTGATAGAATTCGCGGATCTGTGCCTCCTGTTCATAACCGCACTTACTATAAAATGCCCTTGTGCGGTTAAAACTATCTAAACCTGAAGTTTCCACTAACAGAATTCGTTCACCACGACTTGATAGCCTTTGCTCGATGTGGTGCAGCATCGAAGTTCCCCGTCCCGATCCTTGATAGTCAGGATGAACCGCAATGAGATACAAGTTCCATGTTCCCTCTGTCATCTTCTCTGGCGCACAATAAGCGATCGCTATTGGTTGATCTTCATCATAGGTAAACCAATAGTCATGACTATCCTCATTGCTAAAGTAGTCTGATATCATTTCGTCCAATAGATCTGACGGAAACAACTCATTCGCATCAATTACTGTTTTTAGCGCAGGTAAGTCATCGGGTTTAATCGGTCTAATACAAGAGTCTTGCTTTATATTCATTGTGGGTCTTTCTATTCAGTAATTTTTGTATTGCTAGAAGATAAGTAAACGCTCCGTTGATGTAGGTCATATTTTTATCGTCCTAATTTTCTATGATTTACGTAGAACATCTAATGAACTATCACTTGTTTTTAGATCAGCTCGCTGCTTTTAGTATCGAAACTAGAATAGTAAAGATAGTCTCAGCAATAGTCTAAACAATACTGCGGCTTTTCGCTCTAAAATTACCTAACACCTAAGCAGCACTATTAAGCACTATTAAGAGTTGTACTAGGTACAGATAATGACTATAAATAAAGCTATTTCTCAATTCCCCAATTCCCTAAGTCCCAAAATCAAAATATTTAACTCTTCAATCTAGCCTATTACTAAGATTTACTCTGATTCTGCTCAATCAAATTTGACGAATCCATAACTGGGGCGAATAATCTAATTGTTTAACTCAAATTGTTACTCTATAGTTACCTAACTTTTACCAAACAAAAGACCTAACATTTTTTAAAACTATGCAACAAATATTTAGTATTTTAAATTTGATTCCAGGTTATTTGGTTTTTTTAGCAATTTTTCTCGTAGTATTACCTACTTTTTTAGCAATTTTGTTACGGTTTTGCTTATATCGACATTTGCGATATCTAGCTCTCAAGACCAGAAGATTATTAGGTGGCGTAAAGTTAGAAACTACCCCCAAAATTATTACTAAACTAGAACAAAGACTTGCTGATAGCAGTTTAAACCCCGATCAGCTCAATACGGCATCAGTAATTGAAGGGGCATATCTCCAGGAAAAATTCTATTTTTTGGGACTGTCTTTAGGATGCGATTTTGTGGATAATTTAACTCGTATTCTGCCAAACTTGCTGCTTTCTTTTGGCTTACTAGGGACATTTTTAGGAATAACCTTTAATTTAGCGAATTTGAGTCAAACTATTACTCAGGTTGATATTAATAATGTGAGAAATCTTGTCGAGGAATTAGACCGTCCGCTACAAGGAATGGGAGTGGCTTTTACTACCAGTTTAATTGCGATCGCCTGTAGTTCTTTTCTAACGGTCTTAAATATGCTGTGGAATACTAACATCGTTAAAGCTAGTTTACTTAGTTCCCTCGAAGACTATATTGATAATATTTATTTACCAACAATTCAGCCTGTTAGCTCCCTAGAAGAAGCAATCGCGCAGTTTGGTCAAGACTTTGACGGCATGGTAAATAAGCTAGGGGATACGATAGAAACTTCGATGACTAAAGCTTTTATCAAAATTCAAGCTAGTGCCGAAACTTTTGAACAGGCAGCTCAAACAATAGATAATAGTCGTTTTCCTGAAAAATTAGCCTCAGCAACCAATAATTTAGCGATCGCACAAAATCAATTTTCTCAGTCTTCTTTGGTTCTGCAACAGTCTACACAGTCATTTGAACATAACTTAGACTCCATGCAAAAACTAACTAAAAAGTTTTTAGAGTTGAACCAGAAAGTCAATCAGATTAGCCAACAATATGCCAATTTAGTTAACCTCAATCAGGAAAAAAATATTATTGAGCAATCAGGATTGAGAGAAATTCAACAGGAACTTTCTAAACTAGTCCATCAAATTCAAAAAACCTAATGCTAATTATTAAATTAAAGAGCTAAAAATTAGTTAATCAATATGACTAAAAAACGTAAACTACGTAGCTATGAAGCGACAGAAAGTCTGAATGTATGGCCTTCTTTTACTGACTTGATGGCTAATGCTTTTATGATTATTAGCTTATTTCTGTTGCTGGCTTTATTTAAATCACTGTTTCTGAAATATGCCGCAGAGGAAACCGAACAAAATTTAAGTGATACGGAAAGACAGGTGCGTCTTCTTCAACGGGAAATCGCTACCCTAGAAAATGAGCTAGGGGAAAGTACTTCCACCGTGCGTCGCCTAAATAAGGCTTCTACTGATTTAAGAGAATTACTCCTCAGAAGCAATGAAAGGAGTCAGAGTCGCGTCGATATTCTAGAGTCAGAAATCAGACGTCTTAAGTCTGCACCACCAGTAGTCGTAATTCAAGATTCTGGAGGATACCAGTTCGACTCTGGTAGCGCCAGCTTACCTCAAGAATTAAAAGAGTATATTACACTCGATCTCGTTGATCGCATTGAACGCATCAGTCGCCAACGCAATCTCTATGTAGTGGAAATTATTGGGCATACCGATGGGCAGGTAAATTTTGGCAATGGTAATTTAGATCGTCAGCTAGAAGCAGTAGCCCAGGGAGAACAGCCTGTAAATAGCCTCAAACCTGGGTCCAATGCCGACTTAGGCTTAATGCGAGCATTAGAAGTGGTCAAACAGCTACAGGCAGTTCAAGAACAAACAGGGAGATTACAAGGAGTTCAGTTTCGTCCTTATTCCGCCGCCCAACTTCAATTACCCACTGGAGAATTTGCCCCCTCTAACCGTAATCCCGATGCCAACCGCAGAAGAATTGAAATTCGCTTCTCTCCTTTAGGCAAGGCAGAAACAGTTAATTAATTGTTAACTAATTATAGTTATGAGTCATGCTAAATAATAACCTTTAACAACCTGAGGCTCATAGAAAGTAAAAGTTAAGCTTGAAAAAATAAAGTTAGCAAGTTAGTCAATATTACTAAACAATAAAAGTTAGGAATATTAAATTAGAAACATTTTATTGAGTTGCACTTTGAGGCGTAATTGAGAATGCTTCCGGCATCGGTTTGATTGCTTGGGTAGTTTGAATCTGCTGCTCTAATTGTTCAGTTGTAGATACCAAATTACTCAGACCATTAACCAGTTTCCGCACATTTTCTAAGAAGCTGGGATCTCCAGTAATTGATTCGAGATCGGCAGTAATTTTCTGCGCGTTATCAAAGGTTACCCTAGCAGAATCGAGAGTTTTTTGCAGATTAGCCAAACTTTGATCATTACCAAAATTTTCGGTAATCTCTTTCAGGTTTTTCGAGGCGACAGTTGCATTAGTCGTCAGCTCGTTTAAGTTATTGGCTAGCTGTTCTACGTTAGCATCATCGACAGTTTTGTCTAACTTAGTAACTAAGGTTTGTAAGCGATCGCTAGTGCTATTGATGCTAGTTAAGGTATCGTTTAAACTACTCTCATTTTGGGCAATTAATTGTTCAACATTATTGGTTAGGCGATTGATTTGGCTGGCAGTTGTTTGGAAGGCTTTTGCCGTAGCAACCAATTCTCCCGAAGTATTATTGACTTCCTGCTGAAGATCTTCTACCAGTGCGGAGGTATTTTTTGTTAGGTCGGTGATTTCCGCAGCAGCAACCCCAGCGTTAGCAAAAGTTGTATCTATTTTGTCAACAAATTCTGGTTCCCCATAAGCTTTACTAAAACGATATGTAAAAGGTAATAAGTCGTCGAGGGTAATGCCTTTTTCTCCCTGAAGACGATCATTATTACAGATAATTTGTTGGGAATCGCAATTAGAACCAACAGGGTTTAAACTTGCCGCTGCGGCAGGTAAATCTGACTGGGGAATAATCTCAACGAAGGTTTCCCCAACTAAACCTGCACTCCTAGCTTTAGGCACAGCATCTTGGGGAATTAATAGCTCAGCAGAATCAATTTCTAACACCACATCAACCCCATTTGTACCAGGTTGAATATTAGTAACCCTACCTACCTGCAATCCGCGATAGCGTACCCCATCCCCCAGTTGAATCCCATTAACATCAGGAAAATCGGCAATAATTTTGTAACTTTGATCGCCAAATTTGATGCCTTTAATCCAGAGAGCTAAGCCTCCAAACACTAAGAAGCCAAAAATAATTAGCAAGCCAACTGAACCTTCTCTCAGGGTACGCGAGCGCATAGAACTCCTCTCAAAATATATTTATAGTTTAATAAATTACTAATTACGCGACGCGGATCGGACCTTCGACGCTACCGCTAAAAAACTGATGTACTAATGGGTTGTCGGTAGAATCAATCTCCTCAACCGTACCAGTCCACTGCACTTTACCTCCGTATAAAAAGATAATACGGTCGGCTGTACGACGAATCGTACTGTGTTGATGGCTAACCATAATATAAGTGCCGCAACCTATTTTTGTACACTGTAAATCCCGCACCAGATTCTCAATTACTGTGGAGGCGATGGGGTCTAAACCAGCAGTGGGTTCATCATACATGACTATTTCAGGTCTACTTTGGGGATTATCAGGATTAAAAATAATTGAACGAGCAAAGCTGACCCGTTTTCTCATTCCACCAGACAATTCGGCTGGGTAGCGATTATTAGTTCCTGATAAGCCAACCATTTCTAGGCGATCATCAACTAACTCTTTGATCTTTTGGCGACTTAAATCTGAATGTTGATAGAGTAAAAAACCCACATTTTCCTCTACAGTTAAGGAATCAAATAATGCCGCCTGCTGGAAGACCATGCTGATGCTAATGGGGTCGCTTTGATCCTCAATCAAACCTTGCCGTTTTTTGCCATTGATATAGATTGAACCCTGATCAATTGGCATCAAGCCAGCAATCATCCGCAGAATAGTGGATTTTCCTGTTCCCGAGGGACCAATAATGACCAATGCTTCTCCTCGATCTATCTTCAGGTTAACCCGATCTAAGATGACATTATCTCCGAAAGCTTTGCTGACTCCGCGAAGCTCGATTAAGGGTACCTGCTGGTCTCTTTTAGTTAACCCTGGGTTTTCTGTGGTTGCTGCCATAAGCTAAAAGTTTAATCGACTATGCTATTTTGCCTAGCCAACATTAGTAGAACATTAAGCAGACAAAATTTTTAAGTCTCAATTTTTCTTTATTACTCTTCTAGTTCTAACCCAAAAATACGAGCAACGGATTTTTCTACTTTATAACCCGAATCAATTGATTCTAGTGGGTCTTTCCGCAAGCGATGACGCAGACAGAGAACAATCACGCGACGGATATCATCAATAGTTACTTCGGTACGTCCTTCAAAAGCAGCGATCGCTTTAGCCGCACGGTTAGTTACAATATCTCCTCGCAAACCATCAACATCTAGTTCCGAACATATTTCTGAAATTTTTACCCGCAAATCGTAATCAATTGTTACAGAAGGCAGTACTTGTTGTGCCTTAACAATTTTCTCCTGTAAGGCAACCTGTTCAGCGGCATACTTCTCACTAAAAGAACTGGGATTACCATCAAAGTCGGCTCTTTGCTCTACTATCTGGACTCTCAGATCTGGTTCTTTAACCGTATGGATTTCGGCATGCATACCAAAGCGATCCAACAGTTGGGGACGAAGTTCTCCTTCTTCAGGGTTGCCTGAACCAACCATGACAAACTGAGCTGGGTGGCGGATTGAGATGCCTTCTCGTTCTACTGTATTCCATCCCCCAGCAGCGGAATCTAACAGTACATCTACCAAGTGATCGTCTAGGAGGTTGACCTCATCTACATAAAGAATGCCGCGATTTGCCTTTGCTAGTAACCCAGGTTCAAAAGCCTTGACCCCATCAGACAAAGCTTTCTCAATATCTATCGTGCCACACACACGGTCTTCGGTTGCACCCAAAGGTAGGTCGATCATTTGGACTTTCTTCTTGACCGTAGTGATTGATTCTCCTTGTTCTAGTTTCTGTTTGATTTCATCGCTCATTAAGTCAGGATCTTGAGGATCGCTATTGAAGGGATCTCCTTCGACTACATCAATTTCTGGAAGCAGATCGGCTAAGGCCCGAATTGTGGTGGATTTACCTGTACCGCGATCGCCCATGATCATTACCCCACCAATCTTAGGATCGATTACATTGAGCAAGAGAGCTAGTTTCATCTCTTCTTGTCCCACAATAGCCGTGAAGGGAAAAACCTGGCGACGAGTTTTAGCAGGTGCTTGGAGGGTTGCAGTCATATTAATCTTGGTATGTTGAACAGGTAGGTTATTTTGGAATTAACCGTTAATTTTTTATTAATAAACGTACTTTATTGTGCCATGTTTCAGGGTTTCTCAGCTATGGAATCTGGGCGTTGTCGATATGATGTATTAAGTTGCTAATGAGATTACTTTTGGCTTTCAGCTTTTCCTAAAGGATATATTATGCCCTTGTGGTGCCGCTACGCGCAAAGGCGCTTAGTTTGCCGCATGCTGACTATTAGCTTTTAGCCTTGAGGAATCACAATAAAGCCGTGATCGAGATCGCCCAAAACCACATTTTTAGATGTTCCCCAATACCACCAATGAGCAGCAACATAGGCGCAGATGACGCTATCTAGACGATCTTCAATCGCTTTTAACTCTTTACCCGTTTGCTTCTTAGAAATTTCTGGAATTTGTTCTAACGAAGACAAGCAAAGAGCAGGTTCTAACTTGGGAAGAATCTCTGTAATATAGTCGCGCAATTTGATTAACTCTCGACGGCGATCGCTTATCCTGCCTTTCTTATATTTAATAATCTTCTCTAATCCAAACAAATTTATGGTTGCGGGATGGGGAAAGACTTCAATCTGATATCTACCTGGCTGTTGCGGCTCAATCTGGGGTGCGTGATGAAAACTCTTCGCGAGTAAACTGTTGCTAAAACCTGTAGTGCGACTGGCAAATCCTAAACCTAAGTTAGCAGGGTAGCATCCCGCATGATAGCGACCAAAGTGTTTATGAGTTAGCTTATCAGGCAATCTCATTCCAGTCTGATTGTTGATAATAGTCGGTGCATCTACGGCAATCATTCCTGATTCTTGAGGAGCAATCCAGCGATCAATCCAAGCGAGGATATCTTCAATTTCTAAGATGGTAGTTAAATCTAGAATTTCTAGGTTTTTGTGTCGCAAAACCAAGCAACATAGACCACTTGCACCAGAAGACCAACCAAAATCAACCCCAATAAACTTCATGAATAGTCGCTTTTCTTTGATGCAGATCTGCTTGAATTGATATCTTAGCAGCAGAATTGTTGCACGAATACACAATCGCTTAATCTTTCATGATTCAGAGTTATCTTCCTGTCTATACTGGTTTGTTTCCCCAATCACTTTAGTATTATCTAAAATATCCCCTTGGTTGTTACCAATCCCGAACTTACCATTTTGCTGGTAATTATTTCCCTGAATCTCCTCGAAATAATCACCCTTTTCTAGATGAGTGTTGCGAATTTCAGTAGTTGCTCGATCTGCTAGTAATTTGGTAACTTCGTACAGGTTAGTTAACTCTCTTTGTTGTGCTTCAACGGTTGCTTCAAGTTGATATTGCTTGTTGAGATACCTTTCAATTTCTGCCTTGTTTACACCATCAGGCACATTTACCTTAATCACAAATGCACCATTTCCTTTATTCTCGAAAGAGTTGATCGATAGCTGATCACTATCACATTCAACTTGTAGTTTATTGAATGAAACTAAGAAAGCTTGCCAATCAACACCATCATCAAAATAAATATCTACAGTTTCTAAAAGCTGCTGATAACGTTTAGTGAATTCTCCTGGAGCAAAGATTTTATTAGGATCATGGGGACGGCGATCGCTAAAAATCCACTCTCTTTTATCATTAGAATAGGTTCCCTTTAAGTAGATATAGTCACACTTGAGGTTTTGAAAATTAGTTTCACTGTTGATATTCCAATCCTCAATACACGCCCCAGTTAATATTGCACCTTCAAAATTAGTAGCTAATGCTTGAACTTTAGAAACGTTAACACCTTTGAGGTTAGCACCAGAAAGATTGGCATCAGAAAGATTAGCACCATAGAGAAAAGCATATTTGATGCCAGTATTTTCGAGGCTAGCATGATTGAGATTGGCTCGATACAAGTTTGCTCTTTGAAGTTTGGTATCTTTTAGTAATGCTCTATGCAGGTTAACATCATAGAGAAAGGCATCCATGAGGTTGGCATTTTGAAGATTAGCATCTCTGAGAATTGAACCTTCAAGGTTGGCATTTTGAAGATTAGCATTTTGGAGGTTGACACCTTTGAGGTTGGCATCACTAAGCTTTGCACTTTCAAGATTCGCACGATATAAATTGGCACCTTTGAGGTTCGCTTTATTAAGAAAGGCACTTTGGAGGTTTGCTGCTTGAAGATCTGCTCGATTGAAATCTGCATTATAGAGGGAGGCTTGATTTAGGTTTGCCCCACTGAGGTCTGGTTTTATTCTTCGATTTGTTTTCCTCCACTGATTCCAAACTGCTACTCCTGTTTTAAGTATTTCAAGATGTTTTTCGTCTGCCATTGATGATGCTTAAGGTAAGGTACATGAACCAAGGGGAATTGTACTAGCTCAAAGTTAGTAACTCCTTGGAATTATTTTAGGTAAGTATCAAGATACTTGAATAATACATATAGTTAAATTCTGAAAACATAATACTTAGAAGATTGGCTTTAGCTATTCCATACGTATTAGAGTTTTAATTTGGCATGTTTAACTATGAATACTATGTCTGTAAAAATTACTCTAGGTTTAATTGTGACTACTTTATTGATCCAAAAATAAAAAGCACTGCCTTTAACCAGTAAAGACAGTGAATGTTAAAAATTCAATTTTTTCGTTAAGGTGAACCAGGGAAAAGAGTTATATTGAAGCACATTTTTACATCTCTCTTTTCTTTTCCCTATTTAGTTATTAATAGCTTCAGAATACTAGCATTAACCTCAAAATGACTTAGCTTTACGTATTAACAGCTAAGTCGTAAATCGTAATTAATACAAGCACGAGAGAAAGAGACAAAATTTCCATTTAAAGCTGAACTCTTCTCTACATACAACCGTAATCTTACTCACAGTTTGTTTACTAATACTATATTAAGATATCGTGTTGCCTTACGTCAAATTAATTAAGAGTCATTAGATATTTGTCAAGAAAATATCGAGAAAAATCAGAAATCGAGACATATTTTTACAAAGAAATCTAGCATTTAAGCTGGCAAATCTGATCAAATGCGATCGCCAAAAAATTGAGCTTAGAGACTAGTAGTTTCTTTGGCTGCTGATAAGGGTTCGGTGGTCGTTTCAGGAACATCAAACAGCACCGAAGTCATATAGTTTTCCGCCCAATCTTCGCCAAAAGCTTTTTCCAAAACACGACGGGTTTTATCATTTTGCTGCTGTTTAGTACAGTAATATCTTTGCCCTGCTAAATATAGCTCTTGTTGTTGAGGAGAAACTGAGTTTGATTTGACGGCTTGTTTACAGTGGATACGCAGATAATTAGATGCCAGATCTAAAAAATCTTGCTCTTCTGTCGCAGTGTGAGGACGAACAAAGGAACAAAAATCCGAGAAAATATCAGCCCAGGGAGGCAATTCTCGAACTTCTGAAAAGTTAGCCTGGGGTAGAGCAGAAAGAAGCTTAGTATATTCAGCCGAGAGAGTTTTTTTAGGGCTTGTCGGGGATAAATCAGCGATCGCCGCACTAATGCCACCTCTCCCCGCTACAATATCACAACCAAACATCGGTAACGGATATTCAGGTCGAGGAAACATGACGCAATGCAAAATATCTAAATTATTACCAACTTTTGCTAATTCTAGATGCATCTTGCGAAACTGAGGAGTCTGATAGCAGCGATTTTCAATTCTCAACCTTTCCCCTTCAAGCTTTCCCTCTACATAACCCAATCCTTCAGGCAAAGTATAAGTAGCAAGAGATAAATACTTTTGCCAGTAATTGAGAATTCTTTCTGCAAGTCTATGAATTAAAGGATGTTGCTCTTGACGTAGAGAAGGTTGAGAAGTTTCTAACATTACGATTATTAAAACGTTTGATCTAGGCCGATAAATAATAGTGGTCGCAGATGTATATAAATTTAACGATATACTGAGACTGACTTTATAGATGTATATAGCTAATAATCGTAATAGATTTTAGTGCAGGAGATTTGATTATGTTTGGTCTGGGTATACCTGAAGTCGCTGTTATCGGCTTAGTGGCAGTGCTTATTTTTGGTCCTAAAAAGATTCCTGAAATTGGCAGCGCACTGGGAAAAACAATTAAAGGTTTTAAAGAAGAAATGGATAATCCTCGGTTAGATGAAGGTCAAGATCGAGAGCAAGAATAAACTTGCTCAGCTATTAACAATGCGTACCAACCAGGCTTCAAAGCGATCGCCTAAAGCAGTCAAAGAATATTCTGTTTCTGCCTGTTGACGACAGGCAGCACGGTCAATCTGCTCAATGCTGTTAATGGCAGTCACGAGTCCTGAAATACTGTCTGGTTTGACAATAAATCCTGTCACACCATCTCGAACAATTTCTCTAGGACCACCACGACCGTAAGCAATCACTGGTAACCCACAGGCTAAAGCCTCGATTGCCACATTACCAAAAGCTTCAATCCAGCGAGGAGTCATTAATAATGCCCGACATTGACCTAATTCATGCTGTAGGTGCTTTGTCGCCAAAAATCCTTGATATTCTATGGGTGCATTGGGAAACTGCTCGCAAATTTGTAACCAATAGGCTTCGTCTTGAATTTTGCCAAATATCTTCAGAGGCGTACCTGTAATATTTACTGCTGCCACCGCGTCTTCTAAGGCTTTTTCAGGGGCAATCCTTCCCAACCAAGCAACACTAGCTCCAGGTTGAGGATTAAACTGGTAAAGCTCTAAATCGACGGCACTGCTTAAAATTTCGCAGTCTGCGGCAAAAGAAAAAGTATTGGCTTGGGATTGAGTATAAACGCCAAAGGTACCAGGATAGCGTTTAATTGTTTGCTGCATTATGCGATCGCTAGCATCGGTCATGGAACCCATGCTGATAAAATGAGCAATCTTGGTAGAAAAAAAAGGAGTGAGATAAAAAGGCAGCCAGTCAAAAGCAAAATTAACGATCAAATCGTAGTTATGTTGCACCTGGCGAGCATATTCCCACATGTTTGCTAATACTGAATTATCAGGAAGACATGTCGGTACATCACGACTTTGAGTTTGCACGGGAACCTGCAACTTTCCAGGAATTGTCGTCACAGAAATACTAGTCAACCAAGAATCTTGAGGAGCAACTACTTCTAGCAAGTGACCACGGCGCTGTAATTCTTGTGCGACGTTTTGCACTGTTAGCTCAACTCCTCCTCCCTGTCCTGAACCTAAAGCACCTACAGAAGTAGATATTAAGAGAATCTTTAGCATAATTTAGTAAGTAATCTCAGCTACACCAACGCTTGTAGTGCCAGATGTGGTCAAGCTTGATTTTTATCCCTCACAGCTATCTCGCCAATTTGCTGGTCAGCATAATCCTGAAGCATGGAAACCGAATCATCTAGGTTCAAGTCTTGTAAAGCTTGAGATGCCCTATCCCTAACTTCTTGGTTATCATCTAGCTGCATTTGGAGCAGCTGTTGAGTAATTGGAGCGATAAACTTATAAAAAGTTGTCAAATCAAGTATGGCGTTTACTCTAACTTCGGGATTGTCATCATTCAGCATAGCAAATAACTTAGCATTGACTGGCTTAAAACTACGGTTCGTAATTTGGGTAATCGCTTTGATGATTAAGCTCTTATCAACTGAATTTGCTTGAGGCATAATTGCCATTAAAGGCTCAATAACTCTTGAATCTCCCAGCTTTGCCAACTCCCAGATCGCTTTTCTTCTGATATTGCGATCGCTCTGAAGCAGATCTTTGGTTAGCTCAAAAACCACATTAATACGGTCTTGACTAGAGTTGACTGATAACAAACTATCTCTTGCAGATAGCTTATCCGCTATTGAATTCTTTTGAGATTCAGCATCCAGCAGATCTTTGGTCAGAGAGATTGCTGGTGGAGAGTAATCAGTAGTGGTAATGGAAGAGGCAACAACTTCTCCTGTTTCTACCTCAACCTCTGGTGTATCTTCTGGCTCGGAAACAGGAGGTAATTCGGCAACAGTTTCTGGCTCAGATGTTGGTCTCCTAAAGAGAACCCACAACAACAAAATAGAAATGCCAGATGTCACTGCCATAGCAGCTACAAATAAAGGTTTGTTAATTTTGACAGATGATTGAACGTCGGTAGATTGATCTGAACTTGCTGCTTGAGCCTCAGATACTCTGGCAACAGAAGCAATAGTCTTCTTCTGTATTTCTCTACTAGAGGACTCATAAATCTTGTCAGAGTCGAATTTCGATGATTTATCTGTAGATATTATTATTCGCTGTTGAGCCCAAGAAATTTTCATAGCAGTGGATTCAGCAGCAAAATAACTGTTGCCAGCTAAATTAGATAGTGCAGAACAGATAATAATAAAAGTAAAACGCCCACGAGTCATAAGATACAGACAGTTCTAGGAATAAATTCAAGCATGTTAAAAAAAATTTGTTTCTGGCTTATTACATCTAAATACAAAAACATTCAGGATTAATAATCTATCAAATCCTAACATTGAAACGAATCTAAAAATCAACTTTCAAGTGGTTAATTCATGAGATTAACTTCAACAAAAAAGCAACTTTCATTAGCAGTAAAAAATGTAGTTTCGGCATAATTTTAAATGGGGCGAGGCTGAGATGTTAAGTGCGCCATGATTTTGGTATAGCATTAGTCTCGATTGATATACCGAGTAGGAGCAGCTTTGATAACAACTATGGTTTTCAAGATTTTTTCAGAATATTGCTGTCAATTGTCAATTATGAAACCTTAGTCTTTAGGAATAACTCTCAACACAACGCAAAAAATAATATATTTATATACATTTAGATATCAATACACATCATTCATCGACAATACCAACTACCAATGACAGATAAATTAATTAGAGCCGTAGCAGCAGATGGTGGCATTAGAGCCGTGGGGGTAATTACTACTGATTTAACAGAAGAGGCAAGATGTAGACATAAACTGTCTTATGTTGCGACAGCAGCTTTAGGTCGCTCAATGGCTTCAGGGCTTTTACTGGCATCTAGCATGAAAAAAGAAGATTCTAGAGTCAATATTCACGTCAAGGGTGATGGTCCTTTAGGCGCAATTCTTGCCGATGCTGGTTTAGATGGCACAGTTAGGGGATATGTTCAAAACCCCAACGTTGAATTGCCACCAAATGAGCGGGGAAAGTTGGATGTCGGTAGAGCAGTTGGTCACAACGGTTATCTACATGTAGTTCGAGATGTCGGTTATGGGCAGCCCTATTCTAGTACAGTCGAGCTAGTTTCAGGAGAGATTGGAGATGATGTTGCTAGCTATCTAGTTACCTCAGAACAAACTCCATCTGCTTTGTTAGTGGGAGTTTTTGTTGGAGAAATGGGTGTAACCGCAGCAGGGGGAATCTTGTTGCAAATTATGCCCAAAGCAGCTACTGATCAATCACTAGTAGAGTTGCTAGAGTCTCGCGTGTCTCAATTATCTGGATTTACACCTTTATTAAAAGAAGGTAAAACTCTCAATGAAATTATGCGGCAATTATTATGGGATTTGGATCTTTTTATTTTTCCAGAATCCTATGATATTCGTTTTCACTGTGGCTGTTCTTGGAAAAGAGTGTTGGGAGCGCTCAAAATGTTAGGAGAAGCCGAGCTTCAAGATATGATTGAGAAAGATGAGGGAGCAGAAGCAATTTGTCAGTTTTGTGGAGAAGTATATCAAGCGAATGAAACTCAATTGACCCAGCTCATAGCTGACCTTAGAAATGAATAATTTTGGTCAAACAAGATCTTCACGCTAATTTAGATTGTTTTAAGGAGTAGAGCGTTTATAGTCAAACTGTTTGAGCTAACACTCATCAAGCGCGAAAAAACTGATATTCAGATCATTAGATTTTGAGGAGTCTCATGTTTAATTTTCAGGTTCTAGTTAACAAAAGGGTCTTTAAAATGTCTTAAAAACTACTAATTAGTTCCTAGAAAAGGTATGGTTTAGAATTCAAGGGATTAATCTACGATTGATCCCAAACAAGGCAAAATTTGGTCAATAAACTCCTTTGATTCTTCACCTCAATCAAATCTTTATTAGCTCGACATAGCCACGATATCTACTCCTTAAAATCAAGTGATAAGATGAGATACGATTTAACCATAATTAAGGGATAAATCGAATTGAACCTTACTGGCATCACAATCAGATAATTCATGGCGATCAACAAAAAACCACAAAGTTCAGGCTCAGATGCAGCAAGTAATAAGTCTGACGCTAAAATAAATGGTGTGAAGCCACGAAAAACTGATCGAAGCTCCAATGTTCAAGATTTTCCTGAAAATATTTCCTTATCAGTGACTCCGCCAGCATCTACTGTGAGTAAAACAGCATCTCCTATCGTCCGCCCAGCAAAAAGACCTTTATGGCAAATGTGGCAGCTATGGGGAATCTTGCTGGTGCTATGTTCTGGTGGAATCGGTTATGGGGCAACTTCAATGCTGCTAAAACTGCCAAAAACTCAAAGTTGCTCGAAGGTATTCTGGCCGATCGCCTCGGCGTCAATTCGCCTCTATTGCGCTCAAACTGCTGCCGAAGAGCGAGATGTTAAAGGTTTGTTGTCTGCTATTGATTTAGTTGCAGTCCTGCCAGAAAATCATCCCCTCAGACCAGAAATTAATCGTAATATTGATCGTTGGGCAACTTCGATTCTTGATATTGGCGAAGCAGAGTTTCAATCGGGTAAGTTAGACCAGGCGATCGCCACCGCCAACAAAATCCCTAATCATGTTTCTGCCAGTAAGCTAGTGGAGGAAAAGATCGAACAATGGCAGTCTGTGTGGTCTAAAGGAGAAGAGACCTACGAACAGGTGGAAAACAAACTCCGTGAAGCTGACTGGAATGGAGCATTTACCTGGGCTGTACGTTTAACTGATAGCTCTAATGATTACTGGGCAACTACTAAATATGAAGAAAGCATCAATAATATAAATGTCGCTCAAGAGGAAAATGCTAGTCTGACTAAAGCCAAAACCCAGGTTACTAGTGGTAAGATTGACGACTTAATTTTAGCAATTGATAAGGCTAATGACATTAAACAAAAGAGCTATGCTTACGAGCAAGCCCAAGAAATTATTGCAGAAGCCAAAGGCAAATTAATCGCTAATATTGAGCAGCTAATTAAAGACAGAGATTGGCAAGAATTATTACAGGTGACAGGTCGAATTCCTCGCAGTTTAGGATTACAAAAACGCAACCGAGACTGGCGAATTCTGGCTAATGCAGGTTCCAGCGCTAAGCTCGATACGGTGTTTGGCATGGAAGAAGCGATCGAAGAAGCACAGAAACTAGAAAAAAATAGCGAGTATTATCCTCTCGGTCAAAAGCTAATCAAACGCTGGAAATTAGAGATTGAAGATGTAGCGCATTTATCAAAATCTAGAGATCTAGCGAGAATAGGGACGATCGCTAATTTAAATAAAGCCATTAGCGAGGCAAAGTTAATTCCCAGGAAGAATCCTCGCTATGATGAAGCCCGCGAAGAAATTGCTAAGTGGCGTGGACAAATTCAGACAATTGAAGATAAGCCTGTACTAAATCGTGCGCGCGAATTGTCCTATGGCAATAATGTTGATGCTTGGCAAAGAGCGATCGCCGAAGCCAATTTGATTTCTAACAATAGCCCCCTTTACAGTGAGGCTCAAGGCTATGTCAGAACTTGGCGGAGTAATATTCAGCGCATTGAAGACCGACCAATTCTTGATGAAGCAGAATCTTTTGCCAATATTAATAATTATCCCGCTGCCATCGATACCGCAAAAAAAATTCGCTCTGGCAGAGCCTTGTATCCCGAAGCCCAAAGCAGCATCGCCCGATGGCAAGCAGAGATAGATGGAGCAGAATATCTGCGGGAAGCAACACTTTTAGCTCGTCAAGGAACCCCTGAATCTCTCAATAGAGCTATCAACATTGCTAAACAAGCTCCTGCCAGTAGCTCAGTTCGTTCCCGGGTAGTACAGGATATCAATGAGTGGGCGGCTCAAATATTAGCGATCGCCAGACAGTCGGCTAATAGTTCTTTAGAGCGAGGAATTGCGATCGCCGAGCAAGTTCCTTCTGGTACTAGTAGCTATGTTCCTGCCCAAAAAGAAATCAAAATCTGGCAGATTCAGCTTAATCCTCCTCAACCAGAGATTATTCCTCCCACCTTTAAGCTAGATAAACTCAGAAAAGACCGTGAAAATCGATAAGTATGGATTATTTGGTCACTTGTAAATGGATTACGATTATACGTATTTATCTGCTGTTTATGCTTTACTTCAGCGTTAAAATTATAATTCCAAATGACCGTTAGGTAATCAATAATCTACTTATTTAAATCCAAACCCATTCCTTCACGGCGTACTTTTAAGTCGTAATAGATTACTGCCTTAATTGACTGCCAAAAGGGAAGTATCAAAGCTGTAGTGAGAGAATTAAATATAAGCTGAAAAATTGTGAATATTCCAGAATAGGCAGCTAAATCAGAATTTTGGAAGAATGCAGGTAAAACTTGCAACGTGAAAATTAGACCTAACAAGGGAAAGCTCACTAGGGAAGAAATAAAGTAAATGATTATAAGATTTTTGAGATAACCCTTGGTTAATTCTTGACTTTTCTTGAGAGATTGAGATGCGTTAATATTCTCTTCGGTTGATAACAGTAACTCTGATACGGAGAAACTGGCAAACAATCTAATTAAATAACCAAAAAATAGAACGAATACGGCAATCGACAACAGCAAAGAAATAATTGTGCCGATAATTGCCCCACCATCGCCTAAAACAGAAGATAGAACCATGCTAATAACAGTTGTTAATCCTCCAACAACTAAAGCGATTGCAATAGCTCCTAATATATAAGCTAGAAGAAAACGAAGAGACACAAGTAGTGCTGCAACTAAAAAGCTCCACATCCGACCCTTAACATGTCGATTAGCATCTCTAATGCTCTCAGGTTTTTCGATGATTTCACCGTAAGCTAAACGTGAAATTAGTGCTTGATGAGCATAAAATTTTGCCGTACCGTAAATAGGAATCCATGCCCATAAAGATCCGATAAATGCTAGGCGATAATATTTTTTAAAATTATCGCGATAAATACGTAACCCAGCACTAACAACGTTACCAACACTTAAAGGTTTCATGGTTTAAAATGCACTCCTTCGGGCGATTTACAATTTAGACACTTAACTAAAATAATTAATTGATCAATTAAGCACTAATAATCTCATCTTTCCCTGAAAGCTTAAATAATTAACTAACTGTTAAGCAAACTAACATCAAGCCAAGCAAAACATGATTAAAGAAGTAGTCGGGGTAGATTTAGGTGGAACTGCCATCAAGCTAGGACGATTTTTACAAGATGGTACCTGCTTGGAGACAATCGTAATGGCTACACCGCAGCCTGCTAATCCGAAACCAGTGGTTAAAGCGATCGCTCAAGGAGTTAAACAGCTTAATTTAAATTATACTTGTGGTGCGATAGGTATCGGATTACCTGGACCAACAGATAATGCTCGTCGCATTGCTAAGAAGTCCATTAACCTCCCAGGTTGGGATGATGTCCCTGTCGCAGACTGGCTAGAAGAACAAACTGATCTACTCACCGTATTGGAAAATGATGCTAACTGTGCCACTATTGGCGAAGCTTGGTTAGGTGCAGGTAAAGAGTTTCAAGATTTTATTTTGCTGACTTTGGGGACGGGAGTAGGAGGCGGAATATTTCTAGATGGCAAATTGTTTACTGGACGAGATGGTGCAGCAGGAGAACTGGGTTTGATCACTTTAAATCCAGATGGTTATCCTTGTCGCAGCGGTAATCAGGGTTCCCTAGAACAATATGCTTCTATTGGCTCAATTCATCGCCGTACAGGAAAAGAACCCGCAGAAATGGGCAAGTTAGCTCAAGCAGGGGATAAAGCCGCTATGGCATTCTGGCAGGATTACGGCAAAACATTAGGTGCTGGACTAGCTAGCTTAGTTTATGTTTTGACGCCTGAAGCAATAATTATCGGTGGAGGAATTAGTGCTAGTTCCGAGTTTTTTCTACCTAGTACCTTAACTGAAATTAAGAGGAGAGTTGTATCTCCTTCCCGTCAAGGCTTGAAATTGTATACTGCTAAATTAGGTAATCAAGCAGGAATGTTAGGCGCAGCCAAATTAGTTTGGGACAAAATTAAAAGGCAAAAAATATCTGCTATGCAATAACATGAGCATCTTTAATTAAAAAAAATTATCTTAGGTCAGGCAAAAGTTTAGCCTATGAGTAGTTACACTCAATTCAATAGTTACTAGTTACTCTCTATTTTACGCTGCCGAGCCTTGTGTACTGTGTTGAGCTGCTCTATGAGAACCGCGATATTGCAAGCAAATCCGATATATTTACTATTTACTACTTCAAATCCAAACATTGCAACTAGAAAAATAGCAAATAATAAGCCATAACCAAGTATTTTTACAAGGTTTACCGCCCTACCAAGATAGATCATTGCTGCTGGTAAAAATAAAAAGCTCAGAATACCAGAAATTAAGAGACTCTTTTGTGACAATTCCTCTGTTCTTTGGATATCTCTTGGTGTTGGTAAGAAAGGATTCCAAGGATTAGATATTGTAGACTGCAAATTAGCCATGATTTCTTCAATTAATACAAGGGCTGATTAATTGAGTCTATTTACATTTGTGATGGCAGCAGTGTGATCTTCATCTCGAAAAGAATGTGATGTTTTGATGATTGCGTTTTTTGCCAGAATATTTACTAACTCAATGAATATTATTCTTGATTTAAGATAGCCAAGGATTAGGAATAAATTGAGTCCAGTCTTTAATAGTTTGATTGATCATTCTGGCTACTTGGATATGGGGTTCATCCGCTTCAATGGGAATAATATTGGCTTTACTACCGACCTCAAACTGTTCAATTACTAGGTTAGCTGCTTCCAAGCCTGTGACATAAGCTTTTTCCTGTGACCAGGAACCATGGTTCGTTACAATCCAATCTCCACTCATATATAAATTGGGAATATCAGTGGTTGCTGACAGTAGATTTTGATAGCTACCAGGAAAAAAGTGAGTTACGCCTTCTCTAACACGGATCACGCTGCTGTCAATTACTGTGGCATCATTAAAGGCGGGAATACAGGTAGCAAGATCGCGGTGTACTTTATTGACAATTTGCTCATCGCTCATCGGTAATAATTGATTGGCATGATAAAAATCTGCTTCAATTACGGTATGGGGTTGATCTTGATACTCATCATGTAAATCGTTGAGATCGAAGAATGTCCAGCCAGTGGTGGCATCAAACCCAAAGCAGGCATTGGAAGGAAGCGGAATATGAATTTTGCGGTCAAACCACAGACGAGTAGCTAAAACATCGATTCCTTTGAGATTTGATAAATTACGGAATTGAGGATAATTATTTAAGGTATTACTACTAGCAACAATCTTTTTCATTCCTGTAACGCTCACTCCTGAAATAATGGCATCTGCATCATAGAATTCAGTTCCACATTGCACCCCTGTCGCTCTTCCCGATTGATCAACGACAATATCACTCACTCTTTTATTCGTAAGTACTTTTGCTCCTACCGCTTCAATTCTGGCAATCCAGGGTTGGAAGATTTGGGCGCCAACTGTGCCGCGACACCAAACTACGTCAAAATCGGGCTGATGCGCCAAGATAAAGTAATAAAGCATGCCCAAAGCCGCCGCCGCCGAACACTGCTCTCCTGGCGCAAACAAACCGACGAGCAGCATTGGTTCAAACGACTCTTTGTATAGTCTTTCAGTTACTCCATACTGTTTGAACAATTCTCTGGCACTCATTTTGTCATAACGTAACCAGGCTTCAGGTGAATTATCAAAATCAATTACCGCATAGAGCAAGGGCAAAGCCGAAAGGCGATCGCTCAGCGGCAACCGTTTAAACTTAGTGTAGACAAATGTCCCTAGAGGAGCAGGCAGACGAGGTTCATGCTGAAAAATAGGAGATTCTACTTCCAATCCCGCAGGAGAGTACTGAGAGGAGCGGGTAAAACGGGTAAAAGGTTTAAGTCCTAGTTCTCTAACCTGATTGAAAATGTTGCGATAAGGGTACCAAAAACCATGAATTCCCCCTTCAACCGAACGACCACCAGGGGTTTGCCAACCTGCCACTAAACCACCAGGATGAGGAGCTGCTTCTAATAGAGTTACATCATAGCCTTGGTGAACTAAATGGGATGTAGCAGCTAAACCCGCCCAACCTGCACCGATAACGATAATTTTTTGGGGTTTTGACATAGAAGACGGTAATTCTTGACTTAAGGGACAACGGTCATTTGAGCAATGATCAAGATAAATTTACCTGATTGTTAGAGAATCAAGTTAGGAATTTAGATTACTAAGATATTTATCGTAGCAGGAACAATTAACCGAATCAGATCGGCAACAAAAATTACACGACAAGTCAAGGACGTCTGATCATTACAGATACTTACCCTGAGTCAAACATTTATTATTGCTCGCACTAGAGCGATGAACTCTCAGGTCGATCTAGGATATTAGCTTGATGACAAAAATTAACTAAAAACAATTGACTAGCAGTAATCTACTAATTACCTAATTGTCATGATGTTGCTTGAACATGATTGGGTTGTTCTGCTTAATTATCGAGCAATTCTTGCTTAGAATTCTCCAACTGATGCCATAAGTCCTTGATGCGATCGTAAGCTTCTTGGGACGATATTTTTCCATTAGTCTCTAAACCACAAATATAAGCTACCTTTTGAGCAAATTCTTGTAGATTAGCGTTAAATACTAAATTCTTGGGATTATCAGGCGAAAATTCACCACGATAATTGTCTTTTGGAAATAAAAAATTATTTTTACTATTATCTGATTCCTGATTCATCTTTACCTACTTTAGCTAATCGCACCCATTCCTAGAACTAAAGTATGGAAATTAATAGATTACTAATCAGAGTTTAACTTTAGGTTAAGTTTGAATTTGAATGAAGCGAATAAACGTAGCAGAATATTCTTCAGATAAATCAAATTGGGGCAACAAAGAATCAAAATGGAGGTGAGGGAAGAGCCAAAAGTCATATGCTAAAATCGTGCCAAATGTAGAAAAATAACTGATGCTAGCTGCAACCAATCCGCCACAAATTAGCACTGTTACCACTAACAACTTACTGGTAGTCTTTGCGGAATTTCTCGATATAGATGTAAGTGCAGGAGATGCTTCAGCAGATACTTTAAAAACCTATACCAGACAGCTACATCAGTTTCTTCAGTGGTGCGATCAACGTCAATTAAATCCCGTAACCCTGATTAAAGATGATGTCAAAAAATATCGTCATTGGATGATTAAACAGCAACAGTATAAGCCAGCGACGATCGCTTTGAAGCTAGCAGTGGTGCGCCGTTTTTATCAGGCTGCAGTTGAAAAAGGTTTAATTGCCATCAATCCTGCGGCAGGTGTCAAGCCTCCCCGAGAAAAGTCTGATCCTGCGGAAAAAATCACTTATCTTGAAGCAACAGAAGTAGAAACGCTGCTCGGCAAAATTCCCAGAGATGATACCCTCAAGTCCTCTAGAGATCGGGCAATGCTGGCGATTATGGCTTTGGAAGGAACCCGTACCGTTGAACTCCACCGCGCTAATATTGCGAGTTTAGTAAGACAGGGTAATAATCTAGGGATTAGGGTAGAAGGCAAAAGAAGTATTCGGGTTGTCCCCCTCACTCCTGACATTGCCTCTCTCTTAGTTGACTATCTCCAGCATCGAGAAACCAGTGGCGAAGTCTTAAAACCAGCTAGACCTCTATTCATTGCTACCAGCGCTAATTCACGAGGAAAGAGAATTTCTCGTCGCGGGATTAGATCCGTTGTCGATACTTATCTAACTCAGGCTGACCTAAAACAGACTCCAGGAAGAACGATCTCGGCTCACAGTCTACGACATACTGCTGGTACATTAGCACTGAGATCGGGGGCAGATTTACGCCAGGTTCAAGACTTATTAGGACATAGCGATCCGCGTACTACTAGCATCTATACTCATGTGGGCGATCGCTGGGAAAATAATCCTGCACTCAAGCTTAATATTGATATACCTTCAATCTAGTGTGGAGTCTCATTATTGAGATTCTACATGATAGCCGAAAAGTTTAACTGTGCATCAGAGGAAATTGTTTTTTGGGAACAAAAGAAACCGACTTACAACGAGATTGCACTAAAATTTGAAGCTTAATTATTACATCGCGAATATTATCTGTCCGTAAAAAAGTTAACAATAAATAGTAAGTGAACTAAGAGAAAATTAACTTAAGCAAGAACCAGAAAATATCCTTGAAGCAAAATGTATTATTATGATCCTATTCCTGAAATCGATGTTAATCAGTTGGCAATACTTTTAGCGGATGCTGACTCAGAATTACAGTTAATCGACGTTAGAGAAAGAGGGGAAGTGGCGATCGCCCAAGTTGAAGGCTTTGATATTTATCCCCTCAGTGAATTCGAGCAGTGGTCGACTCAGATTTTAACTGACCTTAAACCAGAAGCGAAAACGATTGTCATGTGCCATCATGGAATGCGATCAGCTCAACTCTGCCAATGGCTATCGATCAGAGGATTTTCTCAAGTTCAAAACGTCATGGGAGGCATAGATGCTTATTCTCGCCTCATAGATTCCTCGATTAGTCGCTATTAAGATAGTCAAACATCACCTATTAGTATGCTTTTAATTTTAAAAGTTCGCAAAGCAAGCTATACTTTACCAAAATTTTTAAAATCAATTTAACAATTACTAATTTAATTATTTTTAATGGGAACTCAATCAGATCTGACTACTAGACATCAGAATATACTGAAAGCCACCATCAAACACTATATAGCTACCGCAGAGCCAGTAGCCTCTAAAACTTTGGCACAGGAATACGATTTCAATGTCAGTTCTGCCACGATCCGTAATGTGATGGGTCACTTAGAAGAAGTGGGGCTACTTTATCAACCTCATATTTCTGCGGGGAGAGTTCCCTCAGATTCAGGCTATCGTACCTACGTCGATCATTTGATCGTACCTAATAATAAAATTAATAAGGCAATTCAAAATATTTTGCAACAGGAGTTGCAGATCGCCAAAGCTAGTTTTGAAGTCTTATTGCAACGAGCGGCAAAAATCTTAGCAACTTTGAGTGGCTATATTGCTCTGATCACCCTGCCACAAAATCTGAATAGTACTATACGTCATTTACAGTTAGTACGTGTAGCTGCTAATCAGGTAATGTTGATTGTGGTTACTGATGGTTATCAAACCCAGTCAATTATTATGGAATCACCGTTACAGGAAGACGAGGTTGATGAATCAATTATCACTCATGAACTACAGCTCTTGTCTAATTTTCTCGATCAGGAATTGAGAGGATGTTCTCTGACAGAAATTAGTACCTTAGATTGGGCAAAAATAGACCGTGAGTTTTCTCAATATGCGGGGTTTCTCGAAACGCTGGTAGGTCAGCTCAAGCTTGTTTTTCAAGCCAGTAATTCTAGTCCAATGGTAATTCATGGCATAGCAGAACTATTGCGTCAGCCAGAGTTTTCCCAACTACAGCAGGTACAAACTCTGTTGTCATTACTCGAAGAGCAACAAGAGCAACTATCACCAATCATTTTCACTTTGCCAGAGTTTGCCGACTCTCTGAAGCGGGTAAGCATCAAAATTGGCATTGAAAATCGTTTGGAACCAATGCGCTCCTGTGCCTTAATTTCGGCAAACTACTATCAAGACGATGTTCCCGTAGGAAGTGTGGGGATTTTAGGACCCAAAAGAATGCTATACGAAAATGCGATCGCCTTGGTTGAGTATACCGCTGATTATCTCTCCAATCCTTTTCAGACAGTTGCTTAAAAGAAACTGTTTAATAAAATGTTGTTAGATCAAATTAGCTACATAATCTTTAATCAAGTCAATAACTCTTTCAACTGCAACAACACCAAAAACTAAAATGGAGGTGGTTAAAGTAGCTCCCAAAGAGCAAACAAATAAACCTGCGATACAAATTAAACCATCATCCTCTAACAAGCCAAAAGCAGTAACAAAGATCCCAATAGCAGGAATAGTATTGGTTAAAGGAATAGGAATCATCATTGAAATTGACATTAAAGCTAAGGCACAACCAATTAAAATGCGACCTACCGAACTAGTACAAAGGTAAGCAATGCGGGGTTTAGTAACATTTTCAATCTTTTGCAGCCAAGGAATTCCTTTTTTCACAAATCCTTGGACTTTTTTTAGGGACATGGAACCATTAATAATTTTAGCAGGTAGCCAAGGGCGATCGCGACCAATGATTAACTGTATTGCCAGAAAAAACATAGCAATTCCAAATGGTACAGAGTAACCAGGAGCGGGCACAGGTAAAGCAGAAGGTAAAGCTAAAATTACAAATAAGAAACCAAAAATCCGCTCTCCTGCTAAAGTTAAAATCTCAGATAAAGTGATCTTTTCATTTCTAGCTTCTTCAAAAAAATAGCGGTTTAATTCTACAGAAAGTTTTGCCATCGCATTTTACAAGTAGTTGATTAATTCTGATAAATTCTCAAACTAAGTCTAAAAAATAAAAGGTGAGCAATGCCCACCTTAATCTAGAACTATCTTTTAGTAAAGATTTAGCTGGCTTGATCCAACTAAACCTGGTTTCGACACTGCTACCGTGACTTAGTATTTATAAGCATCAGTTTTGAAAGGACCATTAACAGGAACACTAATGTACTTAGCTTGTTCTTCAGTTAGCTGCGTAATCACTCCATCAAAACCAGCAACCATATAGCGTGCAACCTCTTCATCTAGATGCTTGGGCAACACTTCTACGGAAATAGCATCAGCTTTTTGCGCTTCTGGCAAATCAGCAAACTTACGTTCGTACAAGAACATTTGTGCTAACACTTGGTTAGCAAAAGAACCATCCATAATTCTGGAAGGGTGTCCAGTGGCATTACCCAAGTTAACTAAACGTCCTTCAGATAAGAGAAGCAAGAAATCTTGAGGCTCGTTACTACGATATACCTGGTGTACCTGAGGCTTAACCTCTTCCCATCGCCATTCACGACGCATGAAAGCAGTATCAATCTCGTTATCAAAGTGACCGATATTGCAAACTACTGCACCCTTTTTTAGGCTGGATAGCATGTTAGAGTCACAGACGTTGAAGTTACCTGTTGCGGTCACAACCATGTCCAGAGAACCTAATAGTTCTTTATTGATGCTGTTAGCAGTACCGTCATTTACACCATTGATGTAAGGGGATACTACTTCAAATCCATCCATACAGGCTTGCATCGCGCAGATCGGATCTACTTCTGCCACTTTGACAATCATGCCTTCTTGCTGCAAAGAAGCAACGGAACCTTTACCCACATCACCATAACCAATGACAAGGGCTTTTTTACCAGCCATTAAATGATCAAGACCGCGTTTGATGGCATCATTTAAGCTGTGACGACAGCCATACTTGTTGTCATTCTTAGCTTTAGTAACAGAGTCATTAACGTTGATGGCAGGAATTTTTAGCTCGCCATTTTCTAGCATTTCCCACAGTCGATGCACTCCAGTAGTGGTTTCTTCCGTAACACCATGAATACTGTTTAACATCTGAGGATAGTTTTCATGGATATGACCAGTTAAATCACCACCATCATCCAGAATCATATTGGCAGACCACAGTTCGCCCTCAGGATTATGGCATGTCTGTTCGATACACCAGATGTATTCTTCTTCTGTCTCACCTTTCCAGGCATATACAGGAATACCTGCAGCAGCGATCGCAGCAGCAGCATGGTCTTGAGTGGAGAAGATGTTACAGGAAGACCAGCGTACCTCGGCACCCAATTCAATTAGAGTTTCGATCAAGACTGCCGTTTGAATGGTCATGTGAATGCAGCCAATGATTTTTGCTCCTTGTAGGGGCTTACTTTCACTATACTTAGCTCTGATCGCCATGAGCGCGGGCATTTCACCTTCAGCAATGGAGATTTCTTTGCGTCCCCAATCTGCCAAGGAAATATCTGCTACTTTGTAGTCTTTAATACTTTTTTTCTCTTTTGTAATAACTTGCGTATTCATAGATTTATTGATTTAGCTGAACTAGTGTTTGTAAAGCATTTTTCTGGTTGACTTTGCCGATGCCCAAGTATGGAAACTTCTGGCTTAAATAAATTCAACTAGAGGCTCATTAAGATGGCGGGGTCATTACTTACCTAACTAAATTCGTTCTGACCTAATACTGTAGAATATAGTACCTAATACACTAAATATTATGTTTGCTACAGACATGATTGTGCGGTTCTGCGCTAGCAATCAAATTACCAAAATAAGAAGCAGCCTTAATATTCTGTGCTAGAGAAATTTCTTAAGTAATATAACACAGTTATTAAATTAGATTAAGTCTTCATACCTACTAGTAAAGGCAATTAAGGGACTAATCTTTTCTTCAGTAAGCGATCGCCTGAGAAATTACAGCTACAGTAAAAGCTAAAGCGATCGCTAAAATCAATTCTAATCAGTGTGGAATACTAATCAAAAAACCAACGACCAACTATACCGTCATCAAGATCGACATAATAAAGACTGCCATCAGGGGCCTCAATAATCTGAACCACAACATTAGCCCCTGTGGTAAAGGTATTAAAAGCCATTACTTCTCCTTGGTCATTGAAGCTGACATTGTAAACAATACCCTGACCGAGATCGCTAAAGAATAAGTCTCCTCGATATTCTTCAGGAAAAGCATCCCCCGTGTATATATCCCCCAGAACGATGGCATTAATCCCATCCGCTCCATGATTAAGAGCCAGAATTGAGGGATTAACCGACTGACCACTATTATAAAAAGCCTGAGCTTCAGGTAAATTTTGATAACCGCCAGTTCTTAAACTATTATTACTACCCCCTTCGTAATAGGGCCAGCCAAAATTAGCCCCAGCATCGGCGGAGTTGATTTCTTCCCACTGAGTCCAACCCACATCCCCAACATAAACATCACCGTTACGAGGGTCTACCGTGATGCGGAAAGGATTACGCAAACCCAATTGATAAACTTTAGAACGATTAGCATCTGGATCTCCATTATAGAAAGGATTATCGGCTAAACCATCTCCTGTAATAGGATCGATTCGCAGAATTTTGCCTGAAAGATTATCGATGTCTTGAACCCGAACTGTACGCGGATCGACTTGATTGTAGGAAGTACCATCGCCGTTACTTACGTATAAGGCGCCGTCAGGTCCAAACTCCACAGACCCAATAGTATGAGATTCGCTATCGGCTGCGAGAAAGTCTTGTAGGTTGCTACCATCGGCAAGAATCCCCGCAGGAGGCTCATTAAAGTTATTGGTGCTATTAGCAAAAGCATTGAAATTATCCCAGGTACTATTGGTTCCCAAGATGACTACTTCACTACCAGGAACTGCCGTAGTAAAGTTGGTGCTAGCATCAGCAGTAATACGGGTCAATCTGGCAGCACGGTTACCATTACCATCTGCTCCAGCCAAACCAGTATTCTGGAAAACTTCTGGGGGATCGTAGGTATAAAGAGCATAGACGTAGGGACTACCATCAAAGAATTCAGGATGAACCGCAATATCTAGCAATCCGCGATCGCGGGTGCCGTTGACTTGGGCTGAGAGATCGATAAAGGGAGTACTTTGCAACTGACCATTTTGTGACACTTTAATTACGCCTGCTTTTTCTGCTACAAAAAAGCGATCGCCAGTGGGAGTCCATTCAATAGCGGTGGGTTGATTTAAACCAGAAACAATAGTTTCACTCGTTAAAGCTACAGAAGATGGTGGCGCAGCTAGCAAAGTCGAATTAGAGGTTAATTCCCAATTTATAAGATCGTGATTATTACTTAAACCCCCTGTCCCCGCACTAAAACCGATAAATGCTTGTGAACCTAACACCAAAGCCAGATCGATAGTTTGTGATAATAAGGCTGTTGTCGGTTTATCAGCAGTATTGCCAAGGAACACTGAGAGTAAGTTGCTCGTGCCATCATAATCAATCCAGGCATTAAGCAAGCTGCCGCTATTAAGATCGAGAGGTGCCGCCACGGTGGTTAAGGGATTACGAACGCTTCCATCGCGCAGGATAGAAAGATGATTATTGTTATCGTCCCAACTATTACGATAAGTATCAAATTCAATTGCTAAACTTTGAGCAATCCCAGAACTGGCAGTATTTTGTTCGCTGGCATAACCTAAATCTCCCCCTCGATAACCCAGAGAATTTATTCCTGCGGCATCATTTTGGAGGATAAAAGTAAAGCCATCGGCACCACCACTTCCTCCTGAAATTTGGAATTGGAATTGAGTGGCAAAAGAAGTATTACTATCAATAGCTAAGGGACGATCAAAAAAGGTACTTCCTGCCTGATTTGCGCCTGAAGAGGTTAATCTCAGTACATCCCCCGTTGGTGCAGCATTACCATTAATAGTTAAGGTCGCAGTATCAGTAAAGTTATCAAAATCAATGATTGGTTCTAATCCTGTTTCATCATCGACGATGGTTACTAATGCGGTTCTAGGAGCGAGTAAAGTGGCATCCCCGACAATATTATCCAGAGTAAAGCCAAATTCTTCGTTGCCTTCGGCTAAACTGTCATTTTGAATCGCGATGGTTACGGTTTTACTAGTTTCTCCATTAGCAAAAGTCAGAGTGCCAGAAGCAGCAGTGAAGTCTGTACCTGAAGTAGCGCTGGCATCAACAGTTGCATAATCAATCGAGACTATACCATCACTCCCCTCTGTCCGAAGCACAGTTATCTCAGCGGTGCCATCTGCTTCATTGACCTGATAAATACTAGTTTCCAAACCAATCACGCCAGGATTGTTGGAATTATTTCCTAACTCAATAATGCCGCGAAATGTGCCAGCAAAACTATTAGGCATATCATTCCATTGACCCGAACTATTCCAGTTCATCAGGGTGTAGTCTTCCCCTGCGGTAAAATTGCCGTTAAATTTGTAATCATTGGGTTCCCCAGGTGCCCAGTTACGGTAAGTAGAGCTGTCACCGTTGACCCACTGGAAGTTACCTTCCTGATTGTGATCGCTCAAACCAATCCAAAAGCGTTCGGTGTTGCCAAAAGTTTGTCTCAGCCAATTTTGTTCTGCAACATCATCAATTACTACTAGATTTCCCCCCAGACTCTCGGCTGCCGCCTGTGCCTGCTCCCAAGTTTGCCCACTGGAGGTTAACTGATATTTATTACCGTTATAGGTAAAAGTCGGAGGGGTTTGGGGAATCTCGATAATGCCGCGAAATGTGCCAGCAAAACTATTAGGCATATCATTCCATTGACCCAAACTATTCCAGTTCATCAGGGTGTAGTCTTCCCCTGCGGTAAAGTTGCCGTTAAATTTGTAATCATTGGGTTCCCCAGGTGCCCAGTTACGGTAAGTAAAGCTGTCACCGTTGACCCACTGGAAGTTACCTTCCTGGTTGCGATCGCTCAAGCCAATCCAAAAGCGTTCGGTGTTGCCAAAAGTTTGTCTCAGCCAATTTTGTTCTGCAACATCATCAATTACTACTAGATTTCCCCCCAGACTCTCGGCTGCCGCCTGTGCCTGTTCCCAAGTTTGCTCATTGGCGGTTAACTGATATTCATTGCCGTTATAGGCGACTAAAACGGAGTCGTAAGCATTTCTGGTAGAACTGGTGATCGCCTGATTCGCCTCAATTGTGCCAGTAGCTATTTCTAACTCCCAGTCTCCTCCTAATTGAGCATTACCTGTTAAGTCCTTGGAGGCAGCGATATCGGCTTGGGTCAGCTGGCTCAGTCGGTTAACAAAGTTAGTTCCTGTAATTCCTGCTGCGACGTTGCAACCAAACAGGAGCAGATCACCACTAGCTGTTAAAGAATCTGACCAGGTGGCTAATTCTGAACCATAATCCTCAAGATTCTCAGAGTTGAGATTAACTGAACCTAATTGTAAAGAACCAGAGTTCCCATGTGAAATGATCTGAATACTATCAAGCTGCTGATAATCAGCTAGCGTTTGCGTAATTTGTTGAATACCATCTTGAGTAGAATCAAGAATAATTATTGCGGCATCATCAACTCCTGAAATCAGAGTTTGATATTGATCTACATTGGCATCAATGAATAGCAAATTATGATTACCATCTAAATTAAAGTTTGAATCAGGTTTGGTTATAGTTATCATTTATATGATTGTTAAATACTAAATATTTATAGAAGTATTCAGTATTTATATCATTGCCAACAATTGAAGATTATAAATTTTCCAACAAGATACTAGCCATTCTTTATTTAAAACTTAAAATTGATTAATATTACTGCTGGATATAGATCTCAGTAGACAATAATTTTAAATTATCTGCATAGAAAAACACATTTAAATTAATATTATTTTGATTTTTAAATATACAAGTAGCATAGTTAAAGCTGTCAAAAACAGCACCAATTTACTTGTCACTTTTTTTAGATTAAATATCATTAAAAATTAACTGGTTCTTGCTTTAGTTTGATTTGTCATCAAATGAAGCAGTAAAATTATCTCGAATTAGGCAAAATTAGCTATAGCAGTCGCGTAAAAGCTTAGTTTGCTAAAGCAATCCTAAATCACTCGAGAAAATGCTACTCCCTGTTCCCGAAGCAACTACTAAAGTAGTCTTTGCTGCCTATCTATCCCATAACAGAGATAGAGATGGCACCTAAATATCGCTACAATAATAGACTGCACACAAATAAAAAATAATTTCAAATAGAGGTACTTTGTGAGTGTTAGAGTAAGGATTGCTCCTTCACCAACAGGAAATTTACATATTGGAACTGCACGAACAGCAGTGTTTAATTGGTTATTTGCCCATCATCATCAAGGCAAGTTCGTCTTAAGAATTGAAGATACAGATGCAGCGCGATCGCGTCCTGAATACACGGAGAATATCAAATCAGGGTTAGAGTGGTTAGGGCTTAACTGGGATGAAGGTCCTTTTTTCCAGACTCAACGCTTGGACAAGTACCAACAAGCGGTACAAACTCTATTAGATCTGGGTCTTGCTTATTCTTGTTATTGCACTCCTGAAGAACTTGATACGATGCGTGAGACGCAAAAAGCCCAGGGAAAAGCACCTGGTTATGATAATCGACACCGCAACCTAACTACGGAAGAACAAGAGACATTTGCAGCATCAGGGCGTAAGCCTGTAATTCGCTTTAAAATAGACGGCGATCGCCAAATTGTTTGGAATGACTCTATTCGGGGGAATGTTAGTTGGCAAGGCAGTGATTTGGGTGGAGATATGGTGATTGCCCGTGCTGCGGATGATGACCAACCCTATGGACAAGCGTTGTATAACTTGGCAGTAGTAGTTGACGACATCGACATGAAAATCTCCCACGTAATTCGTGGAGAAGACCATATTGCCAATACTGCCAAGCAAATTTTGCTCTATGAAGCTTTGGGTGAAGAAATTCCAATATTTGCTCACAGTCCCTTGATTCTCAATCAGGATGGACGTAAATTGTCCAAACGGGATGGGGTTACTTCGATTGATGATTTCCGCAAAATGGGATTTTTACCAGAAGCTTTGGTTAATTACATGACCCTGCTGGGCTGGACTTTTCCTGACTCAACTCAAGAAATTTTTACCCTAGAAGCAGCAGCAAAAGAGTTTGATTTAGAGCGAGTCAATAAATCTGGGGCTAAGTTTGACTGGGATAAACTAGATTGGATCAACAGTCAATATCTGCACAAAATGCCTGCGGATAGCTTAACCGATCTCCTCATTCCTTACTGGCAAAATCAGGGATATGATGTGGAAGATAAAGATCGTGCTTGGTTAGAGACCCTAACATCATTGACTGCACCCACCCTCAATCGTTTGAGTGATGTAATTAAAGAAACCAAGGTCTTTTTTATCGATACTGTGGAACATACGGCTGAGGCGATGGATTTACTCCAGCAAGATGGAGTAGCTGCGGTAGTTGAGGAAATAGTTGCTGGGATCAACCCTGATGAAAGTCTGACAGAAGAAGCTGCCAAATCACTAATCAAGCAGGTTACTAAAAGCCAGAAAGTCAAAAAAGGGTTAGTAATGCGATCGCTACGGGCTAGTTTGACAGGAGAGTTACACGGTCCAGATTTGACTCAAACATGGTTATTGTTAAACCAATTGGGCGCAGATAAAACTCGTTTGCAGCAGACTTTAGCGAAAATTTCGGGTTAAGTTTCAGAATAGATCTTGCTTGTTGCCATAGCTCGACTAACTAATATAAAAAAATGACTTATTATAAGTGATTTCTAGTATCTAGAGATCACTTTTTTTGCTCTTGATGATAACTAAGGCGTTTAACCTTGGTCAGATTTTGACCATTCCCCAGAGTCTATTTTTAGATCCTGTTAATATTATTGATTCTGGCTTATATTAGAAATTATTAGCTCACCATGTTTTTTGCTCAGACATGCAGCTTTATCTATATATTGATCAATCAACAAAGTGACACCAAGTATCATTAATTTATCATTGTTAGTGTTGAGATCTAATCCAATATTTAAAAACTTACTCTATTTTTTATTAAGTATAATTCTTGCAATTCACTGGAATCAAAGTATTACTCAAGCTTCTGATACGATATCCCTTAATGCTAGCAATATGGCTCAACCGGTGGTTATTGATGGTACTAGCGGAGGGGCAATTAAAGCTCAAGAAATTTCTCAGACCACAAAGACAGCTACAGGCTTTTGTGATGGCTACTTTAGTTACCAACCAAATCATTTACTCAAACTAGAATCTTTTTTTGCTTATTTGCGATTAGAAATTAATAGCCAAGCCGATACCACCATCATCGTCAAAGGTCCTGGGGGGGTATGGTGCAATGATGATGCAGGAACAGCCAATCCTATGATTGAGGGACAGTGGCAGGTAGGACTATATCAAGTTTGGATTGGTTCCTATTACGAAAATACAGATCATAACTATCAAATTAAAATTACTGGAAAATAGTTAACTAAAAGGTTTTTTTCCTGTACCTCTTAAAGGTTAACTGATAGGATTTAAGCAATAATTTAACTTAACCTAGTGAAAAAACTTAGCTAACATTACCTCTTGCAGTTAATCTAGATAAGGTGGAGTAAGCTTGATGTTTTGTTAAGCGAACTCGGAGCTACTTCACAAGGAAAGGATACAGTCAGGTATAGAAGTTGTGGCTTTCAAGATTGGTTTATTAGGTTACGGTACAGTTGGTACGGGTACGGCAGAGATTATCTTAGATCCTTCAGGACGTAACGATCTGCTGCATGAAATAGAAATAGCAAGAGTCGGAGTGCGATCGCTTGATAAACCCCGCTCACCTGAATTACCATCAGGAGTATTAACTGCGGATTTAGAGTCAATAGTCAACGATCCTGAGATTAAGATCGTCGTCGAATTATTGGGCGGCTTGGAACCTTCTCGCTCTTTAATTCTCCAGGCAATAGCCAATGGCAAACATATTGTAACCGCAAATAAAGCGGTAATTGCTCGTCACGGCGCAGAAATTTTTACCGCAGCCAATCAAGCAGGGGTTTATGTGCTCTTAGAAGCCGCAGTCGGCGGAGGCATTCCCGTAATTAAGCCTCTAAAACAGTCTTTGGGAGTCAATCGTATCCAAACTGTAATTGGCATTGTTAACGGTACCACAAACTATATCCTGACCCAGATGACTCAGGAGGGTGCCGATTTTAATGCTGTTTTAGCCGAAGCACAAAAGTTGGGCTATGCCGAAGCCGATCCCACCGCCGACGTTGACGGTTATGACGCTGCGGATAAGATTGCTATTTTGGCGTCGATCGCTTTCAATGGCAGAATCAAGCGCTCCGATATCTTTTGTGAAGGGATTCGTCAGCTAAATGCTACAGATATTAGCTATGCCGATGATTTGGGTTATGTAATCAAGCTATTGGCGATCGCCAAAGCTGACCCCCAACGGGATTCGCTTCAGGTAAGAGTTCACCCAACCTTAGTATCTCAAGGGCATCCCCTGGCTAATGTCAATGATGTCTATAATGCCATCTTAGTTGAAGGAGAGCCATTGGGACAGGTCATGTTTTTTGGTCCTGGTGCAGGCAAAGGAGCCACCGCGAGTGCCGTGGTATCGGACATTGCCAATGTAGTTGGGATTATGCAAACCAGCAATAGCCAAGATCAGCTCGATCCACTTCTACGCTGTACCCACGAGCATTTTGTGCAATTAACCCCAATTACAGAAATCAACAGTCGTTTTTACGCTCGTTTTCTTTGTCAAGATGTTTCTGGTGTAATTGGTCATCTGGGTACTAGCTTTGGTAATCATGATGTCAGTCTCGAATCAGTAGTTCAAATTGGATTTCGCAATAATTTAGCTGAAATTGTCGTCGTCACTCATGATGTCCCAGAAGGTAACTTTCGCCAGGCACTAGAGGAAATTAAAAGCCTAGAGTCAATCGATAGTATTCCTAGTATTCTAAGAGTACTTTAGATCAGTAATCAGTCGACAGCAGTAGTATGGTAGGCAAAGAACAAATCAATTATGCTTCTAGCCTGAAATTTAGTGCTAATGCCCACCAATTAATTAACCTAGAGCCTGCTCTTCTTTTCTTTCCTTGAGTTGCAATCGAATATTGGCGTGAACTTCTTTTGTAATGGGATAAAAATAGGTCAAAACTAAACCAATAATTAAAAACAGGGTTGGCAACGGCGCGATCGCAATTCTAATTGCCAATAAGGCGCTTTCTGGCTGCACGGGAATCGCCTCCCCTGGAAGACTGGAAACAAAACCAGATAGTTCAAGTGCTTGTCCGACCAGGAATAGAGCAATAGCTAAACCTAGTTTTTGTAGTAGCACCATAAAACTGTAAAAGATGCCTTCTTTTCTCTGACCTGTTTTGAGTTCATCTAGATCAACGACATCGGGAATCATCGACCAGGGGATTAAATAAGCAACCGAAACGCCAAAACCTGCCATAATCGCGCCGATGTAGAGTAGCAAGGTTTGACCAGGTTGAATTAAAAATAACGCGGCTTGGGCAATAATCCAAAAGATCATACCTAAGTAGTAAACGATCTTTTTACCAAATCTATCGCTAACAAACTTCCAGAAGAATAACATGATCAAAGCCGTTCCCTGAACGGCGATCGCTACGGTGGGAAAAGCGGCTTCATCCATCCTCATCCAGCTAACTACGTAGTAAATCAAAATTGAGGCTGTTAACTGAACTCCTAACCAAGAACACAAGTAGATACCCACAACATACATAAATGCTTTATTGGTAAAAGCAATTTTCAACTGTTGTCGGATCGGAGTGTGAGGAACGCTATTGGTATGATTTCTGCGGGCAATTGCTTCAGAATTATTTAAATGAGACTCAACCTTTGCCCAAATTAAGGTTAAGCCAAAGCCAATTAATTGCAAACCAATCAATCCACTAGTGATCCCTAAGGTACTGACTGTTTTTCTTGCGGTCGTTAACTCTGTAATGCCATACAAGATTCCTGAGGCACCGATCACAGTTAAAATAAAGCCCATAATCTTTTTTCCCTGCTGTTGCAATAATGGTGATGCTCCTCGTTCTTGAATACGAAAAGTACACCAGAAAATTGCCACCACTGAAATTATGGTTGAAACCAACCCCAGAACTAAATATCTTTGTTGAGGATCGTCGACATAGGCTTTAGTGATTAATTCTGCCAAGATTAAAGATAAGATGCTTCCTCCAATCGAAAAAGCAAAACGAAAGCTATTCAAACTAGTGCGTTCGTTATAATCTTGAGTTAATTCTGGCGTTAGTGCTGTGTAAGGTAAATTAACTGCTGTATAGGCTAAATTAAACAGAATCGCAATAATCACATAATAAGCAAACAAATACCACTGATTGAGCTGAGGATCGGGACTAAAATTAGGTACGATCCACTGTAAAAAAAAGAAAATTCCAAAAGGAATTGCTCCGAATAACATCCAAGGAATACGTCTTCCCCATTTAGTGCGGGTGCGATCGCTCAATATTCCCGCTAGTGGATCGTTAACCGCATCGCCAATTTTGCCAATCGCTAAGATTAATCCTGCTAAACCCGCTTCTAACCCGACAACATTGGTAAAAAAACGCAGTAGATAAAATACTAAAATATTTGCCGTAATCGCTGGTCCCATATCCCCTGAACCATAGGCTAGTTTAGTGGTAAAGTTAAGCTTTTCCCGATCTATTGGCTTGTTGCTACTATCCAATTTTTTTAAAATCCTATTGTTATGACAGATTTGTATGTAACTTGGTCAGAATATCATCATAAAATTGAAACTCTAGCTGTCAAGATCTACAATTCTCATTGGCAGTTTAATCAAATTGTCTGTTTGGCGAAAGGAGGCTTGAGAATCGGCGATATTCTTTGTCGTCTGTATGATAAACCTTTAGCAATCTTAGCTACTGCTTCTTATGGAGGGGCGAACAATCAAGAACGGGGAGAAATTAAGTTTGCGGAACACCTGACCACTCTACAACCATTGGGCGATCGCATTTTATTGGTTGACGATTTGGTTGATTCTGGGATTAGTTTGGCAGCATCTGCTACCTGGCTGAAGACAAAATATGAACCTCAGATTACCGAAATTCGGACAGCGGTAATTTGGTACAAGAGTTCTTCGATAGAAACACCTGATTATTTTGTTGATTATTTGCCGCATAATCCTTGGATACATCAACCTTTTGAAAACTATGAACAAACTCCTATTGCTCAACTCGCAACTCAGTTCAATCAAGAATAAGTAAAGCTAAGAGGGTTATTGCCAGAAAGATCACCAAAACTTTAAATATGAGGGGTTAAATTAGAGGCAAAAACTAGTATATTTACGGAAGACACGGCACCGTGTTTCCCACTAACCTATATTTTAGTTAGTAAGATCAAAAAAAATTAGGAGCGTTGTCAGCCAAACAACACCCCTAACACCAACCATATAGAACCGTTAAGCAATACTTAAGTCGAGTCGTAAATCACAAAGAGTAATAGCTAGTTCCTAATCACTCTTGAGATCGGTTATGACAACCATTCTAAGTTTGTTCACAGCTCAAAACTATATCTTGTTTAATCTTCAGCTTCATTCAGCTCCTTTGATCCAGCCCGATCAACTGTTTGAGCTGCTGTTAATTTTTATTAAGCACTAATTTTTTGGGGATAGCAGTGTTGCTTTTCAAGTTGGTCAACTATGTTTTGACCTAAATATCTCTGCCTACTAGAGCTAAGCTAAAACCAACCTCAAGCTTCTTCTTAACGTGGAGCATCAGATACTTAAAGGTAGATCGTATATAATCTAAAATCTTTGAAAGAAAGTAGGAGCATTGTCAGCCAAACAACGCCCCGACACCAAACTAAGTTGAACTGTTAAGCAATATCTTAATTAAGTCGTATCGGCTAAACTAGATCCCTCATTATGATTGAATCTGCTATTTTGCCTTATACATAATTATATACTTAATAAAAATTTTATATTTCAAGGTTGCCAACAAAGTTTACACTTCTTAATTTATTACTGCTCTAGAATAGGCTTAATTGCGTAGGATGAGGAGTAATATCACTCCAAGGTAAAGTGGAAATACCCAAATTAAAATCATCGGCGCTCAATATGGAGTAAAAATATTTAGCAGTGTCAGGAGAACGAGCTTCTTGAGGACAATGAACGAAGAAGTATACAGTTTTTCCTTGACCCAGCCAGAGCTTGAGAGAATCAACCCATTGTGTTAGGTAGGTTTGATTATATTGACGTTGTGGATGGCTAATAAAGCGAACAAATCCGATGTCACCAATAATTGTGGGTGGGACAGGGAGTTGGGGCTTTTTACGGGTCGAACTAGCTTGAGGATTATCCGGACAATTGTAGATCGGACGAGTATCTAGCAACACCCTCGCTATCTTGAGCTTTCTTAAAAGACAGTTTAGACGTTCACTGGATTGAGACTGGAACCAATCTAAATGCCGTACTTCTAGCGCTAAAGATATACCAGACTGTTTACAGCTATGGAGAAACTCAGTTAAATCAGGCAAAAATTCTGGACTATAGCTAGGAGGTAACTGAATAAAAACTGTCCCCAGGCGATCGCCTAAGCCTGACATGCGCTCCAAAAAAGTTAGTGCTTCAGGAACCCGAGGAGCTAAGAGACCTTGATGAGTAACCTCTCGATTAACTTTGGGACAAAACTTAAAACCTGGAGGTGTTTGCCTTAACCACTTGGCAATGGTTTCAGGAGAGGGTAAAGCATAAAAAGTCGTGTTTCCTTCTACAGTAGTAAAACGACGACTGTATAAGTTCAAAAAATCTCGTGGTTGACTTTGGGGTGGATACAAATTGCCAACCCAGTCTTTATATGACCAAACTGCACAGCCTAGATAAAAGTTCACTTTTTTTATGTTGCTTACTTTTAGAAGTTTACTATTTGTAAAAGCGCTCCGCTTTAATTATTATTTTAGGAATTATGATGCAAGCAGGGAAAGTCTATTTAGTTGGAGCAGGGGTTGGTGGCAAAGAGTACTTAACTATTAGAGGACAACAGTTATTGAGTATAGCTGAAGTTCTAATTTACGATGCTTTGGTAGAGGAAGTATTGCTAACATTAGCTCCAAACAATTGCTTAAAAATCTGTGTGGGTAAACGTGGTGGTCAAGCCAGTACTCCTCAAGCAGAAATCAATCAACTACTGGTAACATATTGTCTTCAGGGCAAGCAAATAGTTAGATTAAAAAGTGGCGATCCCCTAATTTTTGGGCGAGCAAATGAGGAAATTAGCGCGCTGCAAATGGCGAATTGTAACTACGAGCTAGTGCCTGGAATCTCTTCCGTTTTATCGGCACCATTACTCGCGGGGATTCCCTTAACCGATAAACAATTAAGCCGTTGTTTTACCGTAGTTAGTGGTCATCAGCCAGAAAAGTTAGATTGGTCTGCTTTAGCAAGGATTGATACCCTAGTAATTCTCATGGGAGGACGTACTCTAGCTCAAATTACAGCCAATTTGATTAAGCATGGGCGATCGCCAAGGGAATCAATTGCAATTATCCGCAACTGTGGTCGACCACAACAACAAGTTTTTTGGGGAACGTTAACTGATATTGTAATCACAACCGCAGAAATATCTCTTTCTCCCGCTGTTATTGTTATTGGTCAGGTTGTGCAATTGAGTAATCAAAATACCCTCCAAGTTAAGTCGTCTTCTCCTTTAGCGAATAAAACTATTTTGGTAACTCGCGCTGTAGAACAGTCAAGTAAATTTACAACTTTGTTGCAACAACAGGGTGCAAAGGTAGTGGAAATGCCAGCATTAGCTATTACGCCACCTTCCAGCTGGTCAGATTTAGATCGGGCGATCGCACAAATAGCTCAATTTCAATGGTTGATTTTAACTTCAGCTAATGGCGTGCAGTATTTTTGGCAACGTCTGACTCACTTAGGTTACGATGCTCGTGCTTTAGGAACAGTCAAAATTGCCGTAGTGGGGCGCAAAACTGCCGCAGCATTACAAGAAAAACAGCTCAATCCTGACTATATTCCCCCCAATTATGTCGCTGACTCTTTAGTAACTAACTTTCCTGAAAATTTGTCTGGACAAAAAATTTTGTTTCCTCGGGTAGAAACTGGAGGTAGAGCCATCTTAGTTAAAGAATTAACGAAACAAGGCGCATCTGTAACTGAAGTGGCGGCTTATCAGTCTCAGTGTCCCGAACAAATTAATCTAGAAGCTTGGCAGGCTTTACGGCAACGACAAATTGATATCGTAACTTTTGCTAGTTCCAAAACAGCCAGAAACTTTCACCAGCTCTTACAGCAACAATCAAGTTTAACTGAAATTGAGTCGATCTTAGCTCATGTTTGTCTGGCCTCAATTGGGCCCCAAACCTCGAAAACATGTCGAGAATTGATGGGTAGAATCGATTTAGAAGCAGCAGAATATACTTTAGAAGGATTGACAACAGCCATCATTAACTATAAATTTTCTTAATTAAGACCATTACATATTTAGTTCAGTATCTATAGTTTGTCTTTAATGCGATCGGCTAAACTATAAACTGATACTATAATTTATTTTTCTGACTACACTAAATATAGAGAAATAAATGCTGGCGGATCGTGGCACACTTGAAAAGCAAAGAGATATTTAATGTCTAATTTAGAGCATAGAAGGACACCATTAGGCAAAGTTAATCGACCACCAAGTTACCCTAGCGAACACCCTTTCAAAGATAGCGCGCTTGGTTTAGTATCTACTAAAAGTTTTCCTGCAATTGTTGGCACGGCAGATATGATGCTGAAGTCATCTGAAGTAACAATGGTTGGTTATGAAAAGATTGGTAGTGGGCATTGCACTGCTGTAGTCAGAGGTAACATTGCCGACGTCAGACTAGCTGTTGAAGAAGGAGCCAAAACTGCCGATAAGTTTGGTCAACTGGTATCTAAGCTGGTAATTGCTCGCCCAATGCCTAATTTAGAAGCAATTTTCCCCATTGGTAGCCATTTGATTGAGCTGACCCAAAAAAGAAGAGGTTATAGCCGTCTCAGCAATCGTTCAATTGGCTTATTGGAAACTAGAGGCTTTCCCGCTATGGTAGGTGGTGCGGATGCAATGCTTAAATCTGCTGATATACAGTTGGCTTCTTACGAAAAGATTGGCGACGGTTTATGTACTGCCATTATTCGAGGTTCAGTAGCAAATGTGGCGATCGCCATTGAAGCAGGGATGCAGGAGGCTGAGCGCATTGGAGAGCTACATGCGGTGATGATTATTCCTAGATTGCTTGAAGATTTAGAGCATACTCTACCTGTAGCTAGCTATTGGCAAGACGAACAAGAGCCGTTACCTGTCTTATTACCGAAAGAAGTTAAACAGAAAGAGAAAGAACTGATCGAACTTCCCCAAGCTGATGCCAAACCAATGCGGATGCCTCTGAAACGAAAAATGGAAATCGAAGAATTATAGAACGATAACTTATAGTCATCCCAAATAGAAACTGTTTCTTGTTCCCTAAAAAAGATAGCTCCTATAATACGGAAGCTAATTAGAACAACTATAACTATTTAAGAATCGTCAGCTGATTCATGAACCTGAGGAACAGGATCGTAACCTCCTGGATGAAAAGGATGACAGCGTAAGATCCGCTTTAATGCTAGCCAACTGCCTTTGATAGTTCCATACCCAGCAATCGCCTCGATAGCATATTGAGAACAAGTGGGCTGAAATCGACAACTAGGAGGAAATAGGGGAGAGATAAAACGACGATAACCTCTAATCGCCAGCAGCAAAAGAGTTTTCATAAAAACAGCTCCACAATACAACTAACTTAATCATTACTAATAGCAAACTTTTAGTATGGCAGTTACATTATATTGACGCGAATATTTCTTAATCTGGTCAAACCTTAGATTTGAGAAGTGGTAGTTTTCCTGGAATCCAAAACTCTTTGGTACTGATGTAACATTTCACGCCGCTTTTCTAAATTGCGTCTTTGACCGACCAAAGTTTCATCCAACATTCTCTTTCTTTCTTGCTCTTGACTAATTTGATTTTCCAGATAGAACAACTCACTTTCTCCCGCCATACTAGCTTGTCTTTGGAGCCTTTTTACTTTTTGCCGTTGTAACAACAGCTCATCCTCTTGTTCCTTAACCAACCTAGTCAAATCCGATAAATCTCGCTGTAAGTTAAATACCATCGACTCTAATTTATCTAAGGGAGCTTGTCTGAGTTCAGCTTCATCGAGATTGCTGGCTAATCTATTTTTCTTAGATTCTCTGGCTAAGTTAGAGATAGTGTTCCACAGTTCTTCTTTGTCGTTAGTGCCAGGTAACTTGCTTAAGGGAGCAATAGTTTCTTCAGCAAAAGCGGGGTAATCATAAGAGCGGGAATCAAACTGGGGAGCAACACCATTAAAAACAATTCCCAACATATTAAGCCCAGATTGATCCAAAATTTCCTTAGCAGAGGATGCTTGAGTACGCTCTACAGTTCCTGGTTTTACTACTAACAAAACCCCATCAGCCATACGACCCATAATCGGAGCATCAGCAGTCAGCTCTAGAGATGGTGTATCAAAAATTACAAAATTATAACTCTCTGACCAATAGTCCATCAGCATTCGCATTCTCTGAGAATCGAGCAAAGTAGCGGGAGAACTAGTCAAAGTACCAGAACTAAGTACATCCAAATTAGGCAGGACACCCTTGACTGACATTTTAGGGTCTAATTGCTCTGCAATAACGTTGCTCAAACCATTCTCGTTATCTATATTCCAAATACGGTGCTGTACTGGATGGTGAAGATTCGCATCCACTAATAAAACTCTGTTTCCAGCTTGAGCCATTGATGCTGCAAGATTAGCCGCAACAGTAGATTTACCTTCTTGAATAGCTGAACTAGTGACAACAATGCTCTTTACCGTTTGACCAGGATCGGCAAACTTGATATTAGATTGCAACATGCGATAAGATTCGCTGAGAGGTAATGAAGGATAGTCTCTTACCACAATCTTAGGAATAGAGGAATCTTGCTCAGATTCTTGCAGATTCAGTATTTTAACCTTATCAATTCCAGGAATCGTTCCTAACCAAGTGTAACCATATAGCTGTTTAGCCTCCTCAATTGTTCTGATGGACTTATCACTAATTTCTAAAAGGTAAATTATTCCTGCCGCTCCCAGGAGAGCAAGAGAACCAGAAGCAAGATACCCAACTGCGCGAGAGGAAATTGGCTTATAGGGTACAACCGCATTGGAAATTACCCTTACATTACCAGGATCTTGGCTTTCGGCAATCCTTACTGTTTCTAGCTGTTGCCATAAAACTGAGTAAGTTGATTCAAAAGATTCTAATTCTCTTGTCAATTGCCGTAGCTTTTGCTCTAGTTCTGGTACTCGCTTGATTTTATCGCGACGACTTTGCTCGATCTCTGTAAGACTAGCAATTTGCTTTCTTAAGCCAAAATTGTTCGCTTCAAGTCGGATCAAGTCACCAGTAAGTTTCTGCTGTATTTCACCAGTTTTGATATTTTGAACAATATTCTTAGCTTGTTCTCCACCAATGGAAACTGTTTGTTTCTCTAATAGTTTTTCTAAAGAAACTACCTGCTCTTCTAGCTCAATTATATTAGGACTATTAGGGGTAAATTTGGCTTTAGCAATTGCTAATTCTGATTCTAATCCCTGTAATTTGGATATTGTTTCTATAATTTCAGGAGACTGGCTAACCGTTGTCAAGACCACTGCTTGTTCAGCAGTTAAACCAAGTTTTTCTCTAATATATGCTGCTTGAGAATCGGCATTTGCCATTTCTCCTCTCGTTTTGGCAATTTCCGCCTGTAGCTCTTGTAGTCCTTCGATTAATGCTCTAGTATCTTCCTCAGGAGCAACAAATCCATTAGACTCTTTAAGTTGGCGGATTGCAGCCTCAGTTTTTTGGAGAGATTCTTCAACTACAGGTAACTTTTCTTCTAAAAACTCTCTCGCAGAAACCGCCTCGGCCTTATTTACAACTAAGTTATTTTCTAAATAGTTTTTCACTAGTGTGTTGACTACTTTTGCTGCTTCTTCGGGGTCTTGGCTCACATAAGAAACTTCCAAAATGTCTGTTGCCGCTATCGAACCTACTCTCAGATTATTCAAAAAAGCCGAAACCGTTAGTTTCTTGCCATCCTCATCTTTAAGCTGAAGTTCTGGATTATTGATAGTTTTTTTAATTAGCGGAACTGATCGTAGAACTTCGGCTTCGGTATCAATAGGATTACCTTGCTCAGCGATCGCCGAAAGACCGCCCAAGGCTTTACTTACCTCGGTTAACGACGAACTAACTGTATTCCCCTTAAATTTTAACTTCGCCTCTGCCTCATACATACTTTGCTTCAAAGTAGTAGCTACAGCACCTAAAGTGAGTATTGAGATAAAAACTACCGAACCAGAAAGCCAACGCCTCTTGATGATTTGCCAATACTGATCGGTTCCCATAGAGGTTTGTGCAGAATTCATAATCAATTGTTAGGTTTTATGACGTTACTTAAAAGTACTTTAATAAAAATAATTTATAGACATGGTTAAAAAGTCAATAACTTAACCAAGAAGATAAGAGGCTACCCTGAACTTAATTGAGATTTACGCCAACGTTACTTAAAAATACTTTGATAAAAGATACATATGTAAATGTACTTAAAATATCATAGCTGAATAATTCCAAGCCGAAAAAAAAGTTTTGGTTAAGCTAACTGTCAACAAGAATTACTGGGAATAAGACGACTTAACAGCCATAATTACTCGTTCCAAGTCTTCATCAGTTAGATTAGAGCCGGAAGGTAGACATAGTCCTTTGCGAAATAAATTTTCAGCAACACCATTATCAACACATTCACAACCAGCAAATACAGGCTGTAAATGCATCGGTTTCCAGACAGGTCTAGTCTCTATTTGTTGCTTTAGAAGTTGCAGCCGCACTTGTTCTCGGTCAATGCCTGCTATCTTAGGTTCAAGGGTCAAACAAGTTAACCAGCGAGTACTGGTGCCAAAGTCTGCTTCAGGCATAAATTCGATTCCTGGAAGATCGCCTAAAGCATCTTGGTAGATTGTATGGATGCGACGACGTGCCGCAACTCTTGCTTTAAGGACTGACAGTTGTCCTCGACCAATGCCAGCACAAATATTGCTGAGCCGATAATTAAAACCAATTTCACTATGTTCATAATGAGGTTGAGGATCGCGAGCTTGAGTCGCTAAAAATTTGGCTTTGCTAATCAAATTTTCATCATTAGAAACCAACATCCCTCCACCAGAAGTGGTGATAATTTTATTGCCATTAAAAGAAAAAATTCCTGCTCGTCCCCAAGTACCTGGAGAAGTATCTTTATAGCTAGCACCTAAAGCTTCGGCGGCATCTTCAATTAGGGGTATACTATAGCGATCGCAAATTTGGGCAATCGGTTCTAAATCTGCACTTTGCCCATATAAATGAACTAGCACCAACGCTTTGGGCAATTTCCCCAACTTATCTCGTTTAGCGAGGGCAGTCTCTAATAAATTTGGGTCCATATTCCAAGTCAAGCTATCGCTATCAATAAAGACAGGAGTGGCTCCTAAATAGGTAATCGGACTAGCGCTGGCGATGAAAGTAAATGTAGAACAAAACACTTCGTCCCCAGCTTCGACTCCCACTAACTTTAAGGCTAAATGTAATGCCGCTGTACCAGAAGATAAAGCAGCAGCATGAGGCGTCCCCACTACCTGAGAGAATTCAGCTTCAAATGCATCGATGTTGGGACCAACAGGCGCGACCCAATTAGTATCAAAGGCTTCTTTGACAAACTTTAATTCCTGCTCCCCAATGTGAGGTGTTGATAAAAGAATAGGTTGTTTCACGAAAATTTTTGAGAACAATATAATGAGTGAGCGATTGCTCAGCGGTCAATCAATGAAGTAAAAACTACCGCTGTAAATCTGATGATGATGCTCCAATAGATAGTGAATTGACAATTAATATCTTAAGAATGACTTGAGACTATGCAACTTGAGACTTAAGAGCGATCGCCTCTTGATATATGCCCAAAGTTTTATCATACATATGTTTGAAGGTAAGTTGCGATTCATATTTTTGTCGACCCATAATACCCATACTAATTCTTGCCTGTTCATTGCCAATTAAATAGTCAAGTTTTTGATGTAAGGTTTGAACATCACTACGGGAGATGACATAACCTGTTTGCTGATCAATGACAATTTCTTTGACTCCCCCGACATCAGAAGCCACTACTGGGAGTCCTGCTCGCATTGCCTCAATAATTGTGCAAGGCAACCCCTCCCAATGTGAGATCAGCACATAGATCTGCACCTGAGCTAAAATTTCTGCTACATCTTGACGGAAACCTAAGAATGAAACTTGATGACCAATGCCCAAATGTTCTACTCTTTGACGAATTTTAGCTAAACTAGGTCCATCCCCAACCAAAATTAGCTCTGCATTAAGATCTTGAAAAGCTTCGATTAACGTTAGGTGATCTTTTTGCCGATCAAAACGTGCCACCATTGCTACTTTAACTGGTTGGGACTGAGCTGGATGAGCCCGTAACCGAGGACTCACTTCTTTCATGCCATTATGAACAGTAAGCAACTGCTGAGGTTTCATACCCGCCTTTAGGCCGATTTGGCGATCATATTCTGAGACACATATGATCTTATCTGCTAAGGATGCCGTTAGTTTTTCTAGCCAACGGTAAACTGTACGATTGGGTTCGGGAATGCCTGTGGTGAAAGACCAACCATGTGCCGTGAATACGCATGGTATCTGAGTCATTTTGCTAGCTAAACGACCTAAAATACCAGTTTTGCTGGAATGAGCCGCGATTAAGTCTGGCTTGAATAAATCAATAATATTGAGAACATAGCGTAGACTTTTGCCATCCGCGATCGGGTTAATTTGCTTCTGGAGATGCTCACAGGCTACCGATTCAATACCTGCTTGGTTCAAATATTCGTTATAAATGCCTTGTTCTCCTGTGAGGATCAACACTTTGTGCTGGTCTTGCTGTAAAGCAATAGCTAAGTCTTTGACGTGGACTTGAGCCCCCCCAATAGCATCTGCACGAGTAATCACAAACAGAATATTCATGGTCTAAATAAATTAAATGATGATAAAAAGTTAAATTAAAATAGGTTAATTATATTTACAGTAAGTGAATTTACTCAAAAACTCTATGTTTTTTTGATGAATCACTTGGATAAATATTGCTGCTAAATGTTATTAAAATTCAGCAGAGGGGAACTATATGGTGAAATGATCTTTTCTGAGTGATTTTTTTGTCTATGCATTCTGCTGATTTATCACCACCCGCTGTCAACAATTCTGGAGCCGTCGTCCAAACTTGGAATTTGGGTAAGACATACCGCACTGGCTTTTGGATGAATCAAAAAGTTGAGTCACTAAAAAACTGTTCTCTCAATATCTATCGAGGAGAAACTTTTGGTTTATTAGGACCCAATGGCGCTGGAAAAACTACTCTGCTAAAAACTTTGCTAGGTATTACCCGTCCCACTACGGGTAAAGCCGTAATCTTAGATCGACCCATTGGAGATCGCAGCGTTAAACAAAAAATTGGTTATTTGCCTGAAAATGCTTATCTCTATGATTTTTTAACTGCCTGGGAGTTTTTGGAATTTATTGCAGGAATCTTTAAACTACCAAGAAACATAAAGCGTCAGCGCATTCCTGAACTATTAGATTTGGTAGGATTAGCTCAATCTACGGCGCGCCGTAAAAAGCTCAAGCAGTACTCAAAGGGAATGTTACAGCGCGTTGGTATGGCTCAAGCTTTAATTAACGATCCCGAAATCGTATTTTTAGATGAGCCTATGTCTGGACTCGATCCCATGGGTCGCTATCGAATGCGAGAAATTGTGTTGTCCCTTAAACAGCAAGGTAAAACGATATTTTTTAACTCTCACGTCTTGTCTGATATTGAACAGATTTGCGATCGCATCGCCTTTCTGGCTTTGGGGGAATTAATTTGTCAGGGTTCTTTGGATGATCTGTTAGGTTCTAGCAACTCATACCAAGCTATTATTGCCAATACCAATTCTGAAACCTTAGCTCCTTGGATGACTAATCTCACTAAGGAAAATAATTGTTGGCATGGTCAGCTAAAAATTGACCCCAATCAATTTGTGAGTCATCTAGATCAGATTGAAGCCCAGCTCGTTAGCATTCATCTCGCCAGACCATCGTTAGAAGAATTCTTTATGCAGCAGCTAAGAGAAAGAGGCATTGAAGTCAGCCGCTAACTAAACTTACCTATGAATATGGCAAAGGTAAAATATCATTGAAGTTTTGATTAAGCTAAATTTTTATAATCTCAGCGATCGGCTGGTAAACTATGACTTTTGTCGGTTCTTTTATTCCCTCTTCTTATTTTATGACCTATCTTAGATTTAAAAATGGAGCGAGATCGCCATTGCCACACAATATCTAAATAACGGCACTAATCTTTCAATCAGATATAAATACCCAGACTAAATAATTCAGTCTGGGGTGCTTTTAGTTTGATGCTGGTTGATTCAACATCAATGGTGACAGACTATACACTTTGTAAAGTTGAAGAAATATCTGAATCCAAGGGCTGAGAGGCTAATGGCTGTGGTTGATATTTGATTAGATCTGCTAAATCCTGCAATTGGTTGATCGCTTCTGCGCCTTCAAGTTTCATAAGTTCGCGATCGTCTCTCATTTCAGTCCAGGTAATCCCATAATCTGAGACTAAAAACCGAATCAGGTGATCGTCACCTAAACTAACCATAAACGAAGCACTATTCATTTCTCCGCCGCAGGTATAACATGATGCTAAATACCCCTGGTTCTCCAGTACTATCGCCAAAGCCTGAAGTGACATCACCAAATCTTGGACGAACTGTCGATGCTGTTGTGCAAGTCTTGAAAACACTTTGTTCCTCCGAACACCTTAAATTTTATTGTAAACCTCAACACGCTTTTTTAATGTTTTTTTAATGTTTTTTACTCACTGTTTTTCCATACACATAATTGACTACCAGTTTAACTGTAATTAAACAAAACTTTATGTGTCATTTGATTCAATTGCTTGAGATTTGAGAACGAAGTCACAGAGAGTAACTACCGTTTGATCCGTCAAAACCGCTTCGAGATTCAACACAATCTCTTTAGTAATTCCAGTAACTGCCAGAGTAAACTCAAATCCGCTCTGGTTAGCAGTAGGGATATCTGGATATTGTTGAACTACGACTGGACGACGAAGCTTAACAGAAGTTTCTAACAAATTTTCAGTTTGATGCAAGACTCTAACAATTTGAGCTGGAGCTTTTTTTCCTAATACCCACCCCTTTACTAACATTGCCCCAGTAGTAATCTCAGAGGCTACGGTTGGTGTAGTAATTCCAAACCCCCAGAGAGTTTCAAAATCTCTTTTGGGAAGAGTTTTTCTAACATCAGCAATCTGGATCGGAGTTTTAATCTGATTGACCCAATCTTGAGACTGAGATAATTTGTTTAAGGCTTGCTGTGCTGTTTTGAGCTGAAATTGCAGTTCATTAAACTGCTTTTGCTGTTCAAATAGCTCTTTTTTATAGCGTTGAATCTGGTCTTCCGTCTGCCGCAATCGAAGTTGGGTTTCTCCAAGTTCGATTTGGAATCCGCGGTTGATCTGAAGCTGTGCTTTAATCTGTGCTAATTCTTTTTGAGATTTTTGGTAGTCATGATTTAGTTTTTCTACCTTGGACTTCATCTTTTGTAACTCAGCCTGTAACTGCTGAGCTTGCTGAGCTTGTTGCTGATATTTTTCCAAATCACCATCAGAAAACCAATTTGCCAGTTTTGTCAGCCTCAATTTTTTACTCCTCTAGCAGTGAGAATTAAGTCATTATCGGCTTCAATCGTAGATTAGTTTAGTACACTTTGTTCTAAGCGAATAAACCGAGAGAAGCATTTTACATAGTATTGTACTTTTACTTACATTTATGTAATTAGTATCAGCTATAAAGTACGATCAGCGGAAAAATAAGTCCGTTCCATTAAATTCTAATTTTAAACTTAGAATATCCTGAAGCTATGATCATGGCACGGTCATCGATAGATTGATTATTGATCCGCAATTTAACTAGGTAATTTATGAGTAATCAAGATATTTCCTCAGTTTTACGTTTAGATCAGGTCAGTCTCCTAGCAAATTTGAGTTCAGATTTACTGCTTAAGAATATATCTTTTGAGGTTCAATCAGGAGAAATAATCGGCATCATCGGGACATCTGGTGCAGGGAAAACCTCTTTGCTCAGATTGCTCAATAATTTAGTTTCCCCTCATGAAGGAACAATATATTTGCACAACTCTCCAGTCGAGCGGTTAATGCCCGTTCAATTACGCCGTAGAATTGTTCTGGTCAATCAAGAGCCAAAACTACTTGGGATGAGGGTGATTGATGCTCTAAGCTACCCTTTAAAGCTCCAGAATTTATCTGAACCTGAAATCCGCACTCGGATTGATAGCTGGAGCAACCTGTTACATCTTCCCTCAGAATGGTTTGATAAAAATGAATTACAATTGTCAGTAGGACAAAGACAATTAATAGCGATCGCCCGTGCTCTGATCGTACAGCCAGAGATAATACTGCTAGATGAACCAACATCTGCCCTGGATATAGGGATTGCTAATCATTTATTAGCGGTACTTAAGGACTTGAACCAAAGTCAAAATTTAACGATTATGATCGTTAATCACCAGCTGGAATTAATTCAAGGATTTTGTGATCGAATTCTATTTTTAAATAAAGGCTTTTTGGAAGAAGATGTACCTGCTACAAAATCAAATTGGCAGAGATTTCAGCAAAAAATACTTCAAATGCAAACCTGTCAAGAACAAGATTGGCTGTGACTAATAATTTTAAATATTTATTTGAATATTAAACAAATATGGTAAAAATATGGTGGCTATAACTATATTCGGCGAGAAAAACGAGTCATATTTGACTGGTTTCCTATTGGGACTTGAGACTGGTTTCCCACTGAGACTTGCTTTTTAAGAGAATTATCTTGAGCTTCGATTAGTTCAGGGTTAAAACAGTAGCCTACATTACGAACAGTCTGAATAATGTTTGGTTGCCTCGGGTTAGATTCTATCTTTTTTCGTAAAGACAATACATGGGTATCTACAGTTCGAGGATTGTCAATAGCATCTGGCCAAGCACGATGCAGTAATTCTGAGCGACTCAAAGGATTACCCTCAGCTTGAGCTAAAACATAAAGTAGGCTAAATTCCTGGGGTGTTAATTCAATAAAATTTCCTTTCAACTGCACACGCCGCTGCGCTAAATCAATCTTGAGATCTCTACATTCCATCGATAAGGGAACAGAGCCATTTAAACGCATTCTGCGTACTAAAGCCTCGACTCGTGCTAAGAATTCCTGCATCCCAAAAGGCTTAGTTAAATAATCATCAGCACCAGTCTTTAAACCTCTAACAATATCTTGCTCACCACTGCGGGCTGAAAGCAGCAGAATCAGCGATTTTTGCTGCTGATACAACCAATGAGATAGCTCTAGTCCGTCTCCATCTGGTAAATCAGAGTCAATAATTACCAGAATTGGCTGATGCCGATAAAAAGCATCTCGACCCTGTTGCAGGCTAGCAGATTGGCTTACAATATATCCCGATTGTTGTAAATGCCAACCTAGTAGTGAGCGCAAGTGAGGATTACTTTCAACTATTGAAATATGTGCTGAAACCACTTTTGCCTCATTAAAGTTTGGGGAAAATTCTTATTAAGGATAAGGCTAACAGAGCCTCCGATAAGATTTTGTAGCGATGGTTACGAGGAAACATCAGTATTTATTTAGGCAAAAGATATTATTGTTAAGAAACAACACAGTAAAATAAAATTAACCTATAAAGATTTAGCAACATTCAAATCTCATTGATATGCAGGGCAAAAAAGCCTGACAAGATTATATGATTCTCCAAGATCCTCAAACAATTCGACACTATCAGAAAATTACAGACGGCATGGTAGATCTGTGGCGTAGACGATACAGCTTTGAGGAAATTAGACTGTATCTAGATGGGTACGTTGCCTGTCTTCGTAATAGTGATTTTATTGAACAATATCTTATTCATCGTCTAGAAGCAGAGGCAATGCGCTTTTTGCGAGATCCTTCTAATTTTGAACTGTCTTCTCCTCAAACTCAAATGGAAACCGACACTGATTATTACTAGAACTATGTTTAGGGTAAATTTTGGTTACTTTCCAATTTATTAGTTTTTAACTAAATCCTAAAAAAGCCAGACGACTGATATTCAGTCGTCTTGGAGATCATGTTAGTCATAAATCTTTTGCCGTCGGAGTAACTAAGAAGCTAATGCTACTTCTACCATTTGTTGTAGTTCTCCACTTTGATATAGTTCGATCGCGATGTCAGAACCACCGACGAATTCACCATTGATGTAAATTTGAGGAATAGTCGGCCAATTAGAATATTCCTTAATTCCTTGGCGAACCTCAGCGTCAGCTAAAATATCCAAGGTTTCATAGGGAACTCCCAGAGTATTGAGAATTTGCACCACGTTATTCGAGAAGCCGCACTGGGGCATCAGCTTCGACCCCTTCATGAATACCATAATTTTATTGTCATTAACTAGCTGGTCAATTTTTGCTTTTACTTCAGGTGTCATTGGCTTAAAATTACCTATTATTTTTAGTTTACTTAACTTACAATTAACGGCAGCAGAGATTTGTAGCGATCTATGCCGAGCTTACAAAATTCTATTGCTGCCAGAATCCAACGCCAGAATCTAAAATCAACGTTCGGAATTAAACAGTTTGTCCAGTAGCCTGCCAGGTTTCTGGAGTATAGGTTTTAAGAGATAAAGCGTGAATAGTTTCAGACGCTAATTCTGACTGTAACGCTCCATAAACAATTTGATGTTGTTTAACTCTAGTTTTACCAGCAAAATCAGGCGAGATAATAACGGCTTCAAAATGCTGTCCATCGCCAACCACCTTGACTTCAGCATTAACTAGCTTATCTTGAATCATCGTTTCTACTTGTTCTGGACTAATCATGATGGATTTGATTTATGTTAGTGAATCTGAGAAAAATTTGCTAACCGAATAGCAACGTAAATTTTGAGATACCAGCATCAACAAGACTTGGGCATATTCTCATAAAATACTTATCTTAACTTCTATTCTAGGTAAAGATGCTTAAGTTTGATAACTAAAGTCAACCTGTTTGCTACCACTATGAACCAATATGTTATTGCTCAGGGAGTTTGTAGGTTGGGAATTGCTGGCTGAGATGGGGGAGTTGCAGGAGGAATATTAGCAGGAGGGTTTGCTGGAGTTTGTGTGGCTGGAGGTTGTGATTCTGGAGGAGGAGTCTCACGATTAGCAGGAGGTGCGATCGGTGTATCCACAAAGCCAATCTCAAGTAGCTGCTCATAGGCTTTCTTACCCAAACCGCTTAGAGGACTTTGGGAGGTGACAATCTGCACCAGCAGAGGAATAGATAATTCTGATTTATTTTGCGCTCGATGAACTAATGCTAGTTGATAAGTAGCTTTATCTCGCTCAATACTTGTCTCTAAGGCTTTTTTACGATGAGATTCGGCTGCGGCATTATCTAATCCAGAGACGCTGTTAAATAGCTGGAAATAAAAATTTGATAACTGATTATATACCTGTCGAGCACTCTGTAGTTTTTCAGCTGCAACACTATATTCTTGGGCATCGATCGCCTGATCTGCTTCTGCCATAAGTCGTTTACCCCCTTCGATGCTAAAAATGCTGTCGAATTGGGAAGAAGTCTCAGAACTATCTGGCTCAGCTATGTTTTCCGTTGATTCAACTGCGTCTGCGGGATTGCCAGTCTCTTGAGCCTTTAGCTCAGGGGAAACCCCTAAAGATAATAAAGTCAAGAATAATAAATAACGCGCACTATAGTCAATAATATTTAGTTTTGGCATAAGTTATAATTTTTGGTTCTATCTCTATTCTTTTAAGGACAGGAGAATTAGACTTCAGGTATCTTATCACCCAATAACCATAGTGTCAGAACTATTAAAATTTGCCTCTTTTTTAGTTTTATTAGCTAGTAGATTCTGGGTTTGTTCGCTTATGCTAGATGAATTATTTGCTGGTAGCGTGCAATCAATTTATGGTTCGCTTTAGATGGATATTTTGGTTTGGCTTAATTTTGATTTCAGCCTGTACAAAAAGCTCTGAGAAGCCCGATAGTCTGCCTCAAGATGAGTTTATTCAAGTTTATTTTAATCATCGAGTAAGTAACGCCCAACCTTACACTGAACCTTATCGCCAAATAGAGCGTTCAGGAGATAATTTAGAGGCAATAATTATTCGTGAAATCACTTCGGCACAGCAAACCATTGACCTGGCAGTTCAAGAACTTAATTTACCCTTAGTTGCTCAAGCTTTAGTCAAGAGTCATCGGTCTGGAGTGAAAGTAAGAGTTATTTTAGACAATAACTATAGTCAATCCTTAAGTACATTTAGTCCTCAGAAAATCAAACAATTAAATCAGCGCGATCGCCAAAAATATCAGCAGTTTGTTCAATTAGTTGATCTGAATCAAGATCGGAAGTTAGACCAGGCTGAGATAGCACAAAGAGATGCTTTATTCATCATCAATCAGGCTGGTATTCCGCTAATTGATGATACTGCCGATGGCTCCCAAGGGAGCGGCTTAATGCACCATAAGTTTATGGTAATTGATGGTCAGGTTGTCATTACGGGATCGGCTAATTTTACCGTTAGTGGTATTTACGGTGACCTAGATAATCTAACTACTAGAGGAAATGTTAATCATTTGCTTCGAGTTCAAAATTCAGAGTTAGCTAATTTATTTACCGAAGAGTTCAACTACATGTGGGGTGATACAACTGCGGGTGGCGCTAATAGCAAGTTTGGTCTTAATAAGCCCTGGCGATCGCCTAAATCAATTGCCTGGAAAGACACTCAAATTACACTCCAGTTTGCACCTACTTCAAGTAAGCAAGATTGGCAAGTCAGCACTAATGGTTTAATTGCTAAAACTATCAACCAAGCAAGTGAATCGATTAATTTAGCTCTATTTGTATTTAGCGAACAGAAAATAGTGAATGTTTTACAACAAAAGCAAAGACAAGGTGTGGAGATTCAGGGGGTGTTCGATCCTGGATTTGCTTATCGTTATTATAGTGAAGTCTTGGATATGTTAGGCATTACCTTAAAGCGAAATTGTCAAGCAGAGTCAGCCAATAATCCTTGGACAGATCCACTTAGCACTATTGGCATAGCACAAGTACCTCCTGGTGATAAACTCCATCACAAATTTACAATAATCGATCATAAATTGGTAATTTCTGGATCGCAAAATTGGTCTCAGGCTGCCAACAAAAGTAACGATGAAGCGCTAATAATTATTAGTAATTTCAAGATTGCTCAGCATTTTATTCAGGAGTTTAATCGCCTATATACCGCTGCTTCTTTTGGCTTATCTCCTCAACTTAAATCTAAACAAGCGCAACAGTCAGAGCAATGTAAATAGATTAAATTAAATAGCAAAAAAACATTTTTATATTTACTCAGTATTTATAGCCAAGATAAAGATCTAAATTATTTTTTATTAATATCTTGTCGTTACTCAGAAAGATAAATACCATAAAATGGTTACGACATCTAAGTGAATTTAACTATTAACTCAGTTCATAATATTGCTGCCGATCAAAATTCTCATAATTGCCTTAGTTTTTTTAGCAGCAATTTTTGATTGTTGTTCCAAAAATAATTATCAAGCATACAACATAATAAATAATTAGTCAGTCCCTGATTAAGCTCGGCAATCATAATTTGGTTTAAAAATCTTAAATTTAATTCAACAATATTCGATCTAAAAATAAATCTTCTTGATCTCAGTATGAAAAAAATTATTAATTTTAGGCACTAGAGATATACCTGGAAATCATGGTGTATTTGAGACTTTTGCGTAGCGATTAGCTTGATATTTAGTAACCCCTGGTAATGCGATCGCTATGCTCTGGTAATTGCCAGACTCGAGCCAGAAAACTCAACCTTAGAAATTGTCGCGTCCTTTTCTAGTCGTCAACTAGGTTACAAACTGATCTTTCTCGGTCTTTACACTCCAGAATCTAATCAATATCATGCCCGAGTTATAGGCGCCGCTAGGGATGAGGTGGAATTTATTGGTGGAGTTCATAACAAAATTTCTATTGACGCGATTACTTTACCAAACTTTAGTAGCGATGAAATTGATCAATTCCTAGCAGAGTATCAAATTAAAATTCTTTGTTGACATTTATTATCGATTAGTGTGTATAATCTTGTCATGATAGATAATTGAGTTTTATTTTCAATAAGCTGTTGAGTTAATTCTAGATTTGTATCAATATTCGGAAAGAGAAATCTACAAATGATCGATCGCCAACCAGAAAACCCTAATTTCACTCCCAATATTAATCAGCCGAGCCGCGTACTTTCCGTCAAATGGGCTTATCGATGGGATGTTTATCGTCGCCTACAGGCTTTAGAAATAGATTGTCGCTGTTCAACCAATGAACCATTATTAGTTGATTTACATAGTCCCACGACTTTAGTCCAGATTTGGAGCGTGCTGAGGCAATCAAGCGCAGATCGCTGCCAGCTAATCGATTGGTTGAATAATTGCTGGTATTTAGACTACGATCATCGCAGTAATAGCAGTTACTCTAACTACCATGACCAAAGCGAATAATGTAGTTGCCCCTTTCCACTTTAGTGGCAAACTCACTAAAATTTCTTATCAGAAAAAAAAGCTCAGGTACATTAAGCTAGTTAACGATCAGAATAAATATTGGATTAAAGTTCCGAAAAAGCTCAGAGAAAAGATCTCCAGCTTGCCTCGGGGGTGTCAGTTGGAAGTAAGCGGAAAATCCAAGCAAAATCGACAAACAGGAACCACAAAATACAAAGCTCAAGCTGTGGCACTGATCTCTCGGGAGACTCTAGTTGCTCCAGTCAAAACTAAAACAGTTTCTTTATTACCTGTATTTGATAGCAAGCTCAAAACCAAAGCCAAAGTATTGATTTGCCAAAAATCTAACTGTTGGAAGAAGGGGGGGAAACAAGTTTGTCAAGAGTTGGAAAGCATTTTAGGCGATCGCGGATTGATTGAAGAAATCCCCATCAAAAAAACAGGCTGTTTGAAACAGTGTAAAAAAGCCCCAGCATTAGTAATGATGCCAGATAAGGCTCGTTACAATCGAGTCAAGCCAAAACAGGTAGTCGCTCTAGTGGAGAAACATCTTATTGCTGACAACTAAAATCTAAATTTCCTTAAATCTGACTTAAATCAAGCTGCTGAATAAAATCGGTAAATGCCCATACAGCATGGGATAAATCAGTATTTTTTAGAGTTGCTACCACCACAATTCGCTGTAATGGCTGGGGCAACTGACAGATAGTGACCCCTGAGGGAAGATGAAACACGGACAATCCAGGTAAAATAGCAGCTCCTGCTCCTGCGGCAACAAGATTTACAATGGTGTCGCTTTCCCGCACTTGCTCAGCAGGCTGAAACTGATAACCTACTAGCTCAAAATGATGCTCGATCTGTTTAAAACAACTATTTTGATTGGGGTAAGAAATAATTGGCAGCGAGAGCAATTGTGACCAACTAAGATGTGGCACTGGATCTTGCCCGATGATACCGAGCTTCTGAGGGTTAGGTGGAAGTAATACTACATAGTCATCTCGCAAAACTTCAATAATATCGAGGTCTTTAGAGGTGGGCAGAATCGTTATCCCCAGATCTGCTTTCCGATCCCACACCATCTGTTCGACTTGAGGACAATCTTTTTCCTCCAAAATTTTGACATCAATCTGTGGATGCTTGACTTGGAAAAGAGCCCTGATTTTAGGTAATAACTGAGCTGCTGCTCCCCGAAAGGCTGCGATTGTAACTTTACCACTGCTCAGGCTTTTATAACGACTAGCTTCATGTTTAATATCTGCAATAGATTGAAATATGCGATCGCAATGAACTAAGATGCTTTCCCCAGCGGGGGTCAGGCTAATACCTTTTTTTCCCCTCAATAATAATTGGACTCCCAGCTCGCTTTCCAAAGTAGCGATCGCATGACTAACAGTAGGTTGAGTTAAATCTAGCTCAATTGCTGCCTGGCTGAATTTACCACACCTAGCAACTGCGACAAATGACCTAATCTGAGAAAGTTTCATGAAGGAAGTTTTTCCTTACTAATACCTGTCTAAGTATGATCAAGATCGAATTTAAATTCAATAAATATTCTTAGCATCTGCATCAGATATACTGCCAATTCTAATATTTCTATGAGCTATCTCGTTAATTATTTTGTTCGTAGTGTAAATGAGTCCGGTATTCATGAAAAATACTATTGAGATAAACATGAGTGCAGACGTCATAGTCTGGCTTAGTTAATCCATTGTCTTGACTCCAATTCTGCATCATGAATAAAGACAGGGAGGCGTTAAGTACTCTATTTAAGTCCCAATAAGGGTGGCAGTCCAAATATCTGGAAAGAGATTGATGTAATTCACCGTCAATTTCTGCTTCTAGGCTTATACAATATTCTGGATTCATTTGCATTATATAAATAATAAATAATTGGCTAATTCTTAGGAATAAAAAATAGAACGTACTGAGCTTCAATTCAACTACTTTACTTTGATAACTACAGCTAGATAAGAATATTTAGGAAAAATTAGTAAGCGTTTATTTTGGATTACTTTTATATTCTTACTACTATTTTATTTTCCAAAAAATACAGGTTTTGTCAACCTTCAAAATAGCTGCTCTCTTATAATAAATAGTTTTAATAAAATTGATTTAATAGTCAATCTTGTTGTGCTAACTAAATTTAAAACCAGCTTGCTCTCTATTTTCATCAATGATAGATATTATTAAGCTAATATTGCTGTATCATGCTGCACAATTAATATTATTTTTTTAAACGGTTTAAATATTTTTTTGATAATTTTTGAATTTTTTTATCACAAAAGAGTAATTGCAGTCGTTGCAGATAGAGTTGCACAAATGCAACTTGCATAATCAATTTATTCGGCTCTTGTATATGTATAACTGTATGATAATACAATACCTAGCTACAGCTGATAAATAAATATCAAAAAGTAACGGAAATTAATCTATAACATAAACTAGATTACACAATTAGCTAATATGGCATCACAAAAATTGCTATTCTCAATTAATACAATTGAAGTTGAGCCATGCAATTAATTTTATATAGCAAGCCAGGTTGCCATCTCTGTGAGGGATTACAAGAAAAATTAGACCAGATCGGTAACATTGAATTTGAGTTAGAAATCCGCGACATCAATACCCGCGAAGAATGGTTTGAAGCTTATCAATATGAAGTTCCCGTTTTGTGCCAAAAAATATCAGATGAGACAGAGAAACCCTTGCCTCGTCTTTCTCCCCGCGCTACAGTAGCAAAATTGGAGCAAATGTTACAGAAAAATTTAAGGACATTAGATTAGAAAGGATGTCCAAAATAGATTACCGTTAACTGCCCTTACCCCAAATAAATATGATGAAGTTGCGCGAATTATTAGCCAAGATTAATTTACCACAACCAGAACATTCCGCTCTGGATTTAGAAGTGAATCGAGTTTGCACTAATTCTCATTCCTGCCAACAGGGAGATTTATTTATCGGCATGCCAGGTACTAGAGTAGATGGGGGAGAATTTTGGCGGAGTGCGATTGGGCAAGGTGCGATCGCCGCAGTGGTTACGCCTCAAGCAGCAAACAAACAGCCCCCTAATTCTGAGACTTGTGTGATTCAAACTCAAGACATGATTGCCACCTGTAGTGCGATCGCCGCAGCTTTTCATGATTACCCTACCAACAAACTAAGTATGGTGGGGGTGACAGGCACCAACGGCAAAACTACCACTAGTCACTTAATCGAGTATTTTTTGCTCCAGGGGCATCAACCAACGGCAATGTTAGGTACTCTCTATACTAGGTGGCGGGGTTATAGCCAAACTGCAACTCACACAACACCATTTGCAGTGGAATTGCAGTCTCAGTTAGCAGAAGCGGTAAAAGCTGGCAACAAGTATGCCGTCATGGAAGTTAGTTCCCATGCATTGGCTCAGGGAAGAGTCAAAGGTTGCAATTTTGAAGTAGGAGTATTTACAAACCTGACTCAAGATCATCTGGATTATCATCGGGACATGGAAGACTATTTCCAGGCAAAATCATTGCTATTTAATGGAGAATATTTATCAGGCAAAGCAATCATTAATCTAGACGATACTTATGGTCAGCGTCTCATTGCAAAGCTTGATCGAAATAGAGTTTGGACTTATAGCGTTACTAATCAAGCTGCTGACTTATATACCAGTGATCTAGACTACCAACCTACAGGAGTAAAGGGTATATTGCATACTCCAGTAGGAGAAGTTGCTTTTAATTCTCCTTTAGTTGGACAATTTAATTTAGCAAATCTCTTAGCGGCAGTGGGTGCTGCGTTGCATTTAGGAGCAGATTTAAACTTATTAGCCGAAAGCTTGCCTCTGTTTGCAGGAGTACCTGGCAGAATGGAACGAGTTCAAGTTAGATCCGCTCAAGACATTAACGTGATTGTCGATTATGCTCATACTCCCGATAGTTTAGAAAACCTCTTGCAAGCTGCACGTCCATTTATTAGTGGCAAGATGATCTGTGTCTTTGGTTGTGGTGGCGATCGAGATCGCACTAAACGCCCGTTAATGGGTAAAATTGCGGCAGAATTGGCAGATATTGCCGTCGTTACTTCTGATAATCCCCGTACCGAGAATCCTGAGCAAATATTAAAAGATGTCGTTGCAGGAATTCCTGAGAACGTTAAACCAATTGTCATTAGCGATCGCGCCCAGGCAATTGCTACTGCTATTAGAGATGCCCAACCTGGAGATGGAGTCTTAATTGCAGGCAAGGGACATGAAGACTATCAAATTTTGGGTACCGAAAAAATTCATTTTGACGATCGCGAACAAGCCAGAATTGCTTTAGGCGCTCGTTGATTTAGATTACTAGTTGATTCTAATTTTCCTGACGGCTATTTCCTGGTGTAATTGCGTTCTGAATCCCGATTGTGGCAATTAAGCAAAACAACTTAACCTCTTGTCTCGATTTTGGTTATGACAGAGACTACTGGATTATGTATCGGGTTGCAATATTAGCGGGAAATAGCTTTTTTGCTCTCATGATCTAATCTCAACAACAGCAGAAATTTAACGATTTCAGTCGATACTCATTTTTCAACTCTTTACCTTAACTGGAAACAGAGCGATCGCCAGTAACTATTTTTAACCTTTTGTCCATGGCTTAAACAATAAAATTCAGTCAAATTGATTTTGATGATGTAATGGTAATTTTTCCATCATTGTTATTGCCAAGATTTTAGTTGTCATCATTTGTAAAATAACGCAAGATATTGATGGCGATCTTTTGTAGTGAAAACCATCTAGAGAATGATATTGCAAAATTTAAAATCAGTTAATTTTATTATAAATTCCTTATCTTTTAGTAACCGTAATTGGTTAATTTCTGGTCTGATGTGGCTGTTGTTCATCTTTCCTGTCCAAGCCGTTGAATTGAGAGTAGCGATCAAAAAAGAAGTTTCCAATATTAAAGTTGGAAGTTCCACTACGGCAATTATTAAAGATGCGGCGGGAAAACAGCTAGGTCAACTGACGCCGATGTCTGCTATGGCAGCTAAGCTAAACGGCAACAGGATTAGTATTAATGAGCGTGTTGGGGCTGGGGAATTAATTATTGAGCCGCAAGATAATGGTTATGTGTGGATTGGCGATCGCTGGTATCGGGGAACAACTCATTTAATTCGTCGAAACAATAATATTACGGCGATCAATCATGTCGATTTAGAAGAATATTTATATAGTGTTGTTGGTGCCGAAGCAGTCTCTAGTTGGCCAATCGAAGCCTTGAAAGCACAGGCTGTTGCAGCTCGATCCTATGCACTTTATAAGCGTAGTACGGAGTCTAATAGTCTTTATGACGTCGATACGACCATTGGCACTCAGGTATACAAGGGTTTGGATAGCGAGTACACCACTACTCATGAAGCTGTCAACAGTACTTTGGGTCAAATTATGACTTACAATAATCAAGTAATTTTAGCTGCGTTTCATTCTTCCTCTGGGGGACATACCGAAAACGTAGAGGATGTCTGGACTTCCCCACTACCTTATTTAAGAGCTGTAGTTGATTACGATCATGAATCTCCTGTGTTTGAATGGCAGCAGGTAATTCCTGTCAGCAAGATCAGAAGTTTAGTCGCTGGTATTGGTAATGTTAAAGGTTTACAGCCAGCCGAAATGACCCCCCGTGGGCGAGTAATTACCATGAAAGTTACAGGCGATCGCGGCACGACAACCGTTAGTGGGAAAAAGCTGCGTAAAGTTCTCGAGCTTCGTAGCACTTTATTCCGTGTCTCTACCGATGGCGAGAATCTACATATCAAAGGTCGCGGCTTTGGACATGGATTAGGTCTCAGCCAGTGGGGAGCATATTATTTAGCCAAACAAGGAGTTAACTATCATCAAATTTTGGCGCATTATTATCAAAGTGCCAGCTTGGCTAAATTATGACAATCAGCAGACGAATTTTTGTCGTAGCCTGCATATATTTATTAAATAAGCACATATTAAAAATATTAGGCAAAAGTTTGGACTTAAATTCAGATGTTGTCAACTTAATTGAGTGCCCAGAACGATAGCTCTCAGCTTAGACATGTAACATTGCCAATTCCTATTTTCCTAGGTTTCCCAGAACGACTTTTAATATTGATTGATTATGTCCCATAGTTCTTCTTCCAATAGAGATCGGCAACCTCGTATTCTAGTGGTTTCAATTCGTGAGTTTCGGTTTCAGGCAGCAAACTGCTGTATTTATGAGTTTGAAGATATACTAACTGATTTGGAATCAGCACAGCTACATAAGCCCATTCCAGATCGCGGCTTCGATCTGGCTCGGAAAGTTTATCGTAGCGTCAAATACTTCGGCGGGTCTGATGATCTTGCTGCCAAACTTGCTCCTTTTCCCGAAGAATTGGTTCTGGAACACGAATATGATTTGCTATTTGCAGTATTAGATAATCCCTGGCAATTCCATCTGTTGGAATCTATTAAAGGATGGCGTGAAAAATGTCGTCACACTGCTTGCTTTATTACGGAGATGTGGCAACCAGACCTTAAGATTGAGCGTTTATTTAAAGAGCCTTGGTCCCATTTTGATCACGTATTTTTAGGAGTGACTCAATGTGTTGAAGACTTAAACAAGCTAATTGATCCCCCTGTGACCTATGTTCCACCAGCGGTTGATACTCTGAGATTTTCTCCTTATCCTAATCCACCCCAACGTTCTATCGATGTTTCTTACGTCGGTCGGCGATCGCCAGATATTCATCGAGCTTTAGTACAAAGAGCAGCCCAAGATAATTTCTTTTATTATCATGACACCATCAGAGGCAAGCTGAAGATAGCTAATCCCAGGGAACATCGAATTTTATTAGCAAGTCTGTTTCAGAGAAGCCGCTACAGTATCACCAACTATGCCAAGTTTAACTCTAAGGAAGAAACGGGCGGAACCCAGGAAATTGGCTATCGCTTTTTTGAAGGAGCTGCCGCAGGTACAGTAATGGTAGGTATGCCACCTGCTGGAGAGGCGTTTCCCCGCTATTTCGATTGGCTAGAGCCAATTATTCAGGTTGATTTATCGGGAACTGATGTTGTAGAAGCGATCACTGAGCTGGATCAACAACCAGAACGGTTGGAACGGATTAGCCGCAGAAACGTAGCGAACTGCTTACTTAAGCATGATTGGACTTATCGCTGGAGAGACATGTTGGCTACTTTCGATCTCAAACCAAGTATGAAGATGATTGAACGTCAGAAATATCTCCAGGAGTTAGCTAACGGTATTTTGGCTGAAATTGGAGATTGAATTAATTTACCAGCCTGGGTTAAGCAGAATGAGATTTAATTTTTTAAGTAATTAATTTAACTCATTAATTTAACTTCTGCTGAATATTTAAAATTTTTATCTTCAACTAATTACTTGGTTTTTTGGCAATTGCTCGGCGATCGCCATTCTTGTTAAGACTGCTTGAAGCCCTATATAACAAGGATTATCCATCCTTGTTCACAACTATTAAAATCGATACTTTAATTTTTGTAATGATCGTTGAAAGTTTGTTAATCTCAAATAAGATTGTTCTTAACAAAGGTTAATATACTATACTTTTATTAACAATTGATTTTATATTCAAAAACTAACAATGGTAGCTCAATTTCCCTGGCTTACCGCGATAATCTTTTTACCTCTGCTAGCTGCTCTAGCCATTCCTCTGATTCCCGACAAAGAAGGTAAAACCGTTCGTTGGTACGCTCTCAGTGTTGGTATTGCAGACTTTATGTTGATGGGATATGCGTTCTGGAATAACTATGATGCCAATAGCGCACAATTTCAACTAGCAGAAAGCTACAGCTGGATTCCCCAACTAGGCGTTAGTTGGTCGGTATCGGTAGACGGTATTTCTGCTCCCTTGGTTTTACTAGCAGGTTTTGTGACAACTTTGGCAATGCTTTCTGCCTGGCAGGTGGATCGTAAGCCTCGCTTATTTTACTTCCTAATGCTAGTGCTTTACTCAGCGCAAATTGGAGTATTCGTGGCGCAGGATATGTTATTGTTCTTCGTCATGTGGGAGCTTGAACTGGTTCCTGTCTATCTACTAGTTTCCATTTGGGGCGGTTCAAAACGTCGCTACGCTGCCACCAAGTTTCTACTCTACACTGCCGCAGCTTCGATATTTATCTTGGTTGCAGGTCTAGGAATGGCTTTCTACGGTGATAATTTAACTTTTGATATTGCTGCTCTAGCCTTGAAGGATTATCCTTTAGCCTTGGAAATGCCGCTATACGCAGGGCTACTGATTGCTTTTGGCGTCAAGTTAGCTATTTTTCCTTTACATACCTGGTTACCCGATGCCCACGGGGAAGCCTCTGCTCCTGTATCCATGATTTTGGCAGGTGTGTTGCTAAAAATGGGTGGTTATGGCTTAATCCGCTTTAACATGGAGCTACTGACCGACGCTCATGTCTATTTTGCTCCTATATTGGCAACCTTGGGAGTTATCAATATCATTTACGGTGGTTTTAGTTCTTTTGCTCAAACCAATATGAAACGCCGCTTGGCATACTCCTCAGTGTCACACATGGGATTCGTATTGTTAGGTATTGCTTCCTTCACTGATATTGGTACTAGCGGTGCAATGCTGCAAATGCTCTCTCACGGTTTGATTGCTTCTGTTTTGTTCTTCCTCACGGGGGTTACATACGATCGCACGCATACTTTATTCATGGATCGTATGGACGGAGTGGCACTAGTAATGCCCAAAGCTTTTGCTTTATTTACCGCAGGTGCAATGGCATCTCTAGCTCTTCCTGGAATGAGTGGTTTCGCTAGTGAGATTGCTGTGTTTGTAGGGATGACTAGTAACGATGTATACAGTCCGACTTTCTCAACTGTAATGGTCTTCTTAGCTGCGGTAGGAATTATCATGACACCGATCTATTTGCTGTCAATGCTAAGACTAGTGTTCTTCAATTCCAATGAAGCTTTAGCCTGTGATATCGATCAACTAAAGCTAAGAAAACCTACAAACGAACCAGCAGTATGTTTTGGTAATAGTTGCGCTCTCCCTGGAGAAGCCCCATTTGATGATGCTAATCCTAGAGAAATTTTCATTGCAGCCTGTTTCTTAGTTCTGATTCTTGGTATTGGTGTTTATCCCAAGCTATTTACTCAAATCTACGACGTGAAGACGGTGGCAATCAATGCTGAAGTTCGTCAATCTCAAATGATTATTGCTCAAGAAAAGCAAATTACCTTGGCTCAAGCACCTGCAATCAATACTGTAGCCAAATAAATTGAAACAATAAAAACTATTTTTTCAGTTGAAGAGGTTGAATGGCTCAAGTTGTAGCTTTATTCAATCTCTTTTTTTTATGCCAAATTCTTACCAATACAATAATAGTACATTTGTACTTATTTACATGTAGCTGCATTAAAATTTACGTAAACTTCGTCTTGGAGCTTGGGAACAGCATTGCTTGAATTAAATTGAGCTGCAAGATCCACGTCTATCTTGAAACCACGTTCATCAAGTTCTTTACCCGAAGAGCAACTTAATAGTACTGAAAGCAGACGATCTTGGGCATATTTAAAGGCTGATAGCGCTATTTCGGCTTCAGGTGACTTAGTTCCCACTAGATAATTAACAATCGCTCCAGCACCAATGAGATCCTCAATAGCGGGACGAAAAGTTTCATCTTCCCATTTCTCCCCTGCTGGAATTACAGTAATAGGTTTTCCAAGTTGCATTGCAGATTCAGCAACAGCTTGGCAATTTCTGAGACATCCTGCCAAAGTATGTTGACTCGCGCTCAATAAAGATAACGTCGAACCGTTAGGAGATGGTAAAACTAATTTTGTATTCTCAGCCATACTTACAAGTGAAGTGGGAGAAAGCGAAAATCCTTCAGTTACCTGACGTTTAAAACTAGCTAATTTGGCATTTTTCAACTTAGCATATTCACTAGCCGTTTCATCTCGCCAACGGTAAGGGAAAACTAATGCATTATTGCTAACAGCTATGTCTACACATGTAGAAAAAGACATTACATCGACAACAATTACAACCTCACTAAGAGGAGAAAGCTTTTCTATTCCTGATATTCCCCATTCACAGCGAATATCAAAATTTGCTTGTTGATAAAACATCATCTGCTTTTCTATTCTTTTGACAACTCCAACTACGAAAAACGCCCCTCCAAAAAAGGAAGAGCGTTGATCAATCGAATTAATTAAGGTTAAAAAAATTGCTTGCTTATTAACCGTTGATAGCAGGAGCAGTCATTGCTACAGGAGCAGCTTCACCGCTAGCTAAATCTAAGGGGAAGTTATGAGCATTACGTTCATGCATGACCTCAAACCCAAGGTTGGCACGGTTGAGTACATCAGCCCAAGTATTGATTACATGACCTTGAGAATCAAGAACAGACTGATTAAAGTTAAAGCCGTTGAGGTTAAACGCCATGGTGGAAATTCCCATTGCCGTAAACCAAATACCAATTACAGGCCAAGCACCCAGGAAGAAGTGCAAGGAACGAGAATTGTTGAAGGAAGCATATTGGAAAATCAAACGTCCAAAGTAGCCGTGAGCAGCAACAATGTTGTATGTTTCTTCTTCTTGACCAAACTTATAGCCATAGTTCAAGGATTCAACTTCAGTTGTTTCACGAACTAGAGAAGAAGTCACCAAAGAACCGTGCATTGCACTAAACAAAGCACCACCAAAGACACCAGCAACTCCCAACATGTGGAAGGGGTGCATTAGGATGTTATGTTCAGCTTGAAATACCAGCATGAAGTTAAATGTTCCACTAATTCCTAAAGGCATGCCATCAGAGAATGAACCTTGTCCTAGAGGATAGATTAGGAACACAGCAGTTGCTGCGGATACAGGAGCAGAATATGCTACGCAGATCCAAGGACGCATGCCGAGACGGAAGCTCAATTCCCATTGACGACCCATCCAACAGAAGATGCCGATTAGGAAGTGGAAGATAATTAGCTGATAAGGACCACCGTTATAGAGCCACTCATCTAAAGAGGCTGCTTCCCAGATGGGATAAAAATGCAGTCCGATCGCATTGCTGGAAGGAACAACAGCACCAGAAACAATGTTATTTCCGTAAAGTAATGAGCCAGCAACGGGTTCGCGAATACCGTCAATATCAACTGCGGGCGCAGCGATGAACGCAATTATGAAACAGATAGTAGCTGAGAGTAGACATGGGATCATTAATACACCAAACCAACCAACATAAATGCGGTTGTTAGTATTAGTTACCCAACGACAAAATCTCTCCCAAAGACTATAGTTGCTATCTTGGCGAATAGTAGTTGTCATGGATTATGTATAGCTGAATATGTTTTGCATAATTTTGAGACAATTTCTTTGCCTCTCTTATAAGTATATTTACATCTCTTCTGATTGAGACGTATTATTTAGTAAAATTATTTGTTTTTATGTTAAAAAGATTAATTATTTTGAAATATAAAGCAACAATTAAAAGTTTTACAAATCCTAGTATAAATATGTGTATCAATAAATATATTTATTTAAAGTTAATTAACTTTTTGTTTTCATTGTTAGTTAATTCCCGCCATTGTCCAGGCTGTAAACCCGCCAGATCTAATTTACAGTCATTGTGACCAATTGAAACCCGCACTAATCTCAAAGTCGGAAACCCCACCGCCGCGGTCATACGTCTTACCTGCCGATTTTTGCCTTCAGTGAGAGTCATGGCTAACCAACAAGTTGGAACAGATTTGCGATCGCGGATTGGGGGATTACGAGGTGGTAAATTGGGTTCGACTGGTAATAATGATACTTTTGCGGGACGAGTTCGATAGTTTTTGAGCGTTACGCCAGTTCTTAATTTATTCAAAGCAAACTCATCAGGAATTCGCTCAACTTGGACATAATAAGTACGGGGATGAGCAAATTTGGGATCGGCTAAACGGTTTTGTAGTTGTCCGTTATCTGTAAGTAATAATAGCCCTTCGCTATCAAGATCCAATCTACCGACAGGATAAACTTCAGCAATCGGAATATAGTCTTTTAAAGTGGGGCGAGGATTATCATTGCGATCGGTAAACTGACACAATACTCCATAAGGTTTATAGAACAAAATGTATTTCATGGGAATACCGATGTAGTTATCAACTGTTTAATAACTACACTTCAACCTCAGACCATAATCGATCCAACTGAGCTTTCCATGCAGCCAAAAACTGTTCTCGTTGTTCAGGATCTTGATCTACTCCACCCATTACTCCTTCCTGATAAAAGCGATCAATAGTTTGATAAGTAGCTTCTAAACTTTGTCCCTGTGCTTTAGCCGCTTTGACAATTTGAATAATTTGCTTTTCAATAAGCTGATTAAAAGATGGGGATAAACCTTTTTCAACCAATGAAAGTAAAGATGCGATCGCACTTTGGAAGTCTTCTGAGGTTAGGCTAGCGAAAGGATGATGAAATATACCCCACAGCACATTTTGATTTAGAGCATAGCGGACTTCTTGAGTAGCATTAAAATTTTCTTCGAGTAGCTGAGGTAATAAAGACTGCGCTTCACTAGCTGTAGCGATCGGAGTTAATAATCTTAGCCAACTATGGTCTTCGGAAAGAATGACCAATAAATGTAGTTGAGAATTTTTTACCTGCCAAGCTTCTTCTACATCGTGGTTAATATCTTGGCTAGCAAAAAGACTTTCTAAAATGGTTGAGATGTCGGCTATGTTCATTACCAGTTATTTTAAATTAGGATTCTGTGCTGGATGATTTAACATTAGTCTAATAGTTTTCTGTGGCAAATCTATCAGCAGTTTTAGATTTTCTCTGTGGCGACTTTGCAATGATCAAAAAATCTCACGCTCAAACCATAACTGATTCCCTGGCTCAACTAAACTATGATGCCTACATAAATCATTGTCGCTATATGAAGTACGCTCTAGAGTTAGCTCATACTGCATCTGATTTGGGGGAAGTTCCTGTAGGAGCAGTTATTGTCGATCGCCAGGGCAATATCATCGCAGAGGCGGCTAATCGCAAACGAAGGGAGCAAGATCCCACAGCGCATGGGGAGATTTTAGCGATCCGTGCTGCCAGTAAAACTCTGAATAATTGCTATCTAACTGACTGTACACTTTACGTTACTTTAGAACCCTGTCCAATGTGCGCTGGAGCCATAATTCAGGCTCGTCTAAGTTTATTGGTTTACGGTGTAGACGACCCCAAAACTGGAGCTATTCGTACTATAACCAATTTACCTGACAGTTGCTGTTCCAATCATCGTTTGCAGGTATTGGCTGGCATTCAAGAAGTATCTTGTCGTCAACAATTGCAGACATGGTTCAATCACCAGAGAACAAGAGTCAATGCAAAGGAGCTAAAGCAATCAGAAATCCCAGTTTCAAAGTTAAATGGATTTTGAGTTCAAAAGAGACAATAATTTTTTCTGGTTCCCAACAAATTGACCCAATATAGATGTTTAATCAAGATCTACTTTACATTTCTGAAGCAGAAAAGCGATCGCCAGGCGAATAAACTTAGCATCCCCATGTTTGAATATAGAAGGCATGAATACTAACTATTTATAATGTGTCGATTATTAGGCTATCTCGGTTCCACGATTCAATTAGAGCGCATCTTGATCAAGCCAGAACATTCTTTGGTTTTGCAAAGCTATCAACCGCAAGAAATGACCGCAGGATTACTCAATGCCGATGGATTTGGCATCGGTTGGTACGATGATGCAAAGCTACACAACTCGCCTTATACCTATAAAAATGTGTTACCAATTTGGAACGATGCCAACTTGCCACAGCTAGGGCAATACATTAAGTCATCATGCTATCTCGGATATGTGCGAAGTGCTACTTCTAATCTTTCAGTAGACATGATTAATTGTCAGCCGTTTTCTCATCAAAATCTATTGTTTATTCACAATGGTTTTATTGATGATTTTCGTCAGACTCTTTATCGACCAATCCGTAACAAACTTCATGATTTTGCATATCAACGTATTGAAGGGACTACTGATTCAGAACATATTTTTGCGCTGATAGTTAATGAACTAGAAACTGATAGCAACCTTAGCCTGCAACAAGCTTTAGAGAACACTATTATTCGGCTAGTAAAATTAGCACAGCCAGACGAGATTAATTTCTCTGCCAATATAGTCTTGAGCAACGGCAAAGAATTAGCTGCTTGCCGCTATTCCAACCGTGAAGCTAGCCCTACTTTATACTATACAAAGGATAAATCCTTGTCTGATGCAGTAATAATCGCCTCAGAGCCTTTATTTGAAGGAGACTGGATTTCTTGTCCTGAAAAAAGTCTTATTGGTGTAGGAGCAAATCTTGAAGTTAGCATCAGTTCAATCTCGTAGAAAATCAATTGCCAGAGAACTAAAAGAAGTACGTCAAGTGACTTGGGATCTGTTTTTCGAGATCGAACCCGCACTTTTTGAGCAGCAAGCTCATCCTGCATTTAGTCCCATTGGTTGGCATTTTGGTCATATTGCCTTTACCGAAGCTCACTGGATTTTAAACTATCTTGCAAATTTGTCTCCTAGCTTTCAAGAATATCAAATTTTATTTACCGCTGATGGCTTACCTAAACAGGAACGGCAAAATTTACCCTGTACAAAGACGATTGAGGAATATCTCCAGGTTATTAGAGAAAAAACTCTCAACTATCTCGAACATGCCCCTATAGAAAAACAGGAGCGTTTGTGGCGCTGGTTGATTCAACACGAAAGCCAACATTGTGAAACAATTTCTGTAATCTGGCAATTACATCAGCGACGACACTTGTTTATTGCTGATTGGAGTGAATCCAAACCACAAGTCTCTCAAGATTCAATAAATTTTTCTGCCAACAAAGATATAGAAATGGTGTTGGTCAAAGCGGGGGAATTTATCATGGGTAGCAATTCAATAGCAGCCCTGGATAATGAACAACCCGCTTACAAAGTACATTTGGATTCTTATTGGATTGATCGCTTTCCTGTCACCTGTGGACAATATTCAATATTTATGACCGAAGGTGGTTATCAAAAGCGTAAATATTGGAGCCAGACAGGGTGGCAATGGTTACAACAAAATCCAGTTGCTCAACCCTTGTACTGGTCTTCAGATTCAGATTGGTTGACCCATCCTGTTTGCGGTGTTAGCTATTACGAAGCAGAAGCCTACGCCAATTTTGTTGAAAAAAGACTGCCGACAGAAGCAGAATGGGAGCAAGCAGCCCAGGGATCGTCTTCTAACTGTAATCATGGTCATTTAATTGGACATACTACCCCTGTTACTACCTATACAGAAAGTAGTAATTATGGTTGTCGAGATATGTTAGGCAATGTTTGGGAGTGGACTGCTTCTTGGTTCGCTAGTTATCCCCAGTTTAATTATTATCCTTATCCAGGATATTCAGAAGTTTATTTTGATCGACAACATCGAGTTTTACGGGGAGGCAGTTGGGCAACAAATAGTCTTACCTTAAGGTCTAGTTTTCGGAACTGGTATCACCCAGGAGTCAGGCAGATTTTTGCTGGTTTCCGTTGTGCCAAAGATAAATAACATCTTAAAGTAGGGAATGACTTTATATGATGTTGCAATCTCAGTAGCCAAAGAAATTCATCCATTCATATTTTTGAACTCGGTTTTGTTTGTCAAATTAAGAGCTAAACCAATATTTATTAAATCAATACTTGTTGGGCATTAGTCCGCTGCTGACTGCTGCACTATAAATGGTTCATGGCAATATTTATTGGCTGCATTTTCGCCATCTAAAATTTTTGGTAAACTCAAGATTTTAAATGCGATCGCTACTTTGACAATTTAAAATCATTTAGAGTAAAGTTAAGAACTTACTATTTTTAGTAAAATATTATTTAATATTAATAATATACACAGATTTATCATTTTTTTAGTGGTTGGCA